>MGOE01000028.1:2292-8838 GCA_001797035.1 Chloroflexi bacterium RBG_16_72_14
GCGGCTCCCGGCCATTCCGTCGGCCAACCGCCCGGCCGCCAACCGCCCAGCGGCGCTACCGTGCGCCGGTGTCCGATCCTGGCCGCTGGGCGGCGCGAATGACGCACCGGCGGTCGTCGGAGCGCACGAACCAGCCGCCCAGCGGACGGAACCGGCAAGCGGCGCCTGGTTCAGCCGCTGGGCGGCGCGTGGGCCCGCGCCAGGACCCGCGGGCGCGCAGCCCGCGGCATGGGGCCGGCGGCGCACGGCCTCGCACCCGCGGCGAGTAGCATCGGCCTCGTGAGCACGGTCGCACGGACGCCCCTGATCCTCGACGTCGACACCGGCATCGACGACTCGCTCGCGATCCTGTACGCCTGTGCCAGCCCGGACGCGGAGCTGGTCGCCGTCACCTGCCTGTCCGGGAACGTGGCCGCGGCCGACGTCCAGCGCAACACGCGGGCCGTGCTGGAGCTGGCCGGGCGGGCAGACGTGGAGGTGGCGCTGGGGCGCGAGCAGCCGCTGCTCCGGCCGTTGGACCTCGCACCGGACACGCACGGGCCGCACGGGATCGGGCACGCGGTGCTGCCGGAGCCCGCCGCGCCGCTGTCGCAGCGGTTCGCCCCGGCCCTGGTCGCCGAGGAGGCGCGCCGCCGCCCGGGCGAGATCACCCTCGTCACCCTCGGCCCCCTGACCAACCTCGCGATCGCCGTCCTGGCCGAGCCCGCACTGCCGAAGCTCCTCCGGCGCTGGGTCCTGATGGGCGGCTCCTACCGGGTCCCTGGCAACACCACCCCGACGACCGAGTGGAACATCCACTGCGATCCCGAGGCCGCCCGGATCTGCCTGGCGGCCTGGGCCGCGGCCGTGGAGCAGGACGCCACGATTCCTCGGCCGCTCGCCCTCGGCCTGGACGTGACCGAGACCGCGCGCATGCTCCCCGACCACGTCGTGGCGCTCGCCCGCCGCGCCGGCAGCACCCCGGACGACACCCTCGACCCGGGGCGCGAGCCCGGCGCCCCCGAGCGGCGGTCGGTCGCCTCCAACCCGATCGTCCGGTACGTCGCCGACGCGCTCCGCTTCTACATGGAGTTCCACGCCGCGTACGACGGCTTCTACGGCGCCTTCGTCCACGACCCGCTGGCCACCGCGGCCGCGCTGGACCCGTCCCTCGTCCGCACAAGGGCGCTCGCGGTAGACGTGGACGCGAGCGGTGGCGTGGCCGACGGCCAGACGATCGCGGACTGGCGCGGGCTGTGGCACCGGCCGCCGAACGTGGACGTCGCCGTGGAGGCGGACGCCGCCGAGTTCCTCCGCCGCTGGGTGGAACGCGTGGGAGGGCTGGCGGCGGCCCGGTCGGACGTGGCACGCTAAGGGCCGGGAGGTTTCGCCGCGCCCTGCTGCGGCGATCTGGAGGTGCGCATGGGCGGCATGTTCAGCACGCGGGTCATCACGCTGATGCCCGTGGCGATCGCCATCAACATCGTGCTCGGGTACACCGTGCAGACGGTGCTCAAGCTGCCGATCTACCTCGACTCGATCGGCACCATCCTGGTCGGCGTGCTCGCCGGCCCGATCGCGGGCGCCCTGACGGGCATCCTCACCAACCTCATCTGGCAATACGCGCCGGGCATCGGCGGCGGCACGATCGGGCCGTTCGCGATCACCGCCGGCGTGATCGGCCTGCTCGCGGGCCTGTGGGGCCAGCTGGGCGTGTACCGGAGCCGCCCGGCGAGCGGGTCGCAGCTCCTCGTTGCGGCGGTCGGTGCCGCCGCGCTGGTCCTCATCTTCGCGCTCCCGATCATCAACGGAAACCCCGCCTACACGGACCCGAACATCGGCGGGTATCCGGACTGGGTCTACACGGGCGCGCTGGTCATCGCGGCACTGGCTGCCGTCGTCGTTGCCGGGTTCATCTACCTCCGCCGCGACCTCGCCGGCTTGTGGGTCGCCGTCGCGGGGGTCGTCACCGGCATTGTCGCGGCCTTCGTCTCCGCGCCGATCGCCGCCTACGTCTTCGGCGGTGTCACCGGCAGCGGCACGGACGTCCTCGTGGCGGCCCTCCGGCAGGGCGGCGCGGACGTGCTGAGCGCCTCGCTCGGCCAGGGCCTGTTCTCCGACCCGATCGACAAGACCATCACCAGCTTCGTCGTGTTCATCATCCTGTCGAGCCTGTCACCGCGGCTCCTTGCCCGGTTCCCGAACGGCGACAAGCTGACCGACGCCAGCCCCAATTGGTGATCCGCTGACCGACGCGACCCACCCGGGCACGGGGCGGCTGCCGGACTATGTCCTGCGCCGCCCCACCGGCTTCTTCCGGGGCCTGAACCCGACCACCAAGCTCGTCGTCGCCTTCGTCGTCGCCGCCATCGCGTTCGGCGTGCGGGGCTGGTCGGGGCCGCTGGGCATGCTCGCGATCGTGCTCGCGATCGCGCTGGCCGCGCGGCTCGGGCGGGCGATGCGCCCGTACCTGCTCGCGACGCTGCCGCTGGTGATCTCGATCCTGCTGGTCAACACGTTCCTGTACCCGGGCGCCACGGACCGGATCCTCACCCTGGGGCCGGTGTCGGCGACCTGGACCGGGCTCGCCGAGGCGCTCCAGGCGACCGCGCGCGTGGTGGCGTTCGCGCTGAGCGTCGCGCTGCTCGCGCTGACGACGGCGATTGACGACCTGCTCGACGACCTCGAGCATCGCGGGCTCGGGCGGCGGACGATCTTCGTGATCGGGTCGGCGATCCGGACGGTGCCGCGGATGATCGAGCGGGCCGGCGAGATCGTGGACGCGCAGCGGGCGCGCGGGCTGGACACCGAGGGCTCCGTCTGGCGTCGCGCGCGCGGCGTCGTTCCCCTGGCGGGGCCGATGGTCCTGTCCGCGCTGTCCGAGGTGGAGGAGCGGACGATGGCGCTCGAAGCCCGGGCGTTCTCCGCGCCCGGGCGCCGGACCACGCTCCGGCCGCTCCCCGACCGCCCGGCGGAGCGCGCCCTGCGCTGGGGGCTGTTCCTGGCCGCAGTCGTCCTGGTCGGGCTGTCGGTCTCCGGGCGGTTCCCGCTGCCGTGAGCGAGGCGATCGTCGTGAACGCCGTGAACGATGCGCCGCCGACACCCGCCCTGCTGCTGGACGGCGTTCGGTACGGCTACGCCGGGACGCGTCGCTGGGTCCTGGACGGCGTCAACCTCGAGGTGGCGGCCGGGCGGGTCCTCGGGATCGTCGGGCCCAACGAGGCCGGCAAGTCCACCCTGTGCCTGGTGGCCGCGGGCCTCGCGCCGGCTGCCATCGGCGGACGGCTGGAGGGCGACGTCCTGCTGGGCGGGCTGTCCACCCGGGATGCGAACCCCCACCAGATGGCGCAGCGGGCCGGCATCCTGTTCCAGAACCCGGTCACGCAGCTGTCCGCGACCGCTCCCACGGTGTACGAGGAGGTCGCCTTCGGGCCGCGGAACCTGGGCCTGGCGGTCGACGAGATCGCGGACCGCGTGGAGCACGCGCTGGGGGCGCTGCGGATCGAGGCGCTCGGCCCGCGCGACCCGATGCGGCTGTCGGGCGGCCAGGCGCAGCTGGTCGCGCTGGCGTCCGTGGTGGCGCTGCGGCCCCCCGTCCTCGTCCTCGACGAGCCCACCAGCCAGCTCGACCCGGCCGGCACGCGGCTCGTGGGCGAGGCGCTGGCGGGCCTGGCCGCGGCCACCGCCACCGCGATCGTCGTGGTCGAGCACAAGACCTGGCTGCTCGCGGATCTCGCTGACGCGTGCGCGCTGGTCGCGGACGGGCGCGTCGTGGTCCACGGCGCTACCGCGGACGTCCTCGCGGACGATCGGCTCGTGGAGCTGGGCGTGGAGCCGCCGCCAGCGGTGCGGCTCCGGCGCGCGGCCGCGGTGCGCGGCGTGGCCCTCGATTCGGCCGTGGTCGACGCCGTCGCGGCGGCCCGCCTCGCGGCCGATCCCGACACCGTGGAGCCCGTCCCGTGACCGCGGTCGCTCGCCTCGAGGGCGTCGGGTTCGTGTACCCGGACGGGACGCGCGCGCTGGCCGGCGTGGCTCTCGAGCTCCGCGAGGGCGAGCGGGTGGGCATCGTCGGGCAGAACGGATCGGGCAAGTCGACCCTCGTGCGCCAGCTCAACGGCCTCCTCCGCCCGACCGAGGGGCGCGTGACGCTGTTTGGCCGCGACACGGCGGGGGTGCACGTCGCGGAGCTGGCACGGACGGTCGGACTCGCGTTCCAGAACCCCGACCGCCAGATCTTCGCCGCCAGCGTCCGGTCCGAGGTCGCGTTCGGGGCCCGGAACCTGGGACGGCGCGGGGCGGAGCTGGACCGCGCCGTGCAGGCCGCGCTCGAGGCGGTCGGCCTCGAGGGCGAGGCAGCGACCAACCCGTACGACCTGGGCTACTCGCGGCGGAAGCTGCTCGCGCTGGCCTCGATCCTGGCCATGGAGACCCCGGTCGTGGTGCTCGACGAGCCGACCACCGGCCAGGACGCCCGTGGCGTGGAGCGGATCCAGCGGATCGTTGGCTCGCTGGGCGAGACCGGCCGCACGGTGATCACGATCAGCCACGACATGCGGTTCGTCGCGGAGTCGTTCCAGCGCGTGATCGTGATGCGCGCCGGACGGGTGATCCTGGACGGCCCGCCCGTGACCGTGTTCGCGGCCGAGCACGCCGGGGCGCTGGCCTCAACGTTCCTCGAGGCGCCGCTGGCCGCCCGGCTCGGGGAGCGGCTGGGCCTCGGCACGACGCCCTCGGAATCGGCCCTGCTGGACGCCCTCGCCGCCCGGTAGCAACGGGCCGCGCCGTTCGGGCCGTTCGGCCGATCCTTCCCGCACCCGGCAGCGCGACGATTGACTCGGATCGGAGGTCCACCATGCGCATCCTGCTCGCCGTCGACGGCTCGGTATCCAGCGACCGTGCCACGGAGCTCGTGGCCGGCTTCCCCCTCCCCGACGACTCGGTGATCCGCGTCGTGTCCGTGCAGCAGCCGTACGTCGATGTCCTCGCCATGTCCTGGGCGTCCGTCGGCGAGTCAGCCGCCCCCGAGACCGAGGAGCAGGTCGACGCCCGGCACCACCGCGAGGCGGTCGAGCGCGCCGAGCACGTGCTCAAGCGCCCCGGGGTCAACGTCGAGGGCTTCCTGCTCCGTGGCCGGCCCGCCAGCGCGATCGTGGACGAGGCGAAGGCGATGGCGGCCGACCTGGTCGTGGTCGGCAGCCGGGGCCACGGCACGATCGCGACCATGGTCCTGGGCAGCACCGCGTCCGAGGTCGTGGACCACGCGCCGTGCCCGGTGCTTGTCGCCCGCGGCGGCACGCTGGGCTCGATCGCGTTCGCCGACGACGGCTCCAAGGCGGCCCGGGGGGCCGAGGCCGTGCTCACGGCGTGGCCGATGTTCGCCGGGCTCCCGGTCAGCGTGGTCACCGTGGCCGAGACCGCGGTGCCCGTCGCCGCCGGCTTCACGCCCGGCCTCTACGACCAGGTGCTGGCCTCGTACTCGAAGTCGGTGGACGAGGCCCGCGAAGAGGTCCGCCGGGAGGCCGACACGGCCGCCGGGCGGCTGGACGACGCCGGCCTCGATGCCCGCCCGATCGTGCTCGAGGGCGATCCGGCCTCGGAGATCGTCCGGTTCGCCACGGAACGGGGAATCGGCACGATCGTGATGGGCACGCGCGGCCACACGGGTCTCGCGCGCCTGTTCCTCGGCAGCGTCGCGCGCAACGTGCTGCTCCACGCCCCGTGCTCCGTGCTGGTGGTCCGCGAGCGGAAGGGCGACTGACGCCCGGGGCCGGGGCCGCGGGACCGGACCCGGCAGCGCGCCGATCAGCCCGCGAGCACCTGGCGCACCTCGTGGGCGATCTCGAGGTCCTCGCGCGCCGCCACGACCAGCGTCCGGACTCGCGCCCCGTCCGCGCCGATCTCGCGGTCCTCCGACCCGGAAGCCTCGTTGCGCGCGGGGTCCAGCGCCACGCCCAGGAAGCCGAGGCCCTCCGCTGCCAGTGACCGGACCGCCGCCGACCGCTCCCCAACGCCGCCCGTGAACAGCAGCGCGTCGATGCCGCCCATCGCCGCCGCCATAGCCGCGATCGCTGCCCGGAGCCGGTGGACGTAGACGTCGAGCGCGAGCCGGGCCTCGGCATCGCCCGCCGCCGCGCCCGCGAGGACCTCGCGCATGTCCGCGGTCCCGGCGAGGCCCAACAGCCCCGAGCGGTGCTCCAGCGTGGAGGCCAGCTCCGCCGGTGGCATGCCCGCGTGCTCGAGCAGCCAGACGACCAGCCCGGGGTCCACGCTCCCGCTCCGGGTCGCCATCACGATCCCCTCGAGCGGCGTGAAGCCCATCGTGGTGTCCACGGATCGCCCGTCCCGGACCGCGGCCAGCGAGGCGCCGGCCCCCAGATGGCAGGTCACGAGGCGCAGCCCTTCGGCCGGGACGCCCAGGACCTCGCAGGCCCGCCGCGCGGCGTACGCGTGGGACAGGCCGTGGAACCCGAACCGCCGCAGGTCCCAGCGCTTGCGCCACTCGGGCGGCAGCGCGTAGGTCGAGGCCGCGGCCGGCAGCGACGCGTGGAACGCGGTGTCGAAGCAGCC
>MGOE01000028.1:8886-9185 GCA_001797035.1 Chloroflexi bacterium RBG_16_72_14
CAGCGCCGCCAGCGACTTGGGCTGGTGGAGTGGCGCGAGGTCCGTCAGCGCCTCCAGCCGGGCGATGACCCGGGCATCGATCAGCACGGGCCGCGAGAACGCCGTCCCCCCGTGGACGATCCGGTGCCCGACGGCGTCCATGGCCCCGAAGCCCCGGATCGCCTCGCCGACGGCGTCGGCATCCGCCGCTCCCCGGGGAGCCGGCAGGTCCGCGGACGCGACGACGTCGTCGGCGGCGTCGAGCACCCGCAGCTTGAGGCTGCTCGAGCCCGCGTTGACGACGAGGATCCGGCCGCTCA
>MGOE01000029.1 GCA_001797035.1 Chloroflexi bacterium RBG_16_72_14
GCTCGGGTTCGGGCGCTGCGGGCTCCGGCTCGGGTTCGGGCCCGGGTTCGGGCGCCGGGGGCTCTGGCTCTGGCGCCGGGAGCTCCGGCCCAGGCTCGGGCTCGGGTGCGGGAACGGGTTCCGGCTCGGGCTCCGGCTCGGGTTCGATCACCACGACCCGGTCTGACGCCGACCAGCCTCCTCCCGCGCCGGGCGCGACGGGCGCTTCGGGCGGCTGTGCGGCGTCGCCAGGAGCCGGCCCTGCGGAACCCTCGTCCTTCTTGCCCACCCACTCGAGAAACTGTCCGCAGTTCCCGCAGAAGGCGTCCGCATCCTCGTTCCTGTGTCCGCAGTTCCCGCAGACGATCACGCGTGCACTCCCGGGGTCAAGGGTGGATCGCGCAGAGGATAGACGGGTTGTAGGCCGCGCGGGAGACCGGGCCCACACGAATGCCTCACGGGCACTGTTTTCGCCTCGAAGCGCCGGCTGCACCGACGCGGCAGCCCCCAGCCGACGATCGCTGGCCTGTCAGGCGCGGATGTGCGCCGAGGAGCCGCCAGGGGAGGGCGTCGACATGGATCCCGTGACTGGCAGGCACGACCGGCGGTGGAGCAGGCACGACCGGCGGTGGAGCAGGCACGACCGGCGGTGGAGCAGGCGCGACCGGCGCGGAGCGGGGCAGGCGGGACCGGCGCCTGGGGGATACGCAGCCACGGCTGGCGTGGGAGCGGGCAGGCAGCGCCGGTGGGCGCGGCCAGGGCCGTCATCCCTTGGCGGCCCCGCCGCCCTTGACGATCTCGATCCGGTGCATCACGTGGGCCGGCTTGGCCGTCGCGACGAGGGCGTCCAGCCGCTGGGCGTCCACGGCCTTGGGATCGGGGACCGTGACCCGCACCACCACCAGCGGCTCCGGCGATCCCGGTAGCTCGCCGCCCGGGTCCACGGACCAGCCGGTCGCGCCGTTCTCCACGATCTCGACGCGACCCCCGGTCTGGATCTCGACCTGGCCGGCCAGGCCCAGCGCCGTCCCCCGCATCCGGTACAGGTCGACCGCCCGCGCCACGATCGCGCGCCGCCGCTCCACGTCCCACGACTCGTCGAGCGCGATCCCCACCCAGCCACCCAGCCAGGCGAGGAAGTCGTCCGGCGTGAGGTGCGGGTCCAGGTAGGCGTCGAAGTTGTCGAGCGTGCTGTAGATCGGCGCCATGACGTCGTCCAGGCCCGACAGCAGGCGCTGGGCGAAGTCGTCGTCCTGGTACAGGGCGGGGAGCGCCGGCCCCAGCGGGTGCGGTGTCCCCAGCCCGGCGACGAGGCCGCGCATCAGGCGCCCTCGACGAGCACCTGGTGCTCGTAGCTGAACACCAGCGCGTGGGCCTCGAGCTCGAGGCGCGGCGTCTGCGTGCCGCGCTGGCCGGTCACCGGGTCGGCGCCGAACAACCGGGCGTCCTCGACCAGCTCCGTCCCGCGGATCCCCTGGAGCACCGAGTAGACCTCGCCCACGTTCACCGGGCGACCGAACGGCCAGCCGGTCCCATCCGGGCCGCCGGTGATCGGGTTGAAGTACTCGTACAGCGCGGCCAGCGCCTCCTCCTGGAGCCGGGTGGGGTTGACCCGGTTGCGGGCCTTGAGCTTGGCGACCACCGTGATGCCGCGGTAGACGGGCGGCTCGATGATCGCCCGCGTCCCGATGACCCGGCTCTCCTCGAGCCGGTCGGTGATCTTCTGGAGGGTGTCCTCGTTGGGCACCAGCTGGTCGAACCGCAGGCGGCCCTGCTCGGACACCGCGGACGGGACGATCAGCACCCTGACGGCGCCGGCGTCGGCACCGTCGCCCGCGGCCACGGCCCGCACCCGGGCGACCTCCGGGGCCGCCTCGCGGGCGAGCTGCTCGTAGTCCTCGGTCGTGACCGCGCGCCCCCGGGCGCGCAGCCGGATCGGGCCGCGGACCTTCGCGTTCTCGATGTCCTCGCCGTCCACCCCGCCGCGGGCCGGTCGCCGGTTCTCGACGCGGGCCACGAACGGGATCGACGACTTCATGACGCTGATCGCCCGCGTCGCCACGTTGCCCCGCCGCCCGCCGCCGACGCGGTACTCGCGCAATCGCAGGTGGGCGCCCTTGGGCGGCACCGCCCCATAGCGGCGGAACGCGCCGTCGGCCAGCCGGACGGCCGGGCCGAGGCGCACCTCGCCGGAGGAGAGGTCGAGGACGAAGTGCCTGTCGTCGGGCCCGCTGGCGGCGAAGTCGCCCACGTGGGTCCACTCGTCCCAGCCCTCGGCGCCGGTGACCTCGAGGATGGCCGCGCCGTCACCCGGGACGATGGGCCCGCGCTTGACCGGGAACCGCTGCCCGGGCACGCCGTCCGAGATCCCGACCTCCTCGCCGTACACGAGCTCCGCGTTCACCGCGTCCACCGTGCCGCCGATCGTGATCGCGGTCAGGCCTTTGATGTTCGGGGACGCGCTGTACGGGGGCTGGCCCTCGACGGGCTGGGTGACCCGGGCCCGGATCCAGCCGCCGCGCTGCTTGGCGATCAGCGAGACGACGTGGCCCCTGGGGACGTGGATCACGACGTCGCCGTCGCGGTTGAGGCCCCCGGTCGTGTCCGAGTCGAGCTCGCACGGCTCCCAGTCGTCGCCCGTCCAGGCCTCCCACGCCAGCGGCGGGTTGGTGGGATCGACGCCCACGCCCTCGATGTCGGCCCTGAACCGGAGGCGCACGGCGTTGGAGGGCACGGCCTCCGACAGCCCGATGTACAGCGCGTCGCCCGCCTTGGGCACCGGCTGGAAGCAGGCGAACTCGGTGCCCTTCTCGAGGGCCGCGGAGTGGTCGCGGAGTGTCTTGCCGTCGATCATCGAGCCGAGGCGCTCGAGCGAGCTGGGGACGATCGGCAGGTCCTCGATGCTCGTGAACGCGATCGCCTCGGAGGTGTCGGTGCGGACCGTCGCGGCCTGGGTGCCGGCCGCGATCGTGACGGTGTCCGGCTGCGGCGCCGACAGCCAGAACGTGAGCGACGTCCGGGCCGCCGTGGGTGGATACAGGCTCACGCCGATGAGCTCGAGGAACTTGACGTAGTTCCGGTCCGGGACGCGGTTGAGCCGGTAGACGACCTGGTCGGTCATCCACGCGAACAGCTCGATCAGTGTGACGCCGGGGTCGGAGACGTTGTGGTCGGTCCACTCCGGGCAACGCTGCTGGACGAGCCGCTTGGCCTCGTCCACGAGGTCCTGGAACCGGCGGTCGTCGAGGTTCGGGACCGGCAGGGCCATGGTCAGTCTCCTCCGGGGATCACGTAGAACGGGAACACGAGGTTGCGGCGGTCGTTGGTCCGCCGGATGGCGTAGCGGATGTCGATGTACATGACGCTGGCGTCCCGAGCGTCGAACGAGACGAGGACGTCCTCCACGTCGATCCGTGGCTCCCAGCGGCGGAGCGCCGACTTCACCTCGGCGGCGATGGACGACGCGGTCGAGCCGTCCGCGGACGAGAACACGTACTCGTGGATCCGGCAGCCGAACTCGGGGCGCATCGGCCGCTCCCCGGGCGCCGTGCCCAGGATCAGCCGGATGGCCTCCTCGATCTCGCGCTCCCGGGTCACGAGGGCGATGCCGCCGGTGGCGTCCGTCCGCAGCGGGAACGCCCAGCCGCGTCCGATGAACTCCTCGCTCATGTCCGCTCCTTCACGCCACGGTCACGTCGGACACGGTGGCCACGGGCTGCCCCGGCACCTGGGCGCACATCGAGACCTGCGAGCTGCTGGTCGCGATCGGCTTGCCGCCCGCGGTGACCGTCGGGCTGCCCGACAGGACCTGGCCCTGCTGGGTGGTGGGCACCATGTACGGGTCCGACGGGTGGAGGCCCACGTGGGGCGGCGTGTTGAACCCCGACGCGCCCACCACGGCCACCGCCTTGCCCCCGATCGTCACCGTCTGCTCCAGGCCCTGGAGCAGCGGCGCGGAGAAGGGCATCGGGGCAGGGGAGGGCTGCGGCGCGCCCGATGCCGGGTTGGGCACCTGGTGGATCGCGCACTGGCCCTGGATCTTGTCACCCATGACGAGGGGTTGTGCCATCGCTGCGTCCTAGTTGATCGCGACCGTCGCGCCCTTGATGGTCATCTGGCCGGTCGCCTCGAGCTTCATCGACCCGCCCGCCTTGATCTCCACGTCCTGCTGGGCGTCGATGATCACCTTGCCCGTGGTCTCGACCTTGACCTCCTTGTTCTGCTCGTCGAGGACCACGCTCACGGCGCCGCCCTTGGTCAGCAGGTGGATCTTCGACTCGCTGCTGGACTCGAAGAAGCTGATCTTGTGGCCCGTCCGGGACGTGAACCCGCAGTACGTGACCGTCCCGGCGTCGAGGTCGCTGCCGTAGTCGAACGGGATCGTGTCCTTGCCGTTCCACAGGCCGCCGAGCACGAGCGGCCGGCTGATGTCGCCGTGCTCGAAGGCGACCAGCACCTCGTCGCCCACCTGGGGCACCCACACGATCCCGTAGTCCTTGCCCGCCCCCGGCGCCACGAGCCGGGCCCAGTAGGACTCGGCGTCGTCGGACAGCCACGGGTAGGACAGCTTCACGCGGCCCATCGCGTCCGGGTCGTTGTTGTCGGTGACGATGGCCACCACGACGCCCGGGATCCGCTCGCGGGCGGGGCTCGCTCCCTGCGCCAGCAGGCCCTGGATCGAGCGGTCCTGGCGCCCCGTGAACTCGAGGAACGTCCGGTAGGCGCCGTTGCCAAACTCGTGGCGCGACCCCGTGATCACCCACTTGCCGTCGAAGGCGGCGTCCACGCCGCTGACGCTGACCGCGACGCCGGCCTTGAGCGCGGCCGAGCCCACCGTGACCGCGGTCGCCTCGAAGGCGGCGCTGCCCACCTGCTCGGCGCGCGCCGCGGCCAGCTCGTCGGCGGCCTCCTGGGTGCTCACCGGGTGGTCCACGACGACCATCGTCTGGCCGCCCACCTTGTCCGCGAGGTCCGCCGGCGTCAGGGTCAGCTCGGCGTTGCTGGCGACGGCGTCGGCCTGGCCGATGACCGCCTCCTTGGCGGCCGGGTCCCAGCCGCGGACCTTGACCTCGGACACCTGGGCGACCGCGCTGATCCGGGCACGGAACTCGAGCAGGTTGAGGTTCCACACCAGCTGGACCGGGTCGTCGCTGGTGAAGTCGCCGGCGCCGGGCGCGCCGGACGACTGGACGGGCCGCTTGAACAGCAGCGTCTCGTCCTCGACCCGGCAGTCGAAACCGATCCGGCGCGCCAGCCCGAGCAGGAAGTCGAGGTCCGACTGGTTCGCCTGGAGGACGTGCTCCACCGTCCCGCTGGACTCGTCCACGTCCGGGGTGAGCCCGGCCGCGCTCGCGATCTGCGAGGCGATGTCGGAGTACTTGACCTGCTGGTAGGTGGCGGTCTTGCGGCCGGCCGCCAGGCGGTGGCTCTTGTCGTAGCCGCGCACGACGGCCCGCGTCCCCAGCGAGTCGTAGTCCGCCTCGACGGACGTCACCTCGCCCACGATCAGCATCTCGGGGCTGTCCGACCGGAGCGAGGCCGTGGAGATCGACACCTTCTTGCCGATCTCGATGCCCGCCCGCGACAGGATGTCGCGGGTGGGGTCGCGGAACACGAGCGTGAACATGTCCGGCATCGCCAGGCGGTCCACGACCAGCGCGCTCTCCAGCTGGCCCTCGATGTCGGTGGCCAGCTCGGAGCCGTCGATCTCGACGATCCGTGAGGTGGAGGCGGTCGGGGCCGGCATCGCGGGGCCTCAGGCGTTCCGCGCCGCGTCGGCGACGGTCGGGATCAGCAGGACGGTGCCCGCCGG
Source organism: Chloroflexi bacterium RBG_16_72_14 (assembly GCA_001797035.1). Classification (GTDB taxonomy): domain Bacteria; phylum Chloroflexota; class Limnocylindria; order Limnocylindrales; family CSP1-4; genus CAIXZV01. The sequence goes on from MGOE01000029.1 coordinate 5,792, forward strand.
GAGCCGGAGCGGGTCGTCGATGCCGTTGAGCTCCGCGATGGCGCGCCAGTAGGCGGGCTTGCCGAGCTCCTTGTAGGCGACCGACTGGAGCGTGTCGCCGTCGATCATCGTGTGGACGCGCCGGCTGTTGATCGAGTGCGAGGTGGGGTTCTGGCCGCCGATCTGCTCCTGCTGGCCCTCGATGATGACGTCGACCTTGGCCTGGACCGGGGTGCCGTCCTTGCGGAAGATCGTGTAGTTGACGACGACGCTCTTGAGGTAGCCCGAGAAGTCGTCCAGCTGCGGGTTGCCGCCCCACTTGAACGAGACCAGGGGCGGGCAGGGCTTCTTCTTGTCGCGCGAGCTCTGCGTGGGCCGTGTCCAGCCGAGCAGGGTCGTGATCTTGGGCGTGACGTCGCCCTCCAGCGACGAGAAGTCGTCGAAGAACAGCTGGGTCGTGAGCGTCATCGCGTTGGTGCCGCTGAACTCGGGGGTGCCGCCGTCGGTGGCCGGCGTGTTGTTCCGCGTGACGTTCAGCGTCTGGGTGAGCCGGTACTCGGTGGGGTTGAACATGCACTCGATCTCGGTCTCGCCCGAGGGCATGTTGTCACCGGTGCACACCAGCTTGGCCTTGTCGGGCTTGATCAGCCCGAGGGCCTCGCCGACGGCCGAGGCGGCGGATCCGACCGCGTCCATCACCATCGCCGCGCCCTCAGAACGAGACGTCCACGGACGCCGACACGGACAGGGCACCCGCCAGCATGCCGCCCAGCGAGCCGAGCCCGATGATCTCCTGGTACATGACCTCGAGGGTCTCGGTCGCGACGTTGTTGCTCATCACGTCGAGCGACGGCCCGGACCACTTCACAGGCACGACGCCGGCCAGGTTCCAGGTCGTGATGTCCTCGCCGCCGGCGGTCATCGCGGTGATCGCCATCGTCTGGGGGAGGACGGCGATCAGGTTGCTCTGGAGCCACAGCATCAGCAGCTGCGAGGTCGAGTCCACGGGCCGCGACAGCCGGATGTTCGTGTACTTGCACGGCCCCAGGATCTTGTGGGTGTAGCCGTTGACACCGCCCTCGCGGTACTCGGTCACCTGGTACTCGAAGCCCAGGCCCTCGATCTTGGTCCAGATCCCGAGCGGGATGAACCCGTCGATCGTGACCCGGTACGCGATGCTGACTGCGGGGTCGCCCATCGTGGTCCTCGCTAGAAGGCGTCGAAGGTGAGGCCCTTGGCCTCGCGCTCGTGGATGACCTCCGTGCGGAGGTGGGTGCGGATCCGGCCGAACAGGGCCTTGGCGAGCTCATCGAGCTCCGTCTCGGAGTGCGCCTGGCCGGCGCGCTGGCCCCCGTCGGCGGGGGGCGCTGCGCCGTCCGCGCGCTGGACGGTGGGCGTGGCGGAGATCGCGGCGGCGGCGCCGCCGGCCGGGCGCGATGCCTGGACGGCGGGGGCCGGGGCGGGCGCGTCGGCGACGATGCGGTTGACGGGCGCCGCAGCGGGGGCGGGCGGCGGCGCCGCGACGATGCTGCGCGCGAGCGTCAGGCGCGGCTCCTGCGCGCGTGCCGGGGCGGGCCCGCGCGCGTCCGCGAGGGC
>MGOE01000030.1:0-486 GCA_001797035.1 Chloroflexi bacterium RBG_16_72_14
GGCCCGGTTCCGGATCGCCGAGTACGCCGACCGGCGGCCCGGTTCCGGATCGCCGAGTACGCCGACCGGCAGGCGGAGACGCTGTCCAAGGGCAACCAGCAGAAGGTCCAGTACATCGCCACGATCCTCCACGACCCCGACGTGCTGCTCATGGACGAGCCGTTCGTGGGCCTCGACCCGGTCAACGTCGCGCTGCTCAAGGCCGCGTTCCGGGAGATGAGCGACCGGGGCAAGACGATCGTGTTCAGCACCCACCAGCTGGAGCAGGCCGAGGAGCTGTGCGATTCGGTCGCGATCATCGACCACGGCCGGATTGTCACCGCCGGCCCGACGCGCGAGGTCAAGCGGTCCGCCGGCCACCAGGTGGTGCGCGTCGCGACCGCCGGCGACGGCGATCTCGCCTGGCTCCGGGCGCTGCCCCACGTGACGGTGACCCGCGACGGGGTGGACTACGCGGAGCTGCGGGTGGACGCGGGCACGGATCCG
>MGOE01000030.1:519-2519 GCA_001797035.1 Chloroflexi bacterium RBG_16_72_14
GAGGTGCTGCGGTTCGAGGTCGCCGACCCGTCACTCGAAGAGGTGTTCGTCGAGCGCGTCGGGGCGCTCGACGTCGAGGAGCGGACGCTCGCCGCCGCCCCGGAGGCCCGGGCATGAGCACCTGGTCCAACATCGTCGCCATCGCCCGCCGCGAGTTCGAGGTCCGGGTGCGCACCCGCAGCTTCATGTTCAGCACGGTGCTGCTCGTGATCGGCGTCGTGGTCATCGCCCTGCTCCCGGTCATCGTCCAGCAGATCGACCGATCGGATTCCACCGAGGTGGCGGTCGTGGCACCGGACGAGTCGCTGGGCCGGCGCGCCTCGCTGACCATCACCAGCTTGCTCAACTCCTCGGTCGTCGCGTCGCCCGACCAGGACACGCCGGACTTCGTCGTGACCGTGGTCGATGACCTGGCCGCGGCCCGCGCAGGAGCGGTCGACGGGACATACGGTGCCGTCCTGGGGATGGAGCGGGCAGTCGACGGTGAGCTCGAGTTCACCCTCTACACGAACGAACCGGCCACGGGCAGGACGGCCGGCCTGCTCCAACAGGGTGCGAACGCGGTCGCGATCGGCGACCGCCTGGACCGCCTCGGCGTCGCGCCCACCGACCAGGCGTCGCTGTTTGCTCCCGCGGACTTCGGCGTGCAGTGGCCGGACGCGGAGCGGACCGATCCGATCGAGGAGAGCGTGACGGCAACCATCAGCAAGGACATGCTCGCCTTCGGCATGACGATCCTGATCTTCATGATCATCGTCATGTACGGCAACTGGATCGCGATGAGCGTGGTCGAGGAGAAGTCCTCGCGGGTGATGGAGGTCGTGCTCAACGCGGCGACCCCGTTCCAGCTCCTGGCCGGCAAGGTGTTCGGCGTGGGCGCCGTGGCGTTCATCCAGTACGCGGCAGTGGTCGCGGCCGGGGTGGTCGCGATCCTGGCCCAGGGATCGGTCGCATCAATCGTGCTGGGCGAGTCGTCCTCGGGGATCGGCCTGCCGGAGGGCCTGACGCCGGGCCTGCTGCTGCTGTTCGGCGCCTACGGGGTGTTGGGCTTCCTGCTCTACGCGGCGCTGTACGCCGCTGCCGGCTCGCTGGTCAGCCGCCAGGAGGACGTCAACGCCGCGGTCATGCCGATGACCCTGGTCTCGACCGGGGGGTACATCGTGGGCGTGTACGCGGCGACCGGTCTGCTCGACATCCGCGCCGGCTGGATCGTGGCCCTCACCCAGGTCCCGTTCCTCAGCCCGTTCATGATGCTCGGGCGGGCGGCGACCGGGGTCGCCGAGCCGTGGGAGATCCTGCTCTCGCTGGCGCTCCTGGTCCTCACCATCGGCGCGGCGATCTGGGTGGCGTCGCGGATCTACGCAGCCGGCGTGCTGCTCTACGGGCAGCGGCCGGGTGCGCGCGCCGTGTGGCGGCTGCTGCGCGAGGGCATGTAGCCGCGGCTCACCCGCCCCCGATCGCGAGGGCAACCAGGAGCAGTGCCGCCCCGCCCGCGAGGACGGCGGCGTCGAGCGACGTCCAGCCCACCTCGCGGTATCGCGTCCGCGGCCCGGAGCCGAAGGCCCGCGCGTCCATCGCCAGCGCCAGCCGGTCACCGTGGCGGATCGCGAGCACCAGCAGCCCCACCAGGATCCGCGGGTGCCACGAGCCGCGGACGCCGCGGATCCGCCGCGCCTGGCGCAGGGTCGTCAGCTGGTCAGCGAGGCGTGGGATCGCCTGGTACGCCGCCAGCGCCCCGTACCCGAACCGCTCCGGCACGCGCGCCTGCTGGACCAGCCCGTCCACCAGCCGGGTCGAGTCGGTGGTCTGGCCGAACACCACGCCCACGGACGCGATCGCGACCACCCGCATCGCGAGCCCCGCGCCCGCCTCGGCCGCCGCCCACGTGATACGGAACGGGCCGAACGCGAGGGCGACCGGCAGGGACGGGTCGGCGTTGGAGCCCGAGAACAGCGCGTTGAACACCCCGATGCCGAGCGCCGCCAGCCACAGCGGCGCGA
>MGOE01000030.1:2526-3182 GCA_001797035.1 Chloroflexi bacterium RBG_16_72_14
GAGCAGGCGACCGCCCGGGATGGCGCCCCACGCCCGGCCGGCCACCACGACCCCGATCGCGACCACCACCGGCGGCAGGACCTCGAGCGTGAGCGCGAGCCCGACCAGCAGCCCGAGCGCCACGACCAGCTTGGTCACCGGGCTGGTCCGCCCCAGCGGGCTAATTAGCTGACGCTCGGAGGGCTCGATCCGCGACGTGATCACGCGACGCCTCCGCTGGCCGGGGCGAGGTCGCTGGCCGGGGCGAGGTCGCCGGCCGGGGCGGGCTCGCCGGCCATCGCAACGGCCACGATCCGCCCCGCGTCCAGCCGCACGATCCGCCGGGCGAACGCCTCGATGAACCGCTCGTCGTGGGTGGCCGCGAGCACGGCCGCACCGGCGTCCACGCGCTCGGCGAGGATCCCGACCATCGCCTCGTGGCCGCGCCGGTCCTGCCCGAAGGTGGGCTCGTCGAGGACGATGACCTCCGGGTGCCGGACCAGCGCCGTCGCCAGCGACAGCCGCCGTTGCTCGCCGCCCGAGAGGGTGTACGGGCTCCGGTCGCCGAACGCGCCCATCGGCAGGTCGATGCGGTCCATCAGCGCCCCGGCCTCGCGCCGCCCCGCCTCGTCCAGCCCGAGCATCACCTCGTCGCGGACGCGCAGCGTGACGAACTG
>MGOE01000030.1:3240-3578 GCA_001797035.1 Chloroflexi bacterium RBG_16_72_14
CGCGAGGGGTCCAGGCCGGACAGCCGCACCTCGCCAGTCCGCGGCCGGAGCAGCCCGACCAGGAGCCGCGCCAGGGTCGACTTGCCGGACCCGTTGGTCCCCACCAGCGCCACCCGCTCGCCGGCGGTCAGCGCGAGGTCCACCCCGCGGACCACGTCCCGGCCGTCGTCGTAGGCGAACGTCAGCCCGCGGGCGGTGACGACCGCGGACGTCGAGGCCGGGTCCAGGGCCGGGGGCGGGAGCACGTCCTCGCCCGACGCGGCAGCCGGCCCTCCATCCGGAAGCCACGCACCCGCCGCGAGCAGCCGGTCGCGCGACCGGGCAAGCACGTCGGCGGG
>MGOE01000030.1:3689-3760 GCA_001797035.1 Chloroflexi bacterium RBG_16_72_14
CGCTCGCAGCGCCGCCAGCCGCGCCGCGAACGCCCGGGCCGCCGGCGGGTCCAGGTTGGCGGTCGGCTCTT
>MGOE01000030.1:3797-4464 GCA_001797035.1 Chloroflexi bacterium RBG_16_72_14
GCGAGGCGCTGCTGCTGCCCGCCCGACAGCCGGCCGGTCCGCCGCCGCTCCAGGCCGTCCAGCCCCACCTCGGCCAGCGCCTGGGGCACCCGGGCGCGCATCGCCGCCAGCGGCCAGCCGCGGCTCTCGAGCCCGAACGCCACGTCATCCTCGACCCGCTCCATCACCAGCTGGCTGTCCGGGTCCTGGAACACGAGCCCCACGCGCCCCGCCAGGTCCGCCCCGCCGGCGGTGACCGTGTCGAGGCCGTCCACGACCAGCCGGCCATGCCACTCCCCGGGGAGCTCGCGCGGGACGAGGCCGGCCAGCGCCAGGGCGAGCGTGCTCTTGCCGGACCCCGACGGCCCGACCACGAGCAGGCACGCCCCGGGCTCCAGCTCGAACGAGACGTCCGCGAAGGCGGCCCTCGGCCGGCTGGCGAATCGGAACGTCGCGCCGTCGGCCCGGATCGACCCCGGCGAACGGCCTGCAGCCACGCCCGCGCGGTCAGTCGTCAGCGGGGAACCCCTCCAGGACGCCGGCCTGGCGCAGCGCCCGCACCAGCGCCACGGACCCGCCGGCGACGATCACCACGGCCGAGACCGCCATCAACGCGCCGCGGACGAGCTGGACCTCGAACGCAACATCGGCGTACCACACGACCCAGTCGTGCATCCACGCCCCGGCC
>MGOE01000030.1:4483-6749 GCA_001797035.1 Chloroflexi bacterium RBG_16_72_14
CGCCGCGACTGCCAGCACCGGCAACGACCAGGCGCGGTACAGCGTGAACGCGAACACCAGCTCGGCCGCGGCACCCTGGACGAAGCCGGACAGCAGCGTGTCCGGGCCCCACTGGCTGCCGATCAGCGTGGACACCCCCGCCGCGACCATCTCCGCGAACAGGGCGGCACCCGGCTTGCGGACGATGTACGGCGCCAGCACCGCGGGCACCAGCCACACCGCGTACAGCAGGTCCTTGGCCGGGGGCGCGAAGGCGAACACCGCGTCGAACGCGCTCCACGCGAGGCCCCATGCCCAGAACACCACCCCGAAGGTCACGCCGATGATCGCGGCCACGACGATGTCGCGGGTCCGCCATCGCGTGAAGTCGGCCGGGTCCACGCCCGGCCTCGAGACCGTCGTCGTCGTCATCGTCAATTGCCTCCGCAGCGCAGGAACGCCGCCCCCGGGGACCGGGAACGGCGTCGACGCATGCGGCCCTCTTCCTACACCGGTACGAACCGGATCAGGTTCCGCGGGTCTGTGGGCGAACCACACTCTCAGCGCTTGCCGCGCTCCCCGGAGGCGGTATTCGGTTGTCCCGGCAGTCTACACCCGGGTCGCCGGCACCCTCATCGTCGCGCGCCGGGCCAGGAGCCACTCGACGACCTCGGCCATCACCCGCTCGTGCTCCGGCTCGTGGTGGGTCTCGTGGCGCAGGCCGTCGTGGATGCGACGGGTCACGTTGCCCTTGGTCCCGATCGGCTCGGACGTCGCGACCGGGACGATCGGGTCGGCCGAGCCGTGGAACACGTAGGTCGGCACGGGCATCGCATCGATCGCGTCGATCGCCGCCCGGACGCGCGCCTGCTCCGAGAAGGCCTCGTGCCCGAGGCGCACCGTTGACGACGCCTGGGTGAGGGGGTCGCGATCGAAGTCCGCGCGGACGGCGGGGTCGTGCGACAGGCCGTCGGCATCGGCGCCGTTGGAGAGGCGCATCCGGGGCAGCACGGCGCTCAGCGCGGCGGCCAGCGCGTGCCGCCACCCGCCGAGGCTGTCGTCGAAGCCGGGCGACGAGAGCACCAGCAGGTCCGGCAGCGGGCGCGGCGGGTCAGCGAGCACGTAGCCGCCCGCGATCAGGCCGCCCATCGAGTGCCCGTACAGGATCAGCGGCCGGTCCGGGTGCTGCGTGCGGAGCGCCGTCAGCCGCCGCTGCAGGTCGTCATGGAGCCGGCTCCAGCGGTCGACGTAGGCGCGCGGTCCGGCGGACCCCCCGAAGCCGCGATGGTCGTAGCCGTGGACGTCGATCCCCGCGGCCGTGAGCGGTCCGGCGACGGTGGCGTACCGGCCGGCGTGCTCGCCCAGGCCGTGGACGATCAGCGCCGCCGCCCAGGCCTCGCCCCGGGCGGGCCAGTGCAGCGTCCGGAGCAGGGTCCCGTCCGGCATCCGGGCGGTGGCCTCGGAGGGTGTGACGGGGGTGCTCGTCGTGAGGAGTGTCCCGGGTGTCGCCGGCGTCGCGGTCAGGGTCAAGCTGCGCTCCTCCTTGCGGCAGGGTAGCCCTTTTCGGACCCGTCACGGCTACGATCCGGGCATGACGCTGCCGTGGACCGAGATCGGCGACCGGGTGTTCGTGCGCCGGTACCGCTTCTACGACCAGAACATCGTGGCCGTGCTGGATCGCGGCGAGGCGCTGGTGGTGGACACGCGGACCACCCACCGGCAGGCGCGCGAGATCGTGGACGACCTGGCCGGGCTGGGGTCGCCGCGGGTCCCGGTTGTCGTCAACACCCACGGCCACTACGACCACTGCTTCGGCAACTCGGAGTTCCGGCCGGCCGTGATCTGGGGCCATGAGCGGTGCGTGACGATGCTCCAGCGCTGTGGCGAGCGCATGCGCGCGACCGCCGCCGAGGAGGTGCCGCGCGTCGCGGCGGACATCGCCGAGGTCGTCATCGACCCGCCGGACCACACGTTCGCGGAACGGGCCACGGTGGAGATCGGCGGGCGCCTCGCGGAGCTCGCGTACCTCGGCCGTGGGCACACCGACAATGACGTCGTGGTCCGCGTGCCGGACGCGGACGTGCTGTGCGCCGGCGACCTCCTCGAGAACGGCGCGGTCCCGTACTTCGGCGACGGCTTCCCGGTGGACTGGCCCGCGACCGCCGAGGCGCTGCTGGGGCTCGTCGGGGCGCGAACGGTCGTCGTGCCGGGGCACGGCGACCACGCGGGCCGGGCGTTCGTGGCCGGGTCGCTGGCGGCGTTCCGGGCGGTCGCGTCGCTCGCCGGA
>MGOE01000030.1:6764-8275 GCA_001797035.1 Chloroflexi bacterium RBG_16_72_14
GAGCTCACGCTCGAGGAGGCGATCGGCGCCGCCCCGTATCCCGTGGCGGCCGCCCGTGAGCCGCTGGAGCGGGCCCTCGCGCAGCTCCGCGGCGACCTGGACGCAACCCCGGGCGCCGCCTAGATCCGGACCACCCAGCGGCCCCGCGCCTGCCCCGCGACGATGGCGTCGAGCGCTGGTTCGACGGCGGACAGGTCCACCTCGGTGATGCCGTCGCCGAGGCCGCGCGGCAGGAGGTCCGTCGCGAGCCGGCCCCACAGCGCGCGCCGCGGCCCGATCGCCATGTTGGCCGAGTCCATCCCCAGCAGGGCGACGCCGCGGAGGATGAACGGGAACACGGTCGTGACCAGGTCGGAGCCGCTCGCGTTGCCGGACGAGGCAACTGCCGCCCCGAGCCGCAGCGTGCGCAGGACAAAGGGCAGCGTCGCCGAGCCGACGGTGTCCACCGCCCCCGCCCAGCGCGTCGAGTCGAGCGGCCGTCCCGGTGCCGTCACCTCGTCCCGGGTCAGGAACCCGGCCGCGCCGAGGTCGCGCAGCCGGTCGTGCTCGTCGGCCTTGCCGGTCGCCGCCCAGACCTCGTGTCCGCGCGAGGCGAGGATCGCGACCGCCGCCGATCCCACCCCGCCCGAGGCGCCCGTGACCAGGACCGGCCCGTCGCCCGGGCGGAGGCCGCGCTCCTCGAGGGCCGCCACGCTCATCGCGGCGGTGAAGCCGGCCGTCCCGATCGCCATCGCGTCGCGCGCGGTCAGGCCCTCGGGCGTCGGCACGACCCACCCGGCCGGCAGGCGTGCCAGCTCCGCGTAGCCGCCGTGGCGCGCCGTCCCGATGTCGTAGCCGTTGGCGAGCACCTCGGTGCCCACCTGGAACGCCGGGTCGTCCGAGGCCGCCACCTCGCCGGCCAGGTCGATGCCGGGAACGAGCGGGTAGGACCGCGCCACCCGCCCGTCCTCGCGCGCCGCGAGGCCGTCCTTGAAGTTCACGCTCGACCACGCGACGCGGACCGTCACCTCGCCCGGCGGCAGCTCCGCGGGCGTGAGGTCGCGGAGGCCGCGGGTGAAGGCGCCTCCCTCGGGCTTGTCGACGACGTAGGCGCGGAACGTGGCGGGCAGGTTGGACATGCGCGGATCATAGGAGCGTGGTCCGCGGCCGGTCGCGCGGGCCCGCCCGGTGGTCTGCGGCCGGTCGGCGCGTGGTTCGCAACTCGGTCGGCGCGTCGTCCCGCCCGGTGGTCCGCGGCCGGTCACCGGGTTCGACCCCCGTCCAGCCGCCACGTGCGCGTCCGGTCGCCCCGTGCGCGCCACGCACGGATTCCGTACGCGCATGTCGTCGTCGTGCGCGCCACGTACGATCGCGACGCAATCCGACCCCGAATCCGTGCCATCGGGGCCGCGGTCGTGCGTGCGACGCACGGAGGCAGCGCCTGCGCCGAGAATCCGTGCGTGCCACGCACGGCAGCGGCGGGCGCGGCGGGCGCGGCGGGCGGGCGCGGCGGGCGCGGCGGGCGGGCGCGG
>MGOE01000030.1:8327-10697 GCA_001797035.1 Chloroflexi bacterium RBG_16_72_14
TCGGCCGGTTCACGGCGGGCTCACAGGAAACTCTCAGGGTTCCGGCGCCACACTGGCGCCATGCACGCCGCACCCGCCGGCCCGGCCCACGTCCTCGTCGTGGACGACGAGCCCGCGATCACCGACCTGCTGTCCACCGCCCTGCGGTACATGGGTTACCAGGTCACGACCGCGGCGACGGGCATGGCCGCGCTGGACGCCGCAGCGACCGCCGCCCCGGACCTCGTCGTGCTCGACGTCCTGCTGCCCGACATCGACGGCTTCGAGGTCTGCCGCCGGCTGCGCGCCGCGCGCGACTTCGTCCCGGTGATCTTCCTCTCCGCGCGCGACTCCGAGGACGACCGCGTGACCGGCTTCGTGCGCGGCGGCGACGACTACGTGACCAAGCCGTTCTCGCTCGAGGAGCTGACCCTGCGCATCGGCGCCCTGCTCCGGCGCGTGCGGGGCGGCGGCGAGGACGGCACAGCCCGCCTCCGCTACCGGGACCTCGAGATGGACGAGGACCGCCACCAGGTCTGGCGCGCCGGCCGCGAGGTGGAGCTGTCCCCCACCGAGTTCCGCCTGCTGCGCTACTTCCTGCTCAACCCCGAGCGGGTGCTGTCCAAGCAGCAGATCCTGGACCACGTCTGGCAGTACGACTTCAACGGCGAGGACAACGTCGTGGAGACGTACGTGAGCTACCTGCGCCGCAAGGTGGACGACGTCGAGCCCAAGCTCCTGCGGACCGTGCGCGGGTTCGGGTACGTGCTGCGCGCGGACGGGAGCGCGAACGGCGACGGGCCGGGAACGTGAGCCTCCGCGCCCGGCTGCTCGTCTCGCTCGCGGTGATGCTGGCCGTGGCGCTGTTGGGCGCCGGCGTGCTCCTGGTGGGCCTCACGGGCGCCGCCCTGGTGGACCGCGTGGACCAGGAGCTCCTCGCCATCGACACCGGGACGGGCCGCCTGGAGCGCCTGGCCGGCCTGACGGCCTCCGACAGCGAGGCGGGACGCCGGCTGGCGGTGATGCGGCTCGACCGGCGGGGCAACATCATGCGCTCGTTCCCGTCGGGCTTCTCGAGCGATCCCGATCCCCTGCCCGTCCTGCCGGTCTATGGGGCCGGGATCCCCGCGGACGCGTACGGCGTGATCGAGGAGCGCGAGTCGGCGGACGGCTCGATCCGCTACCGCGTCCTCACCCAGCAGGCCCGGGCAGGCCTGATCGTCGCGGTGGCGGCGCCGCTGTCGGGGGTCGAAGCGGTCACGACCGCGCTGGTCCGGACGCTGGTGCTGGTGGGCGCGCTGGCGATGGCCGGGCTGCTGGTGGTGGCGTGGGTCGTCGTGCGGCAGGGGCTGCTGCCGCTGGAGCGCATCGCGCGCACGGCCGGGGACATCGCGAGGGGCGACCTGTCGCATCGGGCGGGCGTCGCCCACGATGACACGGAGGTGGGGCGGCTGGGCACGGCGTTCGACGCCATGCTGGACCGGATCGAGGCAAGCTTCGGGGAGCAGCAGGCCGCGCTCGAGGCGAAGGCGCGTAGCGAGGACCGCCTGCGACGGTTCGTCGCCGACGCCTCGCACGAGCTGCGCACGCCGCTCACGTCACTCCGCGGGTACGCCGACCTGTACCGCGCCGGCGGCCTGTCCGACCCGGCCGAGCTGGACACGGCGATGGACCGGATCGGGACCGAGGGCCGGCGGATGGGCGCGCTCGTGGATGATCTCCTGACGCTCGCGCGCCTGGACCAGGGCCGGCCGATCCGGCGAGACCCGGTGGACCTGTCGCGGATCGCCGAGCACGCCGTCGCGGACGCGCGCGCGGCGGAGCCCGACCGGCCGATCGTCGGCGCCATCGATGGCAATCTCCTCGTGGACGGCGACGAAGACCGCCTGCGCCAGGTAATCGGCAACCTCCTGGCCAACGTGCGGGTCCACACGCCGGCCGGATCGCCGTTCGAGGTCATCGCCCGGCGCGCGGACGGGGCGGCGGAGTTCCGGGTCGTGGACCACGGGCCCGGCATCGACAACGCCCACGGCGCCAGCGTGTTCGACCGCTTCTACCGGGCCGACCCCGGCCGGTCGCGGGACAACGGCGGCACCGGTCTTGGGCTGTCCATCGCCGCGGCCGTCGTCCACGCCCACGCCGGCGACATCTGGCACGAGCCTACGCCCGGCGGCGGAGCGACGTTCGTCGTGCGGCTCCCGATCACAGCGAACTCACAGCCCGGACCCGGCCCGGATTCAGCCGGGACGACCACGATCGCAGCCAATCCCGACGCGTCATGACGGCCGCGTCACCTCGGAGGCAACGCGTGAAGCTCAACACAACCCTCGTGCTCCCCCTGGCGGCTCTGCTGGTCGTCGGCGCGGCCGGTGCCGTGCTCGCGACCTCGGG
>MGOE01000030.1:10758-11058 GCA_001797035.1 Chloroflexi bacterium RBG_16_72_14
CGCCCGATGCGTCCGCCGGCACCACCACGAAGCCAGACCGCGACGGCGTCCTGACCGACGTCCTCGAGGACCTCGTGACCAAGGGCACGATCACCGAGTCGCAGAAGACGGCGATCCTCGACGCCCTGACCGCAGAGCGAGAGGCCCGCCGGGCCGAGCGCCAGGCGCGGATGGAGCAGCTGCGCGACATCCTGTCCGACGGCGTGATCACCCAGGACGAGTTCAACTCGCTGCCCGAGGACAGCCGGTTGCGCCAGGTCGACGGGATCGACGACCTGCTCGCCGACGGCAGGATCACCA
>MGOE01000030.1:11256-11765 GCA_001797035.1 Chloroflexi bacterium RBG_16_72_14
CGCCTCGCGTACGGCCGCGGCCAGCGCGCAGTCCCACGCAGCCCGGAGTTCCCGTACATGACCGCCCGATAATGTTCGCCGGCCCGTGGACCGCCGCGGGGCCCATGCATGACTCCCGGGTAATGCATGGGCGCGAATCGGGCCGAAAAGCGACGGTCACCACGTCCCGCATTACCGGCTGGTCATGTTCGGCAACAGCGGCAGGCTCGCCGGCCGCCGCGGGGCGGGGTGAGGCTCCGCGGGCGCTCCTCGAGGCCGCTGAGACGAACCGGCCGGTTGCATTTCGGTTGCGACGAGCGCCGGGGGTTGACGAGGATGCTGGCCATCCCCCATCCTCCGCAGCCTGATGTGCCACACCACCGTGTCCTGGTCGATGTGTATGCGTGGGCGGCCCCGCCGTGCGGAGGACGGGCGCCGAGACTTCCCGCGCTGACGTTCAGCAGGTGACAGCGGGGATCTCGGAGCCGAGGTCCCGGGGCCGCGAACCACAGGGTTCGCGGCTCTTTTCG
>MGOE01000030.1:11814-18308 GCA_001797035.1 Chloroflexi bacterium RBG_16_72_14
TCGACGACCGATCCCACGCATCACCCGGAGAACGCAGCCATGAGCTTCGACCCCAGCGCCCTGCCCGGCCTCCACCCCGAGACCCAGGCCCTTCACGCCGGCCAGAGCCCGGACCCGACGACCCACGCCCGTGCCGTCCCGATCTACGCGACCACGAGCTACGTGTTCGACGACGCGGCGCACGCCGCCCGCCTGTTCGGGCTCCAGGAGTTCGGCAACATCTACACCCGGATCATGAACCCGACCAGCGGCGTGTTCGAGGAGCGCGTCGCGGCGCTCGAGGGCGGCGTCGGGGCCCTGGCCCTCGCCTCGGGGCAGGCCGCCGAGACGCTCGCGATCCTCAACCTTGCCGGTGCCGGCGACAACATCGTCAGCTCCAGCAGCCTCTACGGCGGCACGTACAACCTGTTCCACTACACGCTGCCCAAGCTTGGGATCAGCGTCAGGTTCGTTGACGGGCTCAATCCCGCCAGCTTCGGCCCCGCGATCGACGAGCGCACGAAGGCCGTATTCCTCGAGACGATCGGCAACCCGCGCCTCGACGTCCACGACATCCGGGCGATCGCGGACGTGGCGCATGCCCACGGCGTGCCGGTGCTCATCGACAACACCTTCGCCCCGCTGCTGGTGAAGCCCATCGAGCACGGCGCCGACATCGTCATCCACTCGGCGACGAAGTGGATCGGTGGCCACGGGACGTCGATCGGCGGCGTGGTCGTGGACGGCGGCAGGTTCGACTGGGCGGCCTCCGGCCGCTTCCCGGAGTTCACCACCCCCGACCCCAGCTACCACGGCGTCAACTACGTCGAGGCGTTCGGGCCCCTGGCGTTCATCCTCAAGCTCCGCGTGCAGTGGCTGCGCGACGTCGGCGCGGCGCTCTCCCCGTTCAACGCGTTCCTGTTCCTCCAGGGCCTCGAGACGCTGCCGCTGCGGATCGAGCGCCACTCGCAGAACGCGCTCGCGCTCGCCCGCTGGCTGGAGGACCGGCCGGAGGTCGAGTGGGTGAGCTACCCGGGCCTCGCCTCGCACCCGGCGCACGGGACGGCGAAGCGGTACCTGTCCGGCGGGTTCGGCGGCGTCCTCACGTTCGGCGTGAAGGGCGGCGCGGACGCGGGCCGGCGGCTGATCGACAGCGTCAAGATCTTCAGCCTGCTGGCCAACGTGGGCGACGCGAAGAGCCTGATCATCCACCCGGCCAGCACGACCCACCAGCAGCTGTCCGAGGAGGAGCAGGCGGCCACCGGCGTCACCCCGGACCTCATCCGGTTGTCGGTGGGCCTCGAGCACATCGAGGACCTCAAGGCTGACCTCGACCAGGCGCTGCGCGCCGCGACCGACCCCTCGGCCGACCGCGCGCTCGCGGCCTCCGTCTAGGACCGCGGCCATGGCGCCATCGAACGGACGGCGTCCCGACATCGCCAGGTCCCCGGCACGGCGCCCGCTCGGGGCTCCCGCGCCCGGGACCGGGAGGACTCCCGCGCTCGGGACCGGGCGCATCCTCGCCGCCGACCTCGGGCCGTTCGCGCTCGAGGCCGGCGGGACTCCCCTGCCCGCCCTCACGCTCGCGTACCGGCATGACGGTCCCGGCCCGGACACGCCGCAGGTCCTCGTCATCCACGCCCTCACCGGCTCGGCCGACGCCGCCGGCGACTGGTGGGCGCCGCTCATCGGGCCCGGGCGGGCCTTCGACACCACGCGCACCGGCGTCCTGTGCGCGAACCTGCTCGGTGGCTGCTATGGCTCCACGGGCCCCACCACCATCGATCCCTCCACCGGCGAGCCCTACGGCCCGGCCTTCCCGGAGGTCTCCGCCCGCGACGAGGCCCGGGCGCTGTGGCGGCTGGCGGACGCGCTGGGGATCGAGCGGTTCGCCGTCGTCACCGGCGGCTCGCTGGGCGGGATGGTGGCGCTGGAGGTCGCGCTGGAGCGGCCGGACGCGGTGGGCAACGTCGTGCCGATCGCGGCCCCGGCCCGCACCTCCGGCCTGGCGCTCGCCTGGAACCACATCCAGCTGGAGCTGGTGGACCGGTTCGGGACCGACGGGCTGGCGCTTGCTCGCCAGCTGGCGATGACCACCTACCGCTCCGAGACCGACTTCGACGGCCGGTTCGCGCGCGAGCGCGAGACGGACGGCCGGTTCTCGATCGCCTCTTACCTCGACCACCAGGGCACGAAGCTCGTGGACCGCTTCGACCCGGACACGTACCGGACGCTGGTCCGGGTGATGGACCTCCACGACGTGGGGCTCGGGCGCGGCGGCTCCGTGGCGGCGCTGCGGCGCCTGGCCCATGCGGGGGCCGGCCTGAGCGGGATCGGGATCGAGGGCGACATCCTGTACGGGCCGGCTCAGGTCCGGGCGCTGGTCGGCGAAGCGGCGGCGGCCGGCGTGGACGCCACCTACCGGGAGCTCCGCTCGACCAAGGGCCACGACGCGTTCCTGGTCGAGTGGGACCAGCTCACGGCGGTGCTCGCGGCGGCGCTCGAGGTCGGAGCCGCGCGGCTTGCGGCGCGGAACGCGCAACCCGAGGTGCTCGCCGCCGGCGCGGCGTGATCGTCCGGCCCGGGCGCGGCCTGCGTCAGAGCCGGACGATCGTCTCGCCGCCGAACGCCATCGCCGGGGCGACCTGGTAGGCATCGGCCTCGGCGTTCCAGGCCGCGAAGCCTGGGTGATTGTCGTGGGCGTGATGCCCCTCGTCGGTCGCGAACACCGCCACCACCAGGTACTGCGTCGCGCCCTCGGCCGGCGCCGAGGAGATGTCCAGCCTCGACAGTGACGCGCCGACCAGCAGGCCCCGAGTGGCAAGGTCGCGCCAGACCGGCACCTCCTGGTCGCGGAAGCGGCGTTCGAAGGTCTCGACCTGGTCCTTGCCCACGGACAGGACGATCCCGATCGTCTCCATCGGACCTCCAAGCCGGCCGATCCGGCCGGGCGCTGCGGACGAACAGACAGTGACGGACAGTACGCCGCGACACCGGCCGCGACAACCCATCGGCTCCTCGGCTCGACACCGGAGATACGGTCTGCAGATGGACCGACGCCCGCGCGCCCCGGCGGGTGCGCTCCTCGCGCTCCTGCTCGTGGCCTCGTGCGGCAGCGCGGGACCCACGCCAGCGCCCCGCGCGGTCGTGCCCGCCAGCAGCGGCCCGGCCGCAGCGACACCGGGCGCGTCCCCCGCGGCGCCCTCGGCGCCCTCGGCGGAAGGCGCCTCCGCCACACCGGCCGGCGGGTCGCCAGACATCCCGGCAGCCGCGAATATCACCGAGTTCCCCGTCCCGGCCGGCAGCCACCCGCACGATGTCGCCCCCGCCGTCGACGGGGGCGTGTGGTACTCGGGCCAGGTGGCGGGCGTGCTCGGCCATCTCGATCCCGCCACCGGCGAGGTGCGCGTGATCCCACTCGGCCGGGGCTCGCGGCCCCACGGCGTGATCGTGGGTCCCGACGGCGCGCCGTGGCTGACCGACGGCGGGCGCAATGCCGTCGTGCGCGTGGACCCGGCCACAGAGCAGGTGACCGAGTTCCCCCTGCCCGCCGACTACCCCAACGCGAACCTCAACACGGCCACCTTCGACGGCCACGGGGTCCTGTGGTTCACGGGCCAGTCGGGCGTCTACGGCCGGCTCGACCCCGCCCGCGGCGTCGTCGAGGCCTGGGACGCGCCCCGCGGCCGCGGGCCGTACGGCATCGCCACGGCGCCCGACGGCGAGGTGTGGTTCGTGTCGCTGGCCGGCAGCTACCTTGCGCGGATCGACCGGGCGACCGGTGAGGCCACGGTCATCGAGCCCCCGACCTCGGGCCAGGGCGCGCGCCGGGTGTGGGCGGACCCGGCCGGCCGCCTGTTCGTCGCCGAGTGGAACGCGGCGCAGCTCGGGATGTACGACCCGGCCGACGGGACCTGGCGCGAGTGGCGCCTGCCCGGCCCCGCCGCGCCCCAGCCGTATGCCGTGTTCGTCGACGACCGGGGCGTCGCCTGGCTGACCGACTTCGGCAACAACGCGATCGTCCGCTTCGACCCGTCGACCGAGGCCTTCGCTCCGATCCCCCTGCCCGACACCGGGGCCTCCATCCGCCAGCTGCTCGGCCGGCCGGGCGAGGTGTGGGGCGCCGAGTCCGGCCTGGACCGCCTCGTCGTCGTCCGCACCGATCGCACCCCGTAGGCCACAGACGTGAGCCAGCAGACCCTGCGCGGGGCGACCCACCGCCGAGTCGACCGACTGATTGGGCATGGCCTGGCGGCGGCGTGGCCCGGCGCCGCCCATACATGACCGCCAGGTAATGCTCGCCGAACGTCGGGCCGCCGCGCGACCCATACACGACACCCGGGTAATGCATGTGCGTGATTCGGGCTCGAAACGAGGGTGGCTGCGGTGTTGGATTACCTCCTGGTCATGTTCGGGGGCAGCGGGGCGCGGCACTGGGGCGGGCAGCGGGGCGGCGGGGCGCGGCACCGGGCCGCGGCACCGGACCAGCGGGCGAGCTCCGGCCTGAGCCTGGTCTTCCCGAGGCGGGCGAGGCCGTTGCCAACGCGTGCGGTAGAATGCCCGACGGTCGCTGGCGCGTGGCTCAACGGTAGAGCACCTGACTCTGGATCAGGGGGTTCCAGGTTCGAATCCTGGCGCGCCAGCCAACTCCTTCGGGGAGTGTGGTGCGTCCTCGCGTGAGCCGCGACTCCTCCCATCCTGGTTGCAGGAGCCGCGCCCGATGACCGCCGACAGCCCCGCCTCCCCCGCCCCGCCCGACGTGCCCGAGCGGTCGAACTTCATCCGCGACATCGTCGCCGCCGACGTCGCGGCCGGCCGGATCGAGGTCCCGGTCACCCGGTTCCCGCCCGAGCCCAACGGCTACCTCCACATCGGCCACGCCAAGTCGATCTGCCTCAACTTCGGCATCGCGGCGGAGTTCGGCGGGCACTGCAACCTCCGGTTCGACGACACCAATCCGGTCAAGGAGGAGCAGGAGTACCTCGACGCCATCGAGGCCGACGTCCGCTGGCTGGGCTTCGACTGGGGCGGCAACCTGTTCCACGCGTCGGACTACTTCGAGCAGCTGTACGGGTGGGCCGTCCACCTCGTGAAGGCGGGCAGGGCCTACGTGGACGACCTGTCCGCCGACGAGATCCGCGAGCACCGGGGCACGCTCACCGAGCCCGGCCGCGACAGCCCGTACCGCGACCGCTCCGTGGCCGAGAACCTCGACCTGCTGGCGCGGATGCGCGCCGGCGAGTTCGAGAACGGGGCCCGGGTGCTGCGGGCGAAGATCGACATGGCCAGCCCCAACATCAACCTCCGAGACCCGGTCCTCTACCGGATCGTCCACGCCAGCCATCCGCGGACCGGCGACGCGTGGTGCATCTACCCGACCTACGACTTCGCCCACGGCCAGTCCGACGCGATCGAAGGCGTCACCCACTCCATCTGCACCCTGGAGTTCGAGGTTCACCGGCCGCTCTACGACTGGCTCATCGCGAACCTGCCTGTGCCGCACATCCCGCACCAGTACGAGTTCGCCCGGCTCAACCTGACCCACACCGTGCTGTCCAAGCGGGTGCTCAAGCGGCTGGTGGATGACGGCCACGTCCGCGGCTGGGACGACCCCCGGATGCCGACGATCAGCGGCCTCCGGCGCCGCGGCTTCCCGGCCGCCGGGATCCGCGAGTTCGCGGCGATGATCGGGGTGGCCAGGACGGACTCGGTGATCGAGGTGGGCCAGCTGGAGCACGCGGTGCGTTCGGTCCTCAACCGGACGGCGGCGCGGCGGTTCGGCGTCCTCGACCCGCTCAAGGTGGTGATCACCAACTGGCCCGAAGACCGGATCGAGACCATGGAGGTCGTCAACAACCCCGAGGACCCCGGGGCCGGGACGCGGATCGTGGAGTTCGGGCGCGAGCTGTGGATCGAGCGCGACGACTTCATGGAGGAGCCGGTTCCGAAGTTCTTCCGCCTGGCGCCGGGGCGCGAGGTCCGGTTACGGAACGCGTACTTCGTCACGTGTCATGAGGTCGTGAAGGGCGATGCCGGCCGCGTGATGGAGCTGCGGTGCTCGTACGATCCCTTGACCCGTGGCGGGGACTCTCCCGACGGGCGGCGACCGAAGGCGACCCTCCACTGGGTGTCCGCGGCGCACGCCGTGCCGGCCGAGGTCCGGCTGTACGACCACCTGTTCAACCGACCCGACCCGGGCACGGACGGCCACCTGTTCGCCGACCTCAACCCGGCGTCCGAGACCATCCTCAACGGCGTCATGCTGGAGCCGGCCCTCGCGGACACGCCGCCCGGCGAGACGGTGCAGTTCGAGCGCCTGGGGTACTTCACCCCGGACGCGGACTCGCGGCCGGGGGCGCTGGTGTTCAACCGGACGCTGACCCTCAAGGACACCTGGGCGAAGGTGCAGGCGAAGGGCGGCTGAGGCCGAGCCTGGTCGCGAGGTCGACCGTCTCGGGCGCCGGATCGACGCCCAGGTCGTAGGCCAGGACCTCGCGACAGCGCTGGTACGCGCG
>MGOE01000030.1:18332-20902 GCA_001797035.1 Chloroflexi bacterium RBG_16_72_14
CCCGCGGCGGCATGCGTCCGCATGAGGAGGCGGTGGGCGGTCTCGCGATAGGGATCGAGCCGGAGCAGCGACTCGGCGTCGCGGGCCGCCTGGCCGTGGTCGCCCTTGGCGAGCCACACCTCGGCCAGGACCTGGAGCGCCCGGAGGTGGATCTCGGCCACCCGGTCCCGCGTCGCGCCGGCCCAGGGTCCGTCGGCGCCGGGCAGGAACGGCCGTGTCGCGATCATGCTCGCGACCAGCGCGTCGGCCCCGGCGGCATCGATCGAGCCCGCGCCGAGTGATGTCTCCGCGCGGTGGATGGCCGCCGCGGCATCGTCGAGGTCCACCGAGCCGTCGGCCGGCAGGCGGAGCTGGTAGCCGCCATTCGCGGGCTCGATCAGCGCCGGCGACGCGTCGTCCAGGCCCTGCAGCGCGGCGCGGACCTTGCTCACCAGGACGCGCACCGCCGTGTCCCACGCGTCGGGTGGCGCCACGGGCCATAGCTCCTCGGCAAGCTCGTCGCGCCCAACCCGCCGCCGATGCTCGACCGCCAGCATGGCGAGCACCAGCCGGCCCTGTGGGCCATGGAGCTCCCCTTCCCCGACGACCCGACCCGTGGTCGAGGCCTGGACCGAACCGACGACGTGGATCCGCAGTGCCATGCTTCCAACCGGATTCTTACCTGACGGCGTCACGGTACCCGGGCCACCGGAGAGGAGGCAGCCAGATGGAGCTCGAGGTCAGCTGCGACTGCGGTTGGTCGTACCGGGGTCCGGAGGACACGGTCATCGAAGCGACGCGCGAGCACGCGAGAACGGTCCACGAGCTCGAGATCAGCGCTGCGCAGGCCCGTGCCGCCGCCCGCCCCGTCGCGCCGCCGGCTCGACCCGCGAACCCCTGACCGCCTGGGCCTGCCGCCGCTCCGAAGTACCGCCACGGGAGGCCGACCATGACCGCTCAGCTCGACCGCAACAAGGACCTCGTCCGCCGCCTGTACGCGACCCTGCACGGAGGCGGCGACTTCGAGACCGCCAGGGCGCTCGTCGCCGAGGACTACCTGGACCACGACCTGCCCGGGATCGGCGAGGGCGGTCGCGACGCGCTGTTCGCCCTCGTCGCGGGCGTCCGGGAGGCCGTGCCGGACGTCCGGCCGTCGGTCGTCCAGGCGGTCGCGGAGGACGACCTCGTCGCCTGCCGCGTGGTCGCCGAGGGCGCTCACACCGGCGCCCCGTTCCCGCCCGGGATCCCGGCGAGTGGCACCCGGCTGCGCTGGCAGGAGTGTCATGTCTATCGGATCGCGGACGGCCGGATCGCGGAGCACTGGGGCGTCAACGACATGCTCGCGATCCTCACCCAGCTCGGTGTCATCCCGGCTCCGGGCTGAGTCGGGCGCAACCATCGGGCCGCGGTCGGTGTTGTGGGAGGTGATGGAAGCGAAGACGGCGTCCACGGTCACGTTCGACACCACGCTGGGGCGGTGCGCGATCCTGTGGAGCGAGGCCGGGATCACGGGCGTGCTGCTGCCGTCGGCGAAGGTGCGGCCCGGGCCCGCGCTGGACGACGGTGTCGAGGTGCCCCGGTTCGTCCGCGCCGCGATCGATGGCATCGGTGCCGTGATGGCGGGCGAGGCGCGGGACCTGCGCGACGTCCCGCTCGACGAGCGTGGCATCGACGAGTGGCGTCGCACCGTGTACGCGGCGACCCGCGACATCCCGCCCGGCACGACCCGCAGCTACGGCGAGGTCGCCCGCGCGGTCGGCCGGCCGGACGCGGCGCGCGACGTCGGTGCGGCGCTCGCCCGCAACCCGTTCCCGGTCCTCGTGCCCTGTCACCGGGTCGTGGCGGCGAACGGCGCGCTGCACGGGTTCTCCGCGCCCGGCGGCCTGGCGACCAAGCGCCGGATGCTCGAGCTCGAGGGCGCGCCCGGGTACGGCCAGCAGGCCCTGTTCGACTGACCGCGCCACGGCTCGCGGGTGACGTGACCGCTACGCCGACGCCGACATCTGCTCCCGGCCTGATCCCGGGCCATCGCTCCTGCGCCCGCCCCAAGGTGCGATCCTGTGCGCATGGGTGAGATCGGGCGGATCGAGGTCGTGTGCGGCCCGATGTTCGCGGGCAAGACGGAGGAGCTCCTCCGGCGCGTGCGTCGGGCGGTCATCGCAGGGCGGCGGGTGGCCGTGTTCACCCATGCCCTCGACACCCGGCACGGAGCGGGTGGAGCGGACCGGCTGGCCTCCCACGTGGGGCGCGACTTCCCGTCGCTCGCCGCCACCACGGCCGCCGACATCGAGGCTGCCGTCCCCGCCGACGCCGACCTCGTCGCGATCGACGAGGCGCAGTTCTTCGGGCCCGCCCTCGTGGCGGTCGTTGAACGACTCGCGGACCGGGGCCTGGTCGTCATCGTCGCCGGGCTGGACGTCACCTTCGACGGCCGTCCGTTCGAGCCGCTGCCGTCGCTGATGGCGCTCGCGGAGCGGGTGGACAAGCTGACCGCGATCTGCCTGGTCTGCGGCGAGGAGGCGGTGTTCCACGTCAAGGTGGCCGCCACGCCGGCCGGCGCCGAGGACCTGGTCGCGGCCAACGTCGGCGGC
>MGOE01000030.1:20917-23583 GCA_001797035.1 Chloroflexi bacterium RBG_16_72_14
TGCCGGCGCCATGCCGAGCCGTTCGAAGGCCGATCGGTGGTCGGGGTCGATCGATCGCGCGCCCCCGGGGTGCACCGCGTCACACGGCGGGTCGCATCGGGCGCCGCAACGGTCGCGGATGCCGTGATCGGGGCCGCGGATGCCGTCGTCGACACGGTGCGGCCGGCGGCCGAGCACCTCGCGGCGAGCACCCGCGAGGCCGCGACCGGTCCGCGGCGCCGGCTCCGCCGGTTCCGGGTGGCCCGGAGGCCGGCGCCACTGCCCAGCCTGTTCGACCTCCATCCTGAGGCCCGGCGGGTGCCCGTGCGGGAGCTCGGCCTGGTCCCGATCCCGGTGGACGAGATCGTCGGCACCGCGGTCGAGGGGCCCGCGCAACGGGGCCTGGACTTCCAGCCGCTGCGGGCGTTCCGGTCGAGGAACTGGGAGGCGCGCTGGCAGCGAATCCTGCGGGCGGCCGAGCGCCTGGAGCCGTTGCCCCCCATCGACGTGCTGCGGACCCGGGAGGGGTACTGGGTGACCGACGGGCACAACCGCGTCGCCGCCGCGAAGGCCACCGGCCAGGTGGAGGTCGACGCGGTGGTCCGGGCAGTGATCCTCCCCGGCGAGCACGCTCCGCGCCCGCTCGGGTCCCTTGCGCCGGTGCTCGAGGAGGCGGGGGCGGTCGAGGCGGCCGCGCGCGGCCGGCTCTCGAGGGGCGCGACGCTCGGTCGGACGATCCATGACCACGACCTCGTGCGGCCACCGGCCGAAGACGAGGCCCCGGGACAGGCCCCCGCGCGGCCCGACCCCGATCCGGAGTCGACGGGGTGACGCGCCGGCTGGCCATCGAGTGGCCGGACGGGCGGCCGTTCGCCGGTCGGGACGGCCGGCCGATCCGGATCCTCGCAGCCTCCGACGACGTCGACCCCGCGCTCGAACACGCCGGGAACCGCGAGGCCATCGGCCCGATCGACCTGGTTGCCGGGAGCGGCGACCTCTCGCCCGACTGGCTGGGCTTTCTCGGCGACGCGTTCCGGGCCCCACTCGTCTACGTCCGCGGCAACCACGACCGGCGCGATCCGTGGCCGGCGCCCGCCACCCTGCCGACGCCGGCGACCTGGTTCGACGACCGCACCCTGCCCGGCCTGCCGCTCCTCGCGCTGCCCTGGCCGAGCTTCGGGCGGGAGGTGGCGCCCCGGGACGAGCGCGACGCGTGGCTCCAGGTCCTCCGCCTCGGCCCGCGGGGGCTCCTGCGCGGCGCGGCGCCGATCCTCGTACTGAGCCATGCGCCCCCGCGCGGCGCCGGCGACACACCGACCGACGCCTATCACGTCGGCTTCGCCGCGTACCGGCTCGTCGCGCGCCGCCTGCGGCCGCCGCTGTGGCTCCACGGCCACACCAGCCCGGCCGCGCAGGAGGATTGGCGCGTCGATCTTGGTCCGACGACCTTCGCCAACGTGACCGGGTCGGTCCTTGTCGAGCTGCTGCCGCCGGCCGGCCGCTGACGGCACCCGCGCCGCCCTGCGTCGGCGGCCATCGCGGACTCAGCCGCCGGTCGAGTCGTCCGGACGAGCTCAGACGTGCGGCGCCACGCCCTCGGCCAGTTGTGCCATGACCTCGAGCTGCACACCGAGCTCAAGCGCCGGGAGGTAGCTCCGGGCGACGAACTCCACCGGCACGCCCGCGCGCCGGCGAAGGTCCAGCAACGCCTCCACGAGCGCCTCCGGCGTCCCGGCGTACGTGGCCCGGCCCTTGACCAGCTCCACGTCCTCGCGGGCGAACGCCGGCGGCGCGGGCGGCGGCAGGGGCCGCGTCGCCGAGGCCTCCATATCCGAGTACTTCCACTGCATCGCCCACAGCGCGTCGCGATGGCGGCGAAGGGCGTCCTCGCGCGACGTGCCGGGCAGCAGGACCGAGTAGTGGATGAACCGGAGGGTCGCCGGGTCACGGCCGATGTGCTCGCACTCGTCGAGCACCCAGCGCACCTGCTCCAGGAACCGGTCTGCCGGAGCGTTCGCGAAGATGCCGTCGGCCAGGCGGGCGGCCCGGCGGATCGCGGGCTCGGCCCCACCGCCGACGACCACCGGGATCTTCACCGACGGCCGCGGCCGGACGCCGAGCGTCGGGAGATCGTGCACGCGACCAGCGTGCGTGAACGGCTCGCCGGTCCAGGCCTGGGGCAGGATCTCGAGGATCTCGTCCATCGCCGCGCCGCGGCGGCGGGGATCCGCGCCCATCCCCGCGTACTCGGTCTCGGACCAGCCGAGGCCGAGGCCCAGGATCAGCCGCCCGTGGCTGAGGAGCTGGACGGTGGCTGCGTCCTCGGCCAGGCGGAGCGGGTGATGCATCGGCGCCAGGACGACGCCGGTCCCGATCCCGATCCGCGAGGTCGCCTGCGCGAGCGCGGCGCTGACGACGAGAAGCGAGGGCATGTACCCGTCGTCGACGAAGTGGTGCTCGGTGGTCCAGACCGAGCCGAAGCCGAGCCGCTCCGCCTCGACCGCCAGCCGAACGGTTTCGTCGTAGGCGCGCGTCCAGTCGGGCTCGCCCGGCCGGAGTTGGGCGGACAGGAGTCCGAAGCCGAGTCCCATGCGGCGACGATAGCAGCGAACCCTGGGGTACGGATGTCAGTGGAGCCCGCGGTCCGGGATCACCGGTGGCGGTCCGGTGGCCTGGTCGCCGTAGCG
>MGOE01000030.1:23608-28762 GCA_001797035.1 Chloroflexi bacterium RBG_16_72_14
CGAGCCATGCCTGGAGCAGCCCGGTCGCGCCGCTGATCGTCGAGGCGACGCCGATCGGATGGTCCGTGCCCGAATGGGTCGCGACCAGGCGGATCAGGATGCGATCAGGTGAGTCGACCGGGATCCACACCCGCACGAGGGCGACGCCGACGACCTCATCGCCGTTCACCGTCGCACCGTGATGGGGCGGGCATCACCGCATCGTCACCGGACGTGGTGCCGGACCGACGCAAGGCCCGTGGTGGGCCGAATACCGCGGACGAGCTCATCCATCTGGCGGGAGGGCTCGAGACCCAGCTCGTCGTGGATCGCGCGCGTATAGGCGCGGTACTGCCGGAGCGCCTCGCCGACGTTGCCCTCCGCAAGGTGGACCTTGATCAACGCCCGGTGACCGCTCTCGCGCAGCGGCTCCTCGGCCACGGCCAGCAGCCCGACGTCGACCGCGCGGGCGTACGAGCCCGCGGTCGTGAGCTCGACGCACAGCCGCTCGAGCGCGTGGAGCCGGAGCTGGCGGTATCGCTCGCGCTCGACCAGAACCCAGTCGTCGTACCAGTCCGGGAGCAACTCGCCGCCCTGTTCGAGTTCCAGCACTGCCATGTCCGGCACCCCGGATCCGGACGTGAGCTGCCGGGCAAGCTGCATGTGCCGCCGCACGTCGACGTGGACGTCCGATCGCAGCGACAGCTGCTCGCCCGCCGTTTCGATGAGGGCGAGGCCCGAGCGTCGGAGCCGCCACAGCACGGAGCGGAGATTGCCCAGCGCCTGGCGGTCGCTCGTCTCCAGCCACAGGATGCCTGCGACCCGCGGGCGGAGGACGGGGCGGCCGCTCAGCCCGATGTAGGCGACGAGACGCTGGGCACTGGGCGGCAACTCGATCGGGCTGCCGTCGACCCGTAGCTCGAACCCGTCGATCAGACGCACCTGAAGCGTCACGTCAGGTCCACCCCGCCGGACGCGGCATGGGACGCGCGGGGTGGGATCGTGTCCCCACGCCCAAGCCGCAGGCCGACAACGCTACCACGTCACGGCGTGACTGCAATGCCTGACGTCAATCCGTATGCAACTTCATCGGCACCGGTGACCGCACGGTGACGGGTGCGTGATCCGGTCGACCGATGCTCCCGACTCGTTCTTCGGCAGGGGTCGTGCCGCCGCGATCGCCGACGCCGGACCAGAGCAGGAGTCGCGCGATGCCCAGTGCCCTCAGCTACCCGGGCGTCTACATCGAGGAGGTCCCGAGCGGCGTTCACGCGATCGTCGGCGTGTCGACCTCGATCGCTGCATTCGTCGGACGGACCGCACGCGGCCCGATCGACCGCGCCGTCCACATCACGGATCGCGCGGCGTTCACGCGGACGTTCGGCGGCGCGCACCCCCGGAGCGACCTGGCCGTCGCCTTCTCGCAGTTCTTCGACAACGGCGGCACCGACTGCTACGTCGTCCGCATCGCGCACAACGCCCGCGCATCGACGCTGACCCTCAGGTCGGCCGCCGGCGCGAAGGTGCTGGCCGCGAAGGCGAGCGACAAGGGGGCGGCGGGCGACACCCTGCGTCTCCGCATCGACTACGCAACGACGAACCCGGACGAGACGTTCAACCTCCGCGTGCTCCAGGAGGAGACGAGCGGCCGCACGACGCTGATCGAGGAGCACACCGCGCTGTCGATGGACCCTGACTCGCCGCGCTACGCTGTGGACTTCGTCACGGCGAGCTCGGACACGGTCGACCTCGCGCTCGCGGGCGGCTTCGATCCGGTCGCCGCGACGGCGGGCGTCGCTGGCTACAGCGAGAGCCGGCGCCCGGTCCCGACCACGGGCACGTTTGCCACGACCGTCGACAACCTCGTGCATCCCGGGGGGGCGCAGCGCGGCCAGTTCGAGATCAGCATCGATGACGGCCCGTTCACGCTCGTCAACATCGCGGGCCAGGCCTTTGCCGGGAACCAGGGCCAGATCGCGACCGAGATCGGGAACCGGATCCGGACGTTCCTCCCGGCCGGCGTCGACGTCGCGGTGACCTGGGAGGCGCTGTACACGGGGTTCAGGGTCCTCCGGATCACGAGCGCCGCCGGCCGGACCTCGAGCGTCCGCATCCGGCCGGCCTCGTCCCAGGACCTGGCGGTGCCGCTCATGCTGGGCGTTGGGCAGGGCGGCGTCGAGGTGTCCCGCTTCGCCGGGATCCGGCCCGTTCCCAACGGCAGCGTGCTCCGGGCCGACTTCAACCAGCTCGTCGGCCAGCAGCAGGATGCGTTCGACCGGATCACGATCGACGGTCAGGACATCGACCTCGTTGCGAACGGCACGCCGATCCTCGAGACGACAGCCGGGGCGAACCCCTGGCACCAGGACGCGGGTACCCCGAGCCCGACTCCCACCGGCAACAACGATGGGGTTCGGGAGAAGCTCCGGATCCTCGCCAGCGCGATCTCCCAGTACCTGCCGCCGGACGGCAACCGGACGTTCCGTGCCGAGCTGTGGGGCAACTACCGGCTCGCGATCCTCCCGATCACCGGCAACCACAACCGGACGATCAACGTCGCCACCTCGAAGATCGCCGGCGGCGGAACGTTTGACCTCGGGACCCTCCTGGGCGCCAACACGAGCCGCTATGCCCTCGGAGCGTCGGGCACGAGTCCCTCGCAGGACGGGCCCGGGGTCGCCGGACGGGACGACGACGGGAACCCTCCCGACATGAACGACTACCTGGGCGACGCGCAGGCGGCGACCGGCATGCACGCCCTGGACCCGGTCGACATGTTCAACCTGATGGTCCTGCCGATGGACGCCGACGTCGGCGAGCAGACGCTGCTCCAGGTCGCAGGCAGCGCGAGCGTCTACTGCGCCGAGCGTCGGGCGTTCCTCCTCGTCGATGCGCCTTCCGCCTGGACCGACCGGGCCACGAAGCGCCCCAGGGCCCAGTCCCACGACGTGGACGCGCTGCGCCAGGTCGTCACCTCCCGCAACGCGGCCGTGTACTACCCGCGGATCGTGTACAGCGCCGGGGGCCGTCGGCGGTTGACGGGGCCGAGCGGCGCGGTCGCGGGGGTCATGGCGCGGACCGACGTCGAGCGTGGTGTCTGGAAGGCGCCCGCCGGGACCGACGCCACCGTCCGCGCCATCCTCGACCTGGAGACGAAGACGACCGACCGCGAGCAGGGCGGGCTCAACAAGGCAGGCGCGAACGTGCTCCGGATCTTCCCGAGCGGGATCGTGATCTGGGGCGCTCGCACGCTGGCGGGCACGGACGACGACCCCAACGAGTGGAAGTACGTGCCGATCCGGCGCTTCGCGTTGTTCCTCGAGGAGTCGCTGTTCCGGGGCACGAAGTGGGTCGTGTTCGAGCCGAACGACGAGCCGCTGTGGGCCAATATCCGCAAGAACATCCGCGCCTTCATGCTCGGCCTGTTCCGACAGGGTGCCTTCGAGGGCGCCACGCCCGACCAGGCGTTCTACGTGAAGTGCGACGCCGAGACGACGACCCCGACGGACCGGAACCTCGGAATCGTGAACATCGAGGTCGGGTTCGCGCCGCTCAAGCCGGCGGAGTTCGTCGTGATCCGCATCCAGCAGATCGCCAACAACACCGAGTGACAAGGCGCACGCGCGCGGCTGAGGAGGTAGGGCATGCCGACCGGATTCGTCAAGAACGCCAACCGGATCGACCCCTACAAGACCTACAAGTTCCGGGTGCTGTGGGACGACAAGCCAGTGCTGGGCGTGAGCAAGGTAGGGCCGCTCCGGCGGGTCACGAACGTGGTCTCGCACCGCGCGGGCGGCTGGAACAGCTCCGACTCGCGCTCGCCGGGCCGCACCAACTACGACGCGATCACCATGGAGCGCGGGATCACCCATGATGTCGAGTTCGCGAAGTGGGCGGACCGGGTCCATCCCTACGCCGGCGACGGCGGCATGGACCTCGTCGGGTTCAAGAAGGAGCTGACGCTCGAGGTCCTCAACGAGAAGGGCCAGGTCGCGCTGCGCTACTTCCTGCACGGGGCCTGGGTAAGCGAGTTCACCGCAGTCCCGCAGCTCGATTCAAACGCGAACGCGATCGCGGTCGAGACGATCAAGATCGAGATCGACGGCTGGGAGCCCGATCCCGCCGCACAGGAGCCGGGCGCGAACGACCCGGCCGTGGCGTCGGCCTGACCGGCGCCGGGCACGGTTCCGAGATGCTCCCGGGTGCGCCCGTGGACGCGACGGTCCCGTCGGGCGGGCGACCGGCGCTGGGGCGGCTCGCAGCCTTCGATCTGCGCCAGTTCGGGACGGTCACGGACGACCTGGGGATCGATCTCGGGGCACCCGTCGGGCCGGCGGCGGTCACCGACCTCCTCGCGGCGTGCCTGACCGACGGCCATGGTGTGCCGCCGAGCCGCCCGGAGCTGTGGTCGGCGCCGGTGGGCGACCGAACGGCGGCCATGGTCGCGATCGCCGCGCTCGAGGGCGACGGCACGTTCGCGGTAGTGCTGCGGTGTCCGGCGCCCGAGTGCGGCGAGGACCTCGAGATCGAGGTGACCTGGGACGAGGTCTCGGCGGTGGCGCAGCGCGCGTCGGACTCGTTCGACGTCGACGCGGCCGGCGCGCGCTACCAGGTGCGGCGCCCGACCGGGGCGGACCAGGAGCGGTGGCTCGCGGCGGCCGTCGCGTCACGCGCCCCATCCGGCCGGGACCTCCTCGCGGAGCTGGTCCAGGACCGGCCGCCCGGCCGGGCGTTCTCCGACGACGAGCTCGCGTCGATCGAGGCGGCGCTCGACGACCACGACCCGCTCGTGTGCTTCGGGCTCGACGTCGTGTGTCCGGCATGCGGGGCCGCCTCGCGCCACGAGCCGTCGCTGCTCGCGATGGCCGCAGCAGTGCTGCGCACTCACCAGCGGCGGCTCCTCCGGGACGTGGACGCGCTCGCGCGGGCCTATGGCTGGAGCGAGGCCGCCATCCTCGCCATCCCCGCGTGGCGGCGAGCCGCCTACCGCGATCTCATCTGGGCGGGTGCCTGATGGCATACCTCGCGCGGCTCCTCGCCGACGGCGTCCCCCCCCGTCGGTCCGCGTCACGGAGCGAGGGACCGGTGCAGCGCCTCGACGCCGAGGGGATCCGCGAGCTCGGGCCGTCTCCCGTCCCGGCCGGGCCGTTGGCCACCACGCCGACCCGGCCCGAC
>MGOE01000031.1:0-2748 GCA_001797035.1 Chloroflexi bacterium RBG_16_72_14
CCGCAGGCCGACGCTTCCGCCCTGTGGGCTGCCTCCAGCCAGGAGGTCCTGGGCGCCGCGCCAGCGCCCCTGCCAGGGAGCGCCGCGACCCCACAGGCGCAGCCGTGCGTCAGTTGCGGTCTGTCGCTCTCGGCGAACGCGAGGTTCTGCCGCCGCTGCGGCACGCGCCAGGTCTAGCCGGCCGTCCCGGTCGTCCCGGTCGTCCAGGTCGGCGTGGTCGGCTCGGGGGGATCCGAGTCCGGACCCGACGCCACCACGTCCGACGCCGGTCCTGCCCGGACCTGCGTCCACGCCGCGCCCAGCAACAGGACGTTGAAGCCGATCGACAGCCAGGCCAGCAGCGCAAATGCCGTCACGAGGGTGCCGAACAGGGCGGCCATGCCGAACAGCAGCGGTGCGATCAGCGCGAACGCCTGGGTGAACGCGGCGAGCACGAGCCCCACGACCAGCGCCGGCAGCCCGAAGGCACGGACGGGGACCCGGGTGGCCGGCACGAACCGGTAGACCAGCATCGTCCCCCCGACGAACAGCAGGCCCGCCGCGAGTGGCGAGCCGACGCGAAGCAGGAGCTGCTCGATGGCGCCGGCTGGAGGGCCGCTGGGGGCGGCGTCCAGCAGCCAGGCGGCCACGGCGCCGACGCCCACGGCGGCGATCGGCAGCACGACGAACAGCCCGGTCACGATCAGGCCGCGCAGCGTCCGCACCACCTCGTTGCGCCGGGGCGCGTCGTGGAACACGCGCGAGAACGCGTGGTCGAGCGCGGCATAGAAGCGG
This sequence comes from Chloroflexi bacterium RBG_16_72_14, assembly GCA_001797035.1. Classification (GTDB taxonomy): domain Bacteria; phylum Chloroflexota; class Limnocylindria; order Limnocylindrales; family CSP1-4; genus CAIXZV01. The sequence goes on from MGOE01000031.1 coordinate 775, forward strand.
CTCGAGCCCCACAGCAGGCCGACTCCCGCGATGATCCCCGTCGGCACTGCGCCGGCAGACACCTGCTCGAGAGCGACCCGGACCAGCTCCTCCATCGGCGGGAAGGCGGTCGCGATCATGCCCACGAGATCCTCGCGGACGGCAGGGTCGTCCACGAGCAGGCCGAACACGGACATGGCCAGCAGCAGGCCGGGCAGCAGCGCGATCAAGGCCGCGTAGGCGAGGCCGCCGGCGACGAGGCCGCCCCCTGCCCGATCGTACGTCCCGAGGGTTGCGACCAGCGTCCGCACCGCCGGGATGCCGCCGATACGCCCGATCACCTGCGCGGCGACCGCCCGCCATCGGGGGGCCGCGCCATCGTCGCCCGGCTCGCTCATCGGGTCAGGAGCTCAGGTCCTCGAACAGGCCCGGCTGGAGGTCCTGCGCCCGCACCCGTCGCGGCGCAGACACGAGCGCCTTCACCTCGCCTCGTCGGACGAAGCGGCGGCCGCCCAGCTTGATGCTCGACAGGCGGCCGGTGCGAGCCCAGCTGCCGATCGTCTCGGGGCGGAACCGGATGTTGGCGGCGGCCAGGATCTCGGCGGCTTCGGCAAGGGTGATCCAGTCAGCGGCGGCGGGCATGGACGCCTAGTCCCCCGAGCCGGAGCCCGGCGTCGATGACGTCGAGGAGGACGCGCCGTCCCCGGCGCTTGCGGCGGTGCCCGGCTCACCCGGGGTCGAGGACGACCCCGCGGCAGCGGCCTTGGTGGACCGTGCCCCCGACGCGCCACGGTCCTTCTTCGCCCAGCCGGACCCCTTGTAGTGGATCGTCGGCGGCGCGAACAGCTTGCGCATCGTCCCGGCCTTGCCGCACGAGGGGCAGAAGTGCGGCCCGGGGTCGTTGATGCCGTGCAGGATGTCCGAGCGATGGTCGCAGTCGGTGCAGATGTACTCGTAGATCGGCATCAATGATCTCTCCGATGGCCGAGGCGACGCTCCCGCGAGCCCTCGGCCAGAGGATTCAGCCGCGGAGCAGCCGCATCCCGCACTTCGGGCAGTAGAAGGCTCGCTCGTGGCCGGAGGCGAAGCCGCAGTGGGCACACACCAGGCCACCGCGGCCGGCGGCGGGAACCGGCCGCTCCACGGCGGTCAGGCCCAGCGCGTGCTGGTTGGCGAGGATGTTCGTCAGGAGGCCGCCGAGGATCCGGCTGGCGATCCGGTCCGTGTCGCCTCGGACCCCGCGCCCGCCCCAGCCGACCACGCCCCGGACGATCATGTCGCCGGTCGCCTCGTCCCAGTGCGACGCGACGCCGCCGACAACCGCGTTGTACTCCGGGTAGCCGGACGTGTCGGTCTCGCCGTCGAGCAGCGCGCAGGCGAACGTGTCGAACGCCATGTCGATGGCGTCGATCGACTCCAGGACGTACAGCGCGTGCCGGGCCACCGGGCTGAGCTGGTGGTTGGCGTTGAGCCACTGCATCGCCTCCGACGGCCGGACGATCTGGGGCACGGCCTGGGCGAACTCGATCGGCAGCGGCTCCACGACCTCGATCTCGCCGCGGGCGATGCCGCTGAGCATGCCGGGCAGCTCGGCCATGGCCTGGGGGCCCGCGCTCATGCGCACGCCCTCGGTGCTCTTGCCGGCGTAGTACAGCTTGAGCTGGTATTCCTGTGCGACGACCTCTTCCGGCAGGCCGACGGAGCGGGCAGGCTGGGGCGCGAGGGGTGCGGGCTTGCCGGGCTCGCCGCCGCGGCGCTTCAGGAACTCGAGGGGCACGGCGTCCTCCGGGACACGGCCAGGCGATGGAACGGGGTCATGCTACCAGCGTGCCGGTCGGCCGGCACCGGTGCCGGCGGAGGAGCGGCCCGGCGTGTCCACTCATTGCCCCAGCCGCGCCCGGAGCCGGTCCACCTGGTCCGCCAGCTCGGCCTCGCGGGCGCGGGCGCCCTCGACGACCGGCGGAGGGGCCTTGGCGGTGAACGCCTGGTTGGCGA
>MGOE01000031.1:2837-22095 GCA_001797035.1 Chloroflexi bacterium RBG_16_72_14
GGTCCGCGCCGCGGAGGCCCACGATGGCCTCGGTCTGCCCGGCGATCACCGACAGCCCGCCGGGCGCTCCCGCGATTCCGTGCAGCGCCTCGCGAGTCAGGTGGCGCCGCAGCGGCCGGGCCCGCGCGAGGCGCTCGAGGGCCGGGCGGAGCGCCTCGAGCGCGTCGCCCAACGCCGGCTCAACGAACACGTCCAACGGCAGCCAGGCCCGGGGCTCCGCCTTCGCATCGGCCCGCGCGTTGCGCACCGCGCGGACGAGCTCCACGAGCGCGCCAACCTCGGCCTCGGCCGTCGCGTCGCGCTCCCCCACCCCGGGCCAGCGGGCGACGACCAGCAGCGCCGGGTCCGTGGCGCGGTGCGGCAGCACGCCCCACAGCTGCTCGGTGAGGAACGGCATCACCGGGTGGAGCAGGCGCAGGTACGTGTCCAGGGCCTCGACCAGGGTCCACCAGGTCGCCTCGCGCTCGCCGGCGGGCAGCCGCTCGTCCGCCAGGCGGACCTTGGCCAGCTCGAGGCCCCAGTCGCAGTACTCGTTCCAGATCGCCTCGTACAGGAGCCGGCTCACCTCGCCGAATGCGTAGTCGGCGAGGGCCCGGTCCACGGCTGCGACCGTCCAGGCGGCCCGGGAACGCACCCACCGGTCGGCGGGCCCGAGCAGGGCAGCATCGGGCGTCTCGCGTGCCGCATCCGCGGCGATCGTGGTTGGGCGCGCGCCCAGCACGAACCGGGTGGCATTCCAGAGCTTGTTGGCGAAGTTGCGGGCGTTCTCGACCTTCGTGCCGCCGAAGCGCTGGTCGTTGCCGGGCGTCGTCCCGTGGACGAGGGCGAACCGGAGGGCGTCCGCGCCCATCTCGTCGATCATGCCCAGCGGATCGACGGTGTTGCCCTTCGTCTTCGACATCTTCGTGCCGTAGGGGTCGCGGATGAGGCCCGACAGGTAGACCGTGTGGAACGGGATGTCGCCGGCGAGCTCGATGCCCAGCATCATCATCCGGGCGACCCAGAAGAACAGAATGTCGTAGCCCGTCTCCATCACCGAACCCGGGTAGAAGCGGCGCAGGTCGTCGGTCTGGTCCGGCCAGCCCAGGGTGGAGAACGGCCACAGCCCGGAGCTGAACCAGGTGTCGAAGATGTCCGGGTCCTGCTCGAGGTCCGTGGCCGACCGGCCGCAGCTCTCGCAGGCGGGCGGGCCGCCGGGCTCCGCGCTGACCGTGGCGTGGCCTTCCGGGCAGTACCAGGCCGGGATCCGGTGGCCCCACCACAGCTGGCGCGACACGTTCCAGTCGCGGATATTGGTCATCCAGTGCTCCCAGACCTTCTCGAACCGCGCCGGGAGGATCACGGTGCGACCGGACCGGGTGGCGTCGAGGGCGGCCTCGGCCATGGGGCCTGTGCGCACGAACCACTGGGTCTTGAGGCGCGGCTCCACGACGTCGTCGCTGCGCTGGCAGCGCCCGATGACCATCTCATGGGGGTGATCGCCCGCGAGGTCGCCGCGCGCGGCGAGGTCCGCCACGATCGCCTTGCGGGCGTCGTAGCGGTCCAGGCCGTCATAGGCCGTGCCCGTGCCGGCGACCCGGGCCGCGTCGTCGAGGATGCTCGGCATGGCCAGGCCGTGGCGGCGGCCGGTCTCGTTGTCGTCGTGGTCGTGGGCCGGCGTGATCTTCACCGCGCCGGTGCCGAAGGCGGGGTCCACGACCGGGTCCGCGATCACCGGGACGTCGCGCTCGACGAACGGGATCCGGACGCGGCGCCCGACCAGCGACGCGTAGCGCGCGTCCTCCGGGTGCACGGCGACGGCGGTGTCGCCCAGGATCGTCTCGGGGCGCGTGGTGGCGACCGTGACCGTGGCGGCGGGGTCCGGCGTGCCCGTCGACTCGTCCAGCAGGTGGTACCGGACCCGCCAGATCGTGCCGGTCTCCGGGGTCGGGATCACCTCGAGGTCGCTGACGCTGGTCCGGCAGCCCGGGCACCAGTTGATGAGCGCCTCGGCGCGGTAGGCGAGCCCCTTGCGGTACAGGCGCAGGAACGACTCGCGCACGGCCCGCGCCGACACCTCGTCCATCGTGAACCGCAGCCGGCCCCAGTCGCAGCTGCCGCCCACCCGGCGCTGCTGGATCAGGATGACCTCGCGGGTCTCCGCCACGAACGCCCGCATCCGCTCGAGGTAGCGCTCGCGGCCGAGCGTCGCGCGGCTCTCGCCCTCGCGGGCCAGGATCCCGTCGAGGACGAACTGGGCGGCGATGCTCGCGTGGTCGAGCCCGGGAAGGTACAGCGTGGGGCGGCCCAGCATCCGGGCGTGGCGGATCATCAGGTCCTCGACGGTCGTCCGCTGCGCGTGGCCGAGGTGGAGGCTGCCGGTGACGTTGGGCGGCGGCTGGATGATCACGAACGGCGGCAGCGCCCAGTCCGCGGTCGAGCCGGCGCCGTCGGGGGCGAACACGTCAGCCGCCAGCCAGCGCTCGTAGATCGCGTGCTCGAACTCGGCCGGCACGTAGGCCTTCGCGAGCTCCTCGGTCCGCTGCGTCGTCATCGTCGGCTCCCGGCGCTCCCGGCTGGCCGGGCCCTGGCGGGCCCGGCAAACGAAACGCCCCGCTCGTCCAGCGGACGAACGGGGTCGTGGTACCACCTGCTGGTTCTGCGGCCGGGGTTCGCGGCTCATCGCCGCGGACCTTCGGTCCGGCCACGCTCTCGGCACGCTATCGGGCGCCAGGCGCACGGCTCGCGAGCGACCTTCGGACCCGCCGTGCCCGCGCGGCTCGCACCGTCCCGCGCTCGCTGTGGGCCGTGTCGGACCTACTCCTCTCGGTCGTCGCCGTGAGGGCCGGAGTGTAGCACGCTGGAATCGGAGATCCGCTCCGTCGCCGCGGCGTAGATCGAGCCCAGGAAGCGGCTCGGGATGCGGTGCAGGAGGCGTGGCGACGCAAAGCCGCCGAGCGGCGCCATCGTCCGCCAGCGGGCGAACGAGATGGGGTGCGGGACCCAGGGGTTGCCGCGGTCCGCGTCGTACTCGACCACGACCAGGCGGCCGCCGGGCCGCAGCACCCGGTGGATCGCGCGGAGCACGGGCACAGGGTCGCGGACGAAGTGGAGGCTGTTGGCGGCGAGCACGCCCTCGAACGGCCCCGGCGGCAGGCCGCGGGTGAAGTCGCCGGTGAACGTGGCCACTCGCGTCGCCGGGAAGCGAGCGGCCAGGCGCGCGGCCAGGGCGGTGAGCGCCCGCCGATCGAGGTCGAGGGCGGTGATCGCGCCGCCGCCGAGCACGTCCGCGAGGGCGAGCGTGAACGCTCCATCGCCCGCGCCCAGCTCCAGCCACTGCGGGCCGGCCCCTTCGGCACCGCCGCGGATCAGGGCGACGTGGTCTCCGTGGTCCATGGCCCCATCTTCGCAGCGCGGCTCGACATCCGGGGCCGGTGCCGCCCTGCCGCACGGCGGCCGCGTCTGAATGTCTCGCGTTCTGGGCGCTGCTCTTCGCCAGGCCCCGGGTCCGGCGGCCGGCCTCGTCGGTCGCTCGCGGGCGCTGACGCGCCGTCCGTCGCCGGCAGACCCCCAGGTCATCGGTGGCGGCGCCATGCGAACAGGCGCGTGCCGTCCACGCTCGCCCAGACGAGGCCGGGCTCGGATGGGGGTGGCGCCTGCGTCGTGAGCGCCGTCAGCCATGCCTGGCTGCTGCCCGGGAACCGCGCGGCGAACACCTCCGGGTACCGCGCCACGAGGGCACGGTTGCGCGCCGTCGCACGCACCACCCAGACGCTGCCGACGCGGTGGTCCCGCTCGCCCCAGCGTGTCGCCGCCATCGCCTCGGCCTCCGACGCCTTGCGCGCCGAGGATCTGGCGGCCGCACCGACGTCGCCGATCGAGTTCCAGCATTCGACGACGGCAAGCCTGCGGCGTGCGTCGTCCACCAGTGCCACATCGACACTCCGCCACGGCTCCGCCGGCTTCGTCGCGAGCTCCACCAGCCCGCGATAGCCGGCACCGCGCCCGAAACGCAGGACCAGCTCCTGGATGGCAAGGTGACCCGCATCCTCGGTCTCGCCGTCCACAGGCTGCTGCAGCCGCACGATCAGCGGCCGCCCGACCGCCAGCGCCATCCGCTGCCAGGCGTCCAGCGTGAGCCCACCGCCCCGCCCGCGCTCGAGTCGGCTCACGGACGCGCGGCTGACCCCGGCCTGCCCGCCCAGCGCCGCCTGCGTCAGCCTCCGGCGCCTTCGCGCCTCGCGCACCTCGGTGGCGAGGCGTGCGAGCTGCTCGGCGTTGCGGCGCGCGGCCGCGACCTCGAGTTCGGTGCGCTTGCGTCCTGCCATGACGCCGTCATGTTCATCTGGCGGACTTACCCGGCACTTGGCGCGTCGTGCAAGCGCCACCAGGGGTCCTTGGGGCGTCGAATGCCTCTGGCATGTGCACGACGCGGTCCAAGGTGGTCCTGCGCGCTGGTTGTGGGTCCCTAACCCCGGATATGCACATGAGGGACGCACGGAGTCGAACATGGCGACCTTGCGGCGCGAGCGGGGCGGGGGCGCCGGGACAAACGCGAGCTGGGTCTTCGCAGTCGCGTTCGTCCTCGCGGCGCCCGGGGCCGCGAGGAACGCTACGCAGACGCAGCCTGCTCGGCGAGCCACTCCTCGTAGTTGGTCTCGTCCACGCCCTTGTCCACGTCGCTCTTGGTGAGCAGCAGCGGGGCGCGCGCGGCGCGGATCGTCTCCTCGGTGATGATGCACTTGCGCACGTCGGAGCGCTCAGGGATGTCGAACATCACCTCGAGCAGCGCCTCCTCGACGATCGAGCGCAGCGCCCGGGCGCCGGTCTTGCGATCCAGCGCCACCTCGGCAGCCGCCCGCAACGCGCCGGGCGTGAACACCAGCTCCACCTTGTCCAGGGACAGGAACTTCTGGAACTGGCGCGTGACCGCGTTCTTGGGCTCCACGAGGACCCGCATCAGGTCGGCCGCCGTCAGCGGGGACAGGGTCACGATCACCGGCAGCCGGCCGATGAACTCCGGGATGAGCCCGAACTTGAGCAGGTCCTCGGGCATCAGCTTCTCGATGATCCGGGCCCGATCCGCGGCGGACATCGCGCTGTCGGACCCGAACCCGATGGCCCGCTTCCCGACCCGCTCCTCGACGATCTTCTCCAGTCCGTCGAACGCCCCGCCGCAGATGAACAGGATGTTCGTCGTGTCGATCTGGATGAAGTCCTGGTGCGGGTGCTTGCGGCCGCCCTGCGGCGGCACGTTCGCAAGCGTCCCCTCGAGGATCTTGAGCAACGCCTGTTGCACGCCCTCGCCAGAGACATCCCGGGTGATCGACGGGTTGTCCGCCTTGCGCGCGATCTTGTCGATCTCGTCGATGTATATGATCCCGCGCTGGGCGCGGGCGACGTCGAAGTCCGCCGCCTGGATCAGGCGCAGCAGGATGTTCTCGACGTCCTCGCCGACGTAGCCGGCCTCGGTGAGCGACGTGGCGTCCGCGATGCAGAACGGCACGTCCAGCACGCGGGCGAGCGTCTGCGCGAGGAGCGTCTTGCCCGAGCCCGTCGGCCCGACCAGCAGCACGTTGGACTTCTGGAGCTCGACATCGTCCACGGCGGAGCCGGCGTTGATCCGCTTGTAGTGGTTGTAGACGGCGACCGAGAGGACCTTCTTCGCCTTCTCCTGCGAGATGACGTACTGGTCCAGGGATGAGGTGATCTGCCGGGGGTTCGGGAGCTTCTGCTGGGAGGGGCGCGCCTTGGGCGCCTCCAGCATCTCCTCCTCGATGATCTCCTGGCACAGGTTGATGCACTCGTCGCAGATGTAGACGCCCTGACCCGCGATCAGCTTGCGGACCTGTTCCTGGCTCTTTCCGCAGAACGAGCAGCGGTACGGGACCTTGGTCCCCTTGGAGCCCGTCGTGGTCACCGGCACGTCGTCCCCTGCCTAGCGGTCCGCCGTCCCGGGCTCGGCGGACGACGAGCCCTTCCGGCTGCCACCCTCGCCGCCGACCAGGCCTGCGTCGTGCGCCTGCGCGATCAGCGAGTCGCCGGTGAGGGTGTAGACCGCGTCGATGATGCCATAGTCCTTGGCCTGGTCGGGACCCATGAAATAGTCCCGATCGGTGTCACGGACGACCTTCTCGAGCGGCTGCCCGGTGTGGCGGGCCAGGATCTCGTGGTTGACCTGGACCAGGTACTCCCACTCCTTCATCTGGATCACCGCGTCGGGCGCGTTGCCCCGGAAGCCGCCCGAGCCCTGGTGGATCATGATCCGGCTGTGGGGTAGGGCGTAGCGCTTGCCCTTCGCGCCAGCGGCCAGCAGGACGGCCGCCTGCGACGCCGCCATGCCGATGCAGATGGTGCTGACGGGGGCCCGCAGGTACTGCATCGTGTCGTAGATCGCGAGCCCGCTGGTCACGACGCCGCCGGGCGAGTTGACGTACAGGCTGATGTCCTTCTCGGGGTCCTCGGACTCGAGGAACAGGAGCTGCGCGATGACGAGGTTGGCGAGGTGGTCGTCGATCGCGTCGCCCAGGAAGATGATCCGCTCCCGGAGCAGGCGCGAATAGATGTCGTACGCGCGCTCCCCGCGGCTGGTGGACTCGATGACCATCGGCACGAGCATCGTTGGTCTCCCCTGCGTTCGGTCCGTCGCCCTCATCAGGTGGCGGGTACGGTCTCGGCTCCCGGGATGATGCCCGGGTCGGTGGCATCGATGGCGGCGGCTGCCTCCGCCTGCGGGGCATCGACGGCCGACGGGGCGTCGTCCTCGAGGTGCGGCAGTGCCGGGTAGTCGGGGTTGGCGGCAAGCCAGCGGTCCACGAGCCCTTCGACGACCCGGGTCCGCCGCAGCGAGCTGCGGATGAAGTTGCGGCCGCGCTCGGACTCGAAGTAGCGGATCGTCTTCGGATCCTGGTAGCGCCGACGGGCGCGGTCGATCTCGGCCTCGACGTCCGCCTCGGGCACCTCGATCCCCTCGGCCTCGGCGATCCTGCTGAGTACCAGCAGCACCTTCGTGCGCTGCTCGGCTCGGGGGCGGAACTCCGCGTGGAGGTGCGCCTCGGACTTATCGGTTGCCTTGAGGTAGGCGGGCTCCGCGATCCCCTGGCGTGCGAGCGTCGAGCGGAACTCGTCGTGCATGACCTCGACCTCCTGGTCGATCAGCACGTCCGGCAGCTCGAGCGTCGCGTTGGCGACGGCGTAGTCGATGATCCGGTCCGAGAACTCGTGGCGGGCGCGGTCCAGCGCGTTCCGGCGCAGGCGTTCGCCCACCTCCGCCTTGAGCTTGGCGAGGTCCGCGTAGTCGCCCATGTTCCGCGCGAAGTCATCGTCCGCCTCGGGCAGCACCTTCTCGCGCAGCTCCTTGAGGTCGACCGCGAAGTGCGCCTGCTGGCCGGCGAGGCTCTCCTCCGGGTAGTCGTCAGGGAACGTGATGTCGAACTCGGCGGACTCGCCGGGCCTGAGGCCCACGAGGTTAGCCTCGAACCCCGGGATCAGGCGCTCCTCGCCCAGGATCAGCGGCATCCGCTCGGTCGTGCCGCCGTCGAACGGCACGCCGTCCCTCGTGCCGGCGAAGCCGATGATCGCCCAGTCGCCGTCCCGCGCCCCGCGGTCCTCGACGGCCGCCAGCGTCGCGTTCTGGTCGCGCAGCTCCTCGACCACCTTGTCGACCTTGGCATCGTCGACCGTCTCGATCTCGGGCGTGAAGTTGAAGCTCGCGTAGTCGCCCAGCGCCACCTCGGGCCGGACCTGGACCGTGGCCTTGAACACGAGGGGCTTGCCCTCCTCGGCCTGGACGACCTCCACGTCCGCATTCGTCAGCGGCAGGATCCCCTGCTCGCGGAGCGCCTCGCGGTAGGCATCCTGCACGAGGTGGTCCACGGCCTCGTCCAGCACGGCGCCGGGGCCCAGGACGCGCTCCAGGATCGGGCGCGGGGCCTTGCCCGGGCGGAAGCCGGCAACGCGGGTGCGACGGGACAGGCGGCCGGTGGCGTCGCGGACGGCGCGATCCAGCCGGTCGGCGGGGACCTCGATCTCGAGGAGGACGGAGCTCTTGGGGGCAGGGGTGGCGGTCACATTCATCGCCGGCCGAGTATAGGGTGGGTTGCCGGGCGGGGCGGGAGGGGTGCGGTGGCCCGGTGCCGGGGCTCGGGCGCCGCTCCGCGACGGGCCGGTAGACTGGCCGCACGGGCGAGTGGCGGAATGGCAGACGCGCCGGCCTTAGGAGCCGGTGTCCCGTGAGGGACGTGTCGGTTCGAGTCCGACCTCGCCTACCAGCTCGGTCGCCTCGCCTACCAGCAGCGGCGTTGGCGGCGAGCCGCAGAGTGCCTGGCGACCGGCGTCAGGCGGGCGGCGTGGAGGGCTTGTCCGCGGGTGCCGACGCGGCCGGTTGCCCTGTCTGCCCCGTCGCGGCAGCGCGTCGTGCCTTCACCTTTTCAAGCTGCTCGGCGACCGTGGGGCCGTCGGGATCGAGCAGCTGCTCCAGGAGCTGGCGCCCGTAGCGATCCACGAGCGGCTTGCCGACCGACGACAGCACCAGCGCGGCCATGCCCGACAGGTCCCGCTTCCTGCGCTCGGGGCCGTGCTCCTTGAGGTAGCCGGCGAACTCGCGCTCCAGCGTGCCGCGCACGCGCGTGCCGTCGGCGCCCAGCTCGCGAAGCGCCTTGTCGATCTCCCTGGGCAGCATCGACTTCGGCAGCGGGTCCGGCTTGCCGAAGATCGCGTTGCGCGCCCCGCGCAGCATCTTTACCGGCCCGCCGACCAGCAGGAAGCCGGCACCGGCGGCGAGCCCGGCGGTCCGGGCGGGGTTGCGGCGGACCTTGGCCTTGATGTCGACCGCGGCACGGGCCGACGCCTCGAGCCGGTCGAGCTCGCCGTCGACGGTGCCCCGTGCCGTCAGGACCGCGGCCCGAGCGGCATCCGTGCCTTCGCCCACTCGATCGTCTCCTTCGTGGTGTCGATGGTCGTCTGCGGCCAGAACCGCGCCTTGAGCGCCTCGCCGTCGATGCCCTCGCGGGCGACGGTCACGCCCATGAGCACCGGCCAGTCGAGCAGCCAAACGGTGATGCCGAGGGCGATGCCCACTCGCCAGCCGGGAGTCAGCGCGCTCAGGGCGCCGACGACGGCGCCGAGCACGAGGCCGCCGAACAGCCCGCCGCTCGCGGAGCCACCCCGGTACCCGAGCACGAGCCCGGCGACCGCCCCCACCAGCGCCAGTACCAGCGTGCCCACGACCAGCGGCCGCACGCCCGGCTCCACGCCCAGGTTGATCCCCTCCCCGATGCGGCGCCACGCCTCGTTGGGCAACTGCGTGCCCAGGAGCACAGCGACCAACAGGCCGCTGAGGAGCGCGAGGAGGAACATCGCCGCGAGGCGCGGGACCCGGATCGCGAGCAGGCCGGCGAGCACGGCGAGCGCGACCAGGAGCAGCGTGCCGTGGAGAAGCCCCCAGCCCATCGACCCGAACAGCGCCTCGCCGAGGAACAGGAACATCCCGATGCCGAGCAGGAGGCCGAGGAACAGGACGCAGGCGAGCGCGAACGCTCCGAGCGCGGCGGCCCGGGCGACCTCGCCCTTGATCTCGTCCGCCTCTGCCCGTGCGAGGTCGATGTGCGCGCGGACCAGGCCCAGCAGGGCCTCCCTGGTGTTCCTCGCCTGGCCGCGCAGGCCGAGCGGGGCGTCGTCTGGAGCGGGCCGGGTGGGATCCAGCGGTCGTCCTCCGCGGAGGGGTTGGGCAGGCGTGGGGACGGCCGAATCATACCAGCGAGTCCGCGCGACCCGGCACCGCGCACGCTACCCTCCGCTGAGCATGCCGGATCCCTCCCACGCCCAGCGTCCTGCGGCCACTGCCCCGGGTCACGCCTCCCCCGCCCCGCGCCCAATCCTCACCGCCGAGCTGCTGGCCGTGGGCACGGAGCTGACGGTGGGCGAGACCACGGACACCAACAGCGGCACCCTCGCCCGCTCGCTGGTCGCCCACGGGGTGACCGTGGGGCGCGTGTCGAACCTCCCGGACGACCGGGCGGTGGTCGTGGAGGCGATCCGGCTGGCGCTGACCCGGGCAGACCTCGTGCTCACGACAGGCGGCCTGGGACCCACCCCCGACGATCTCACCCGCGAGTCCGTGGCCGAGGTCTGCGGCGAGAGCGTGACGGTGGACCAGGAGATCCTCGCCTGGCTGCAGGGCCTCTGGGCACGCCGTCGGCTGCCGTTCCCCGGCACGAACGTCAAGCAGGCGTGGGTCATCCCGTCCGCCACCGTCCTGCCCAACGGGAACGGGACGGCGCCCGGCTGGTGGGTGGACCGCCCGGACGGCCGGGTGATCGTGACCCTGCCCGGGCCGCCGCGAGAGCTGGGCCCGATGTGGGAGGGCGAGGTGCTGCCCCGCCTCGCGGCACGCGGCGTCGGGGTGGACAGCGAGGTGCGGACGCTGCGACTGACGGGCATCGGCGAGTCGCAGGTCGCCGAGCTGCTGGGGGAGGCGCTGCTGCGGGCACCCAACCCGAGCGTCGCCACGTACGCCCGGCACGAAGCCGTGGACGTGCGCGTGTCCGCCCGCGCTGAGGCGGGGCAGAGCGCAGCGGCACTCGCCGACGAGGCCGAGGCCGCCGTCCTCGCCGTGCTGGGCGACCACGTCTGGGCCCGGGGCGACACGTCGTGGGCCGGGGCGCTGGGGGACGTGCTCGCGGAGCGCGGCTGGACGCTGGCGACCACCGAGCGTGACACGCGCGGCGCCCTGGTCTCGCTGCTGCGGACCCTGGATCGCCTGCCCTTCGCCGAGGTCGTCAACGACCCGGAGGGCCCGGCGTCGGACCAGGTCGCCGAAGCCGAGCGGGTGCGTGCACAGGCGGGCACGGACGTGGGCCTCGCGATCCGGGGGACGCCGGCGCGCGGCGAGATGCGGGTCGACATCGGCATCGCGACGCCCGGGGGCACGCACCGGGACCGGAAGCTGGCGCTCCTCCGCGGCAGCCAGGGCGCGGACCGGGCGGCGATCGCCGCCACCTCGGTGCTGCTCGCACACCTGCGCGCGACGAAGCCCTAGCGTCGCGCCGCGCGGCGGAGCCCCTCGAGGTCGATGATCGCGATCGCGTCGCGCTCGACGCGGATCAGCCCATCGGCCACCAGGTTTCCCAGCAGCTTGTTGACGCTCTGGCGCGTGCTGCCGACCATCGCGGCCAGCTCGCCCTGCGTGATCGGGCCGTCGAGCCGGATCTCGCCGCCGCGTCCCGGGCTCCCCTGCTCCTCCGCCATCCTGGCCAGCCGGGCGGCGAGCCGGCCGGCAATGTCGAGGAAGTGGAGCTCCTCCACGTGGCTCGTCAGCCGGCGCAGCTCCTGGGCGAGCGCGGCGAACACGCGGTCGCGGATGGACGGCACCTGCACCAGCTGCCGGAACCGGTCCCGCGGCAGGATGAGCGTCTCCGTCGCCCCAACGGCGGTCGCCGAGGCGCTCCGCGGCGCCCCATCCAGCAGCGCCAGCGCCCCGAACCACTCGCCGGGGCGGAGCGTCGTGAGGATCGCCTCCACCCCGGTGTCAGACGGGCTCGAGATCTTCACCCGGCCCGAGAGCACGATGTAGAGCGCGTCGCCCGGGTCGCCCTGGTGGAAGATCACCTCGCCCCGGCGGTAGCGCCGGGTGCGCACGCCGGCGACCAGCGCGTCCACGTCCTGCGGGTCGAGGTCCCGGAACAGCGGCATCGACTCCAGCGCGAGCCGGAGCGCCGCGACTTCGGGCTGCGGTCGTGCCTGGCTCACGTGCCGTCCGGGCAGCGGTCAGGTGATCGACAGGATCGGCGTCTGCGCCGTCGCCGCGCGGATGCTCATCTGTGCGGCGACGAGCCCGGCCATGTGCTCGAGCGCCATGGCCGCGGGGCCCCGGTCGCGCTGGGCGACCGCGGGCACGCCCACGTCGCCGCCCTGGCGGACGGTCATGTCGAGCGGGATCTTGCCCAGGAAGTCCAGGCTGTGCTCCTGCGCGAAGCGCTCGCCGCCGCCGCGGCCGAAGATCTCGGTCGCGTCGCCGCAGTGGGGGCACACGAACGCGCTCATGTTCTCCACGACCCCGATGACCGGCACGTTCATCCGCCGGAGCATCGCGAGCGCCTTCGACACGTCGGAGAGCGCAACGTCCTGGGGCGTCGTGACCAGGACCGTGCCGCTGATCGGCACCGCCTGCGCGAGCGTCAGCTGCGCATCCGAGGTGCCGGGGGGCAGGTCCACCACCAGGTAGTCCAGCTCGCCCCACTCCACGTCGCGCAGGAACTGCTGGATGGCACCGCCGATGAGCGGGCCGCGCCACACGATCGGCTGGCCCTCGGGGACGAAGAACTGGATCGAGATCACCTTCACGCCGTGGCGCTCGAGCGGCACGATCTTGTTGTTGGGGCTCGAGACCGGCTGGCCTTCGACGCCCAGCATCATCGGGATGTTGGGGCCCGTGATGTCGGCGTCCAGCAGCCCGACCGACGCTCCCGCCTTCGCCAGCGCGACGGCGAGGTTGACGCTGACCGTGCTCTTGCCGACGCCGCCCTTGCCCGAGGCGACCGCGATGACGTTCTTGACGCCCGGGACGAGCTGCTCGGCGGAGCGCGGCGCGGCGCGGCGAACGGTGGCGCCCCAGGTGATCGAGATCCCGGCGACACCGACTGGCGTGAGCGCCCGCCGGACGTCCGTCTCGATCTCGTCCTTGAGCGGGCAGGCGGGGGTCGTGAGCTCGATCGTGAACGCGACGTCGGATCCGTCGACGACGAGGTCCTTGACCATGTTCCGGGTGACGAGGTCCCCGCCGAGCTCGGGCTCCTGGACGGTGCGGAGGGCTTCGAGGACCGCGGCCTCGGAGATTGCGCTCATCGGGGGTGTCTCGCTCCTGTCCAGGGCACCCGCCGATTTCGGAGACGCGGGGCGCCGATATCGTACCCGCGACCCGTCCCGGGCGCGCAATCGGGCCCGTTCACGAGGGTCGCCGCGCATGTGACCGGCCGCCGATTCGTGCGATTCGCGCACCCGCTGACAATCCCGCCCACGAATCTCGTTGCTGCTGGACGCCGTGCTCGGCCAACTCGTCGCCTTGACACCCCGCGGGCCGCGAACCTATCGTTCGCAAACCGACGGGGATGAGACGCCCCGTACGCGCGTCCGCCGGGTCAGTCCCACCGGCTATGCCGCCATCACGCCACTCGACAGGAGCAGCAGGCACCCGTGCCCGACGTCGACGTCCGGTTGTCAAAGGTCGCCAAGACCTACGGGGACGTGGTCGCGGTGGACTACATCGACCTCGAGGTGCACCCCGGGGAGTTCTTCAGCCTCCTCGGGCCGTCAGGGTGCGGCAAGACCACCACGCTGCGCATGATCGGCGGGTTCGAGCAACCCACGTCGGGTCTGATCGAGCTGCAGGGGCAGGACGTGACCTGGCTCGCCCCCTACCAGCGCAACGTCAACACGGTGTTCCAGAACTACGCGCTGTTCCCTCACCTCACGGTGTTCGAGAACGTGGCGTTCGGCCTGCGCCGTCGGGGCGTCAAGGGCGACGACGTGAAGACGCGCGTGGCGGACATGCTCAGGCTGGTCCAGCTGGAGGGTTTCGACCGCCGCAAGCCGACCCAGATCTCCGGCGGCCAGGCGCAGCGCGTGGCGCTCGCCCGGGCGCTCATCAACCGGCCAGCGGTCCTGCTCCTCGATGAGCCGCTGGGTGCGCTGGACCTCAAGCTGCGCAAACAGATGCAGGTGGAGCTCAAGCGCATCCAGCAGGAGGTTGGGATCACGTTCATCTACGTGACCCACGACCAGGAGGAGGCGATGACGATGTCCGATCGCATCGCCGTCATGAACAAGGGTCACTACGAGCAGCTGGCCGACCCCGAGACGCTGTACGAGCGGCCGACGACGCGGTTCGTGGCCGGCTTCCTGGGCATCTCCAACCTGCTGAACGGCCGGGGGGACGGGACCGCCGACGCTTACGCGCTGGTGCGCCTCGCCGACGACACCATGGTCCGCGTGCCGCGGGGATCCGTGACCGGGTCGGGCGCGGTCCAGCTCGGCGTGCGGCCGGAGAAGATCCGCCTCCACGATCCCGGGGCAACCACGCCGGAGCGGCACAACCGCCTGGCCGGCACGGTCCGGGATGCCTCGTACATGGGCGTCAGCACGCAGTACCAGGTCGAGATCGCGGGCGGTGCCCGGGTCACGGTCTACGAGCAGAACGTCGAACGCGCCACGCGCAGCGAGCTATGGGCACCGGGCGAGCAGGTCCAGCTGACCTGGTCGCCGGACCACACGTTCGTGATCACGGATCCGACACCGGCCGCCGACGAGGCGGCCGAGTGACACCCCAGGAGGAGGAGACCCCGGTGGCAGACACCAACCTCGCACAGCGCGCGATCAGCCGGCGGACCGTGCTCAAGGGTGGCTCGCTGGTGGGCCTGTCCGCGTTCCTTGCGGCGTGCGGTGGCGGCGGCTCCACGGCCGCCCCGACCACGGGCGGTGAGGCGACACCCGCCCCGACCACCGGTGGCGAGGCGACCCCGGTCCCGACCGCCGACTCGGGCGAGATCACCGGTCCGCTGAACTTCGCGAACTGGCCCGCCTACATCGACCTCAACGACGACGAGTCCGCGTCTCCCACGCTGGACGACTTCGAGGCCCAGTACGGGATCGAGGTCAAGTACGTCGAGGACATCCAGACCAACGAGGACTTCTTCGCCACCGTCGCGCCGGCGCTCCAGGCCGGCCTCGACACGGGCTGGGACCTCATCGTCCTGACCGACTACATGGCCGCCCGGCTCGTCCGGCAGGGATGGGTCGAGACCATCAATCCTGCAAATGTCTCGACCGCGGCCGCCAACGTGCGGGACGAGCTCAGGGGCCTGGGCTGGGACCCGGACATGACCTACCACTACCCGTGGCAGTCGGGCGCGACGGGCGTGGGCTACAACGTGGTGTCCACGAAGCGCGATCTCACCTCGATCGGGGACCTGTTCGACGACGCGTTCAAGGGCAAGGTCACGCTGCTGTCCGGCTACCAGGACACGTTCTCGCTCGTCAGCCTCCTGCTGCGCGAGCGCGGCGAGATCACCAACCTGCCGCCGGACCTCACGCTCGAGGACGCGCAGAAGATCAAGGACTTCCTCCAGCCGTTCGTGGACAGCGGACACGTCCGCGCCTTCACCGGCAACGAGTACCTGCAGGACTTCGGCTCGGGCGACACCTGGGTGGCCGTCGTGTGGTCGGGTGACCTGGCGTCGTCGGGTGGCGAGGACGACCGCTTCATCTACCCGGTCGAGGGGTCGATCATCTGGACCGACAACATGCTCATCCCCAAGGGCGCCCAGCACAAGCGGGCGGCCGAGGCGATGATCGACTTCGTCTACGACGTGGACAACGCCGCACGCCTGGCCGCCTGGATCTACTACATCTCGCCGGTCAAGGGCGTCGCGGACGTGATCGCGGCGGAGGACGCCGAGCTCGCAGCGAACCCGCTGCTGTTCCCGCCCGCCGACGTGACCGCCAAGCAGTACGCGCAGCCCGACCTGACCGACGAGGAGGACATCGCGTTCAACGACCTCGTCTCCCTGCTCGAGGGCGCGTAGCCGATCGGAGGCGGAGCCGGCCGGACTGCCCGACGGCTCCGCGCACCCGCCACACCTGCAGCGAGGAGCCGTCCGGCACGTGGGCCAGCTGATCCACCGCTACCGCGCCGCGATCCCCTGGCTGCTGATGCTGCCCGGCCTCGCGTGGCTGGCCGTGTTCTTCGTCGTCCCCAACGTCCAGATGCTCCTGTTCTCCCTGTCGGAGGGCACCCTGCTCACGGGGTTCACCACCCCGCCCGACACCTGGTCGTTCGACAACTTCCCGGGCGCCGTGACCCGGTACAGCGGCAACTTCGTGAACTCGATCGTGTACGGGGGACTGGCCACGATCCTGTGCTTCCTGATCGGCTACCCGCTCGCGTACGGCATCGCATTCCGCGGCGGGCGCTACAAGAGCCTGCTGCTGTTCCTGGTCATCGCGCCGTTCTTCACGAGCTTCCTGATCCGCACGATCTCGTGGCGCATCATCCTGGGCAACGACGGGCCGTTCCTGGGGATCATTCGCGACGTGCTCGGGCTGGTACCGGACAACTTCAGCGTGATCGGGACGCCGCTGGCCGTGGTCGGCGGGCTGACCTATGAGTTCCTGCCGTTCATGGTCCTGCCGCTGTACGTGTCGCTCGAGAAGGTCGACCGCCGCCTGGTCGAGGCGGCACAGGACCTGTACGCGGGCCCCTGGCGCCGGGGCGGGGCGATCACCGGCGCGCTGCTCGGCGGGTTCCTGGCCGTGGCGCTCCAGGTGGGCCTCGGCTACAGCCAGTTCGTGGGTGAGACGGCGACCCCCGGGCTCGTCGCGCTGGCGGCCCTGGTCGGGGCGACCGCGGGGGGGCTGGTCGGTGCTTCGATGGTCAGCCAGGCGTTCCTGCGGGTCACGCTGCCGCTGTCCCTGCCGGGCGTGTTCGCGGGCTCGATCCTGACCTTCATCCCGTCTATCGGCGACTACGTCAACGCCCACCTCCTGGGCAGTCCCAAGACCCAGATGATCGGCAACGTGATCCAGGGGCGCTTCCTGGAGCAAAACGACTATCCGACCGCGGCCGCCCTCGCGTTCATCCTCATGGCCGCGATCCTGGTCGCGATCTTCGTCTACGCGCGCGTCCTGGGCACCGAAGAGCTGAGCGGGGGGCGGGCATGAGCGACGGCCGTGACCTGTTCCCCGAGGAGCGCGAGTCGATCCGCGACGACCGTCACCTGATCGGGCCGGACCAGGGGTCGAGCCGCGCCCCGGCGGCGGGCGAGCCGCTGCTCGATTCGCTGCCCGCGGCGTCTGTCGGATCCTCGGCCGGGGCCGTGGTCGCGGGCGCCGACATGGCGATCCGCATCGCCACCCGCCCGAGCAGCGGGCAGCGCGTCCGCTCCGCCTGGTCGCGCTGGTCGCTGCCGATCTTCACCGCAGGCGCCATCACCTACTTGATGGTGCCGATCGTGGTGATGATCGCGTTCTCGTTCAACAAGCCCGCGGGCAAGTTCAACTTCGTATGGAACCAGTTCTCGCTCGATGCCTGGGCGAACCCGCTCGGCCGGCCAGGCCTGTCCGACGCCCTGTGGACGTCGCTCGTCGTCGCCGCCATCGCGACCCTGATCGCCACCACCCTCGGCACGCTGATCGCCCTCGCCCTCGTCCGCTACACCTTCCGTGGCCGGGGCGGCACCAACCTGTTCATCTTCATCCCGATGGCGACGCCTGAGATCGTGCTCGGCGCCAGCCTCCTGTCGCTGTTCGTCGCGTCGGCGTCGCAGGAGCCGTTCAAGAGCGTCGTCCCGGCCGGCCTGTTCTACCCGCTGGGCTTCAACACCATCCTGATCGCCCACGTCATGTTCAACATCAGCTACGTCGTGATCACCGTGAAGGCGCGCATCCAGGGGTTCGACCGGAACCTGGAGGAGGCCGCGATGGACCTGGGCGCCAACGAGTGGGTCACGTTCTGGAAGGTCACCTTCCCGATGATCCGCCCGGGCATCATCGCCGCGGCGTTGCTGGCGTTCTCGCTGTCGATCGATGACTTCATCATCACCAACTTCACGTCCGGCCTGGTCAACACGTTCCCGGTCTGGATCTGGGGCACGATCCGGAACAACCTGCCGCCCCAGGTCCACGTCATCGGGACGGCGATCTTCCTGATTGCGGTCAGCGCGGTGGTCCTGTCCACGGTCCTGTCGGCGCGTGGCCAGCGTCGCGTGCCGGCGCCGCGCTAGGCCGACCGCCGTCCGCCCGTCACCGCCGGGCGCATCCAGCCGGCGCCAGCCCGCGCCGCCCGAGGAGGCTACCCATGGTCGACACCCCCGTCTCTCCGGCCGGCGCCGGCCCACTCCCCGACCGCTCGGTGGTGCCGCCGGTCTGGGGCCGGATCACGAACCTCGTCGTCGACCACGGCGAGGGGTCGTGGCTCGTCACGCCCGAGGGCGAGCGGTACCTGGACTACACGTCCGGGATCGGCGTCACGAACACGGGTCACGCGCACCCGCGCGTGGTCGCGGCCGTCCAGGCGCAGGCCGCGAGGCTGCTCCACGGCCAGCAGAACATCGTGTACCACGAGCCTGGGCTCCGCCTCTACGACCGGCTCGCCCGCCTCCTGCCGGGCGGGCCCTGGGGCGCCTTCCTGTCCAACTCAGGGGCGGAGGCGGTCGAGGCCGCCGTCAAGCTGGCGCGCGTCGCCACGGGGCGCCCGGCCATCGTCGCGTTCCGCTACGGGTTCCACGGCCGGACGGCCCAGACCATGGCGCTGACGGCGGCCAAGGACGTGTACCGCGGCGCGTTCGAGCCGCTGCCGGGCTCCGTCTACCACGCGTCCTACCCGTACTGCTACCGCGCCCCGGGCGGCGCGCACGACCCCGCCGCGTGCACCTGCGACTGGGAGGCGCAGCTTGAGCTCCTGTTCCACCAGCTCGTGTACCCGGACAAGGTCGCGGGGATCATCGTGGAGCCGGTCATCGGCGAGGGCGGCTACATCGTCCCGTCGCCGACGTTCCTGCCACGCCTGCGCGAGATCACGCGGCAACACGGGATCCTGCTCATCGCGGACGAGGTCCAGACGGGCTTCGGGCGGACCGGCGAGCTGTTCGCCGTCCGGCACTGGGACGTGGAGCCCGACATCGTCGTCATGGCCAAGGGGATCGCGTCGGGGCTGCCGCTGTCGGGGATCCTCGCCCGGCGCGATATCCTGGACCGGCTGCGGCCCGGGTCGCACGGCGGGACCTACGGCGGGAACGTGGTCGCGTGCGCGGCAGCGCTCGCCACCCTCGACGTGATCGAGGACGAGGACCTGGTCGCCAACGCGCGTGAGCGCGGACGCCAGCTCGTCCACGGGCTGCGCCGCCTGGCCGCTGGCCGGGCGTCCGTGGGCGACGTCCGCGGCCTCGGGCTGATGGTCGCGCTGGAGTTCGTGAAGCCCGGCGAGGGCGACGGCCGGATGCCCGACCCCGAGCTGACCAAGCGGGTGCAGCAGGCCTGCTTCGACCGGAGGCTGCTGCTGCTGACCGCCGGCACGTACGTCAACGTGATCCGGATCATCCCGCCACTCGTGACGACCGTCGAAGAGGTTGATTCGGCCCTCTCGATCATCGCCCAGGCACTGGACGCGGCCGGGGCGCAGGGTCCGACCGAGTGATCCGGACGTCGTCCCGTCGCGCATCCCGATCGTGAACGTCGAGCCCCTGGCCATCGTCCTGGTTGCGGCCCTCCTCCTGGTCAAGGAGGCGGG
>MGOE01000031.1:22255-23608 GCA_001797035.1 Chloroflexi bacterium RBG_16_72_14
GGGACGGGCCGGCGCGCGCTGATCGCCCTGTTGCGGCGCATCGGGCTGGGCGAGCGGCGGATCGAGGCGGCCGCGGCCCGGCTCGGCCGAGGGACCGTTGCGGTCGCCGTGGCCCGCATGACGCCCGGCGTCCGCGTCGTCGCGATCCCGGCGTTCGCATTCGGAGGCGTCCCGGCGCGGGCCTTCGTCACCGGGCTCGCGCTCGGCAACGCCGTGTTCGTCGGCGCGCATTTCGCGCTCGGGTTCGTCGTCGGCGAGCCGGCCGTGGCGCTCGTGGGCCGGGCGCTTGGCCCGGCGGCACTGGCCGCGGTGGTCATCGGCGCGATCGGCGCCGTGGGCTGGCTCCTGCTCGCACGCCGCCGGCGCACCGCCGCGACCGCTGAATCGCTGCTCGACTGGACCGATGCCGCGTGTCCGGCGTGCCTCGCGCTGGCCGCGGTGGGTCGGCCGTCCATCGTCGACGCCCGGATCGCCGGCTGATGCCTTTGGCATACGGTGCCCGGCTCGCGGTCGTCGCGGTGTGCTGGACGTTCGCGACCTTCCGGCGGGCTCGCTGAGCCGGGGCGGTCGTCGTCGTCGCCTCGGAGTCAGGGGCGCGCCCGCAGCCTCGCCAGGATGTCCTCGTGGAGGTGCCCGTTGGAGCCGATGAACGAGGGCGCGTCGATCCGGCGGTCGCCGTTGACGTCCGTCACCCGCCCGCCGGCCTCCTCGATCAGGACCTGCGGCGCGGCGAGGTCCCAGGCGTTCATGCCGGTCTCGAGCATCGCCTCGGCGGCGCCCTCAGCCACCAGGGCGTACCCCCAGAAGTCGCCGAAGCCGCGCTCCCGCCAGCACGAGGCGATCAGGGCGTCGAAGCCCGGCATCAGGCCGCTCGCCACGTTGTCCCGGCCGCTGCCGTAGAGCAGCTGGGCGTCAATGAGCGCGCCCACGCGCGAGACGCGGATCCGCCGCTCGCCGTCGGCGCCGACGTTCCACGCGCCGCCGCCCCGGTACGCGTACCAGCGCTCGCGCATGACGGGCGCGGAGATCACGCCGACCTGGATCTCGCCCTCGTGCTCCACCGCGAGCAGGGTGCCGAACAGCGGCACGCCCCGGATGAAGTTGTGGGTGCCGTCGATCGGGTCGATGTACCAGCGGGTCGCGGCGTGCCCGGCCTCGGTCCCGTACTCCTCCCCCACCAGGCCGTGGTCCGGCCAGCGGGCACGGATGCGGGACCGGATCTCGCGCTCGATCCCCTGGTCCGCGACCGTCACGAACGAGCGGTCGGGCTTGCGCTCGATGTCCAGGTCGCGCCGGAAGTGGCGGCGGGCGATCCCGTCCGCGACGTCGCAGGCCTCGAGGGCGAACGCGAGC
>MGOE01000031.1:23718-31858 GCA_001797035.1 Chloroflexi bacterium RBG_16_72_14
CTCGCCGCCCCGGCCGGCCAGCTGCGGTGTCTCAGGCCAGTGGCCCGAACGCGTCCGGGTAGCGCACCGTCCCCCGCAGGTCGTCCGTCCAGGCGGGCAGCCTCCGGGCCATCCACGCCTGGTCGGGCCAGGCAGCCGCCGGCGGCTCCAGGCCCTGGGCCCGCGCCGGCGCGAACCCGAACCGCGGGTAGTAGCTGGGGTACCCGAGCAACACCAGCGCCGGGACGGCGCGCGCGATGGCGAGCCCGATCGCCGCCGTCATCAGCGCGGATCCCACGCCCCGGAACTGCAGCTCCGGAAGCACCGCGACCGGGCCGATCGCGATCACCTCGCCCAGGACCGCCTCCCTCGCGTCCACGACCGGGCACGGCGACATCAGCAGGTGGCCGACGATCCGGCCGTGGTGGTCGATCGCGACCAGCGACTGCCAGCCGGCCGGCGCCTCGCGCCGGATGCGATCGACGGTGTCGGCCTCCTCGGGGCCGGTGAACGCGGCGAGCTCGACCGTGCGGACCCCCGGCTCGTCGCCGGGGGTCTCGAGACGGATCGCGATCGGGAGCGGCTCCGGACCCTGGGCCGCGGACACCCGGCCGGAGCCGTCCGTCATGTCAGCCCGCCGCGACCGCGCGCAGCGACTCCGGCAACGGGCGTGAGACCGGCACCGGCCGCACGTAGCGCTCGACCATCGCCATCGACCCGTTCACGCCCAGCTCGGTGAACAGGAACGCGACCTTGCGGGCCTGCGCGGCGAGGATCTCGCCCCTGGTCTCCAGCTCCCACAGCTGCCGCTTGAACGGCCCGATCGCCTTCTTGCGCGACGTGTACACGAACTGCTGGTCGGTCTGGTCCGGCTTGCGCTCGTCGAGCGCGTTGGTGAAGCACCAGCCCTCGATCTCGCGGTGGAGCGCCTCGGGGAAAGCGGGGTGCTCGTAGAGCGAGTTCTGGAAGCCGGTCGCGAGGTGGATCTCCGCGGTCTCGACGGCCGGGAACCGGTGGAACAGCTCGTCCGGCAGGGTGGAGGCGCCGTGCTGCACCGCGCCCGCGAGCCCGTATTCCCGGGCCAGCACGCCCAGGCGGCCGAGGACGTCGAAGTCCAGCTTGACCTCGGCCACGCCGCCGCCCGGGAGCGGCACCCCGCCGTGGGACGTGCCGGTCTGGACGCTGACCTTGGACAGGCCCGTCGCGCCCGGCGCGCGCCTCGCCAGCTCCCGGTTGTAGCCCTCGAGGTACGCGCGGAGCTCCTGGGGCGTGGAGTTCTGCTTGCCCACCTCGCCGATCTCGCCGCCGACGCTGACCGTCACGCCGTCGGTCTCGAGCGTCCGGATGAGCGCCGTGAGCTCAGCCGCCCGCGTGTAGTTCTCGCGCTGCTCCGCGTCGAGGTTGGGCTTGGACAGGTCGACGAGCGTGGAGCTGTCGATGTCGATGTTGCGGTAGCCGGCCTCGATCGCGAGCCGGCAGGCGCGCCGGATCTCCTCGGTCATCGCCTCCGGGTCGGCGGCGTACTTCTTCGCGTTGAACTGGTAGTGGTCACCCTGGATGAACACCGGGTGCGTCCAGCCGGCGGCGATCGCCCCGGCGAGCATGGCCGCCGCGTAGTCCATCGGCCGCTGATAGGTGTAGGTCTGCTCGCTGCGGGCAAGCTCGAAGATCACGGCGCCGACGTCCGCGCGGGCGGCGGTCTCGTAGATCGTGCGCGCCATGTCGAACGTCTGGGCACGGATGTTGATCGCCGGGACGGTGAACCCGGAGACCTCGCCCCGGGCCCGGGCCAGGTACAGCTCATGGATGCTGGCGGACCGGGCGCCCAGGGCCTGGCTCGCCTCCCAGACGATCCAGCGGGCGGCCTCGGCGGTCGGGTCGTCGGTGGTGAACGCGGCCGTCCAGGCAAGGTCCGCGGCGGCCTCGGACCGGAAGCGGGCCGCGTCGTCGACCACGAGGCGGTCTTGGCCGATGTGGGCGCTACCGGCAAGGTGGTCGAGGAGGTCGGCGACCGAGATTGCGACGTGCGGCATGGCGGAGGGTCTCCTGTTCGTGTCGTGACTGATGGTAGCCGCGGACGGGCGGCGGTGGACGCTGCCACCCGAGGTGCGGGCATCGGCCGACCGTCGCGAGGATGCCCGAAGCTCCCGTCGGGCGGAGGGGCGCTTCGGCGGTGCGCCGGTGACGGAGAGGACCCCGAGGGCAGGCCGGTCGGCCCGCCGCAATGGGCCGGTTGACCGGGAGCGACTAGAAGGGCTTCACCACCATCAGGAACACCATCACGATCACGAGCCCACCGAGCAGCATCCCGCCCATCCGCACCCGGCGTGCCGTTGCGGGGATGTCCGGATTGGGCGGGCTGCCGGGCACCGGCGGCGTGGAGGTGAGTGCGACGAGCCTGCGGCCGGCGGGCGCCTGGATGGCGAACGAGTACACGATCGCGATGACGTACAACAGGATCGCCACCTCGAGCCATCGACGGCCGCCGGTGATGGTGGACAGGCTGCCGCGCTCGACGATCATCAGGACGCCGGTCACCGCCATGCTCAGGGCGACGGGGGTGACCAGCTTGAGGTTCGCCGCGAGCTGCGTCCGCGCGTAGAAGTTCGCGTGCTGCGGTTCCCTGGCGACCATCGGGCCGACGACCATGGCGGCGAAACCGGGACCGAACGCGATGATCGCGCCCAGCACGTGCAGGAACAGCAGGATCGTGAACAGGCTCACCGGTGTCTCCCTCTCGGCCGCCGGCCATCCGGGCGGCACCGGGGCGGGATGCTAGCAGGGGCCGCGCCCGTCAGGAGGCCCGGATCCCGTCGCCGAGACGGCTCGCACGACGCGCCTGCTCCCGCTCCAGCTCGATCGGACGACGGCGGGTCCGCGAGGCGAGCTCGCCGGCGATCCCCCAGGCGAAGTGCTCGAACCGGTCCGCTGTCCCGTCCCACGTCGCCAGCACGGCCGGCGGCATCCGCTGGACGTGGCCGTGCTCGTCGCGGGCCACGGGTCGAAGGTAGTGCGCCGCGACGACCCGGGGTCCGGAGGGCGCCTCGCCCATCACGAGCACCACGCCCAGGCGCGACAGCTCGTCGCCCACGGCGGACACCGGCGGAGCCTGCAGCTGGCGCAGCACGTCCTCGAGGCCGCCGCCCGTCATCGTCGCGACCATGCCGTAGCCGAGCGCGAGCGCCCGGATCGCGACGCGGGCACGGGCGCCCCAGGTGCCTCCCGCGCCCCCGTCGAGGTCGGCAACGAGGACCGCCGTCGCGGCGGACGCCCGGTGCCGCGCGGGGGCCTCGCCTGCGGCGGCACGCTCGCGGCGCCAGCCGAGCTCCGTCGCCTCTGGCATCCACTCGAAGTCCTCATCGGCCCCCGCGAGGACGATCGGCCGGGCATCGGCGGGCAGGAGGTCCAGCATCGCCGTGCGCACGGCGTCCCGCGCCGGGCCGGGCCGGCCGGCGACCACTGCCGGGACCCGGGAATCGACGAGCAGCCACACGAGCGCAGCCAGCTCGGCATCGAGCACGCGCTCGTGCACCAGCGCACGCAGCCGCGGCGCGGCCCGGCCCATCCGCGCGTCGTGGTCGTGCGTCACGTCGTCAGGCTACCGCCGGCCGCCCGGCCCGGCGCCGGCGGGATCCGGGCGCGTCAGCGGTAGAAGCCGGCGGCGGAGTACACGAACGGCACGCCGTACAGCGCCTGGACCGACTTGCCGCCCACCCGGTCGATCTTGAGCCAGGCGTCCCCGCTCTCGCCGCAGGCGCCCGCCGTGTACGCGTCGCCGGTCACCGCCTCGGTGATCCGGACCTTCGTGCCGAGGTACGCGCGGGCGACCAGCTCGCCGGTGGTCGATGGCGTCTTGCGCAGGCTGACCGCGTCACACACGGCGATCCGCGTCGTCGCGGCGCCGGTGGACGCCGACGGGGCGGCCGTCGGCGGTGGCGAGGGCGTGGCCGCCGGGGCGGCCGTGGGCGCCGGTGTGGCCGGTGACGGGGAGGCGGTCGGTGCCGAGCCGCCGCAGGCGGCGAGGCCCAGGGCCAGGAGGCCCACGACGATGACACGGCGCGGCATTCCGACTCCCTCCGTCGTGGACGCCCAATCATCCGGCGGCCCGGATGGCGGGCCGTCCAGCGCGATGCTACGCCTCCGGACCTCCCCCCGGTCGGTGCGCGCGAAAACGGGGCCGCCCGTCGTCACGCCCGCGGCCCGTCCGCCCGGCCGTCGTCCCGGCGCCATCTCCCGTCATCGTCCGCGGCCAGCCCCGACCGAGCACGCTCAGGGCAGCCCCATGGCGAGGAGCAGGGCAGCGGTCAACAGCAGGGCATCCATCGGACCGGACCGGATGGTACCGCTCCGGGTCGGCCTGGTTCAGACTACGCCGGCCCCGTCCGGGAGTCCTCACCGGCGGCTTCGCCAAGGGGGAGCCAGCCCTGCCGCACGGCGTACGTGACGGCCCGGGTCCGGTTCGGGACGCCCAGCTTGTGCAGGATCGCGGTCAGGTGGTTCTTCACCGTCTGGGGGCTGATCCCGAGGTCGGACGCGATCTCCCGGTTCCGTCGTCCCGTCGCCACGAACCGCAGGATCTCCAGCTCGCGCACGGACAGGGGGTTCACCGGCGGAACATCCGCCTGCATGCTCACCCGGATCGTGTCCAGCATCCGTTCCAGCAGGTCGGGACGATCGCGCAGCTCGTCGCGGAGCGGGTCGTCGCCGTCCGCCACCCGGCGGATCACGTCGACCAGCTCGTCGGGCCCGGCCAGCTCGCCGACGTGCGCCGCCGCCCCGAGCTCGAGCGCGCCCACCAGGCTGGCGTCATCGTCGCCACCGCCGAGGACCACGAGCGCCGACCCCGGCGTCTCGATGTGGAGCTGGCGGGTCGCCGCCGCCGCATCGGGTTCGGCGGCCGGCGCATTGACGAGGATGACGTCGGGTGCCGCCTCGTCCACCAGGGTGATCGCCTCCTGGGGCCAGCGCACCAGTGCCACGATCTCGATGTCGGGCTCGCGGTCGAGGACCTCGCGGACGCCGACCGCGAGCAGCTCGCGCGACTCGACCACCATCAGGCGGATCGGGTAGGGAGAACGACGGGGAACGGTGCGACCGTGCGGCATCCGGCATCTCCTGCGCTGGGGAGCGAGCGCCCGCCCGATCCTAGGCCGGTGCGCGACGCGGCGCATGCCCCGAACGGGGGGTGCCGGTCCGAACGTTGGTCCTCCCCCCGACGCGGTTGGCGGCACGGCCTGACACAATGCGCGGGAGAGCGGAAGGAGGAACCCGATGACCAGGTTCGTCGTCGACGTCAGCGCCGTCCTCCACCTCGCCGGCGCGAGGATCGAGGTCTCCGGCGAGCACCAGCTGCTCGCGCCGACCCTCCTGCGATCCCAGGTGCTCTCGACGCTGCACGAGGCTGTCCAGCGGGGCGAGCTCCCGGCCGACGTCGCGCGCGACCGGCTCGCCCGCATCGGGCGGATGCCGATCCGGCTGCTCGGCGACGCCGTACTCCGCCGCCGGGCGTGGGACCTGGCCGACCGGCTGGGCTGGGCCTCAACCTACGATGCCGAGTACATCGCCCTCACGCAGCTGCAGGCGGACGCCTTCGTCACCCTCGACCCGGACCTGGCGCGCCGCGTCGACGGGATCGTGACGACCGCGTCGATCGACGCGCTGCGGTAGGACGGCACGCCGCCCCAGCCGCCTGGGCCGCGATGCCCAGCTGCTCTCGGCCGGTGGCGACCCGGAGGGTGTGTAACGCACCCCGCCGACCCGCGTCATGTAGCCGGAACGGGAGGCTTCGACGCGCGGCCCATGCTCCCGCCGCCGGAACCGCGATGAGCCACTGGCGACGTCCAGACAGCCTGCATTCCGGCATGGCACGTGCCGGGCGAGTTCAAGAGCGCGAACGGGCCGGCCGGTCAGCGACCCAACCGACATGCGGCGAGGTCTACGCGACCTGGACACCCGAGCTGCAAGCGGAGACGGGCCCGTGCGTGCTCGATTCCGCGTTGTGGGGTGAGCTGATCGGGAAGGTCGGTGTCGATGGCACCCCGTTCCGTGTCGGTGCCGCGACATCGATCACGCCGCCGGCCACAGGCGTCCTCCTGTTCACCATCGGTGAGCTCGAGAACACCTACTCGGACAACAGTGGCGCGTTCACGGTCCTGTTCAAGTAGATGGCAACAGGCCGTCCGAGGACATCGTTCAGCTCGACCCGTTGGAACTGACCCCCGGGAACGTATCGCGTCAGCTCCGGCCCGCACGGGCCCGCGGTGACCCGGGGCATCACCGCCGAGGCAGGCTCACGCCAGTCGGCGGAGAATGGCGGCATGAGGATCGTTCCCGCGTCCCCTGCCCTCTGGCCGGCGGTCGCCGAGTTGTTCTCAGCGGGCGGCGACCCGAGGTGGTGCTGGTGTCAGTTCTGGCGCAAGCCGGGTTCGAACTGGACCAACACGACCGCCGATGACAACCGAGCGAACCTGCAGGCGCAGGTCGGGCTTGACCCGGCTCCAGGCCTGGTCGCGCTCCGCGACGGCAGGGCGGTCGGCTGGGTGGGGCTCGGGCCGCGCGAGGGCTTCGGGCGGCTGGCACGGTCTCGGACGATCCCGCAGCTCCCCGGCGACGGGGTGTGGGTCGTGAACTGCTTCGTCGTGGCGCGGACCGCGAGGCGGACGGGTGTCGCGAGCGCGCTGCTGGCGGCGGCCGTCGCGTACGCCAGGGAGCAGGGCGCGCGGACGCTCGAGTGCTACCCGGTGGAGACGGGCGGTGCGCGCATCTCGCCGGCATCCGCCTATATGGGCACGGCCGCGTTGTTCGAGCGGGCCGGCTTCAGGCTCGCGTCGGCGACGACGTCGAAGGCCGGTGGCGGGCTGTCGCGAGTCGTGGTCCGGCGCGAGCTCTGAGTCGCGGGCGGACGGGGGCCCCGCACGGGCCGAGCGCCCCCGCGTCAACCGGCGCCGAAGATCTCGCGGCAGACATCCTCGCCCGGGACCATCGGCCGGACGGTCAGCCCGAAGGCTGCGCTGGTCTCCGGATCCTGGGTCCAGAACGTCAGCTGGTTCGCCGCCTGGAGGGCGGGGCGGAGCACGTCCGCGTCGGCACCGGAGACCGTGCCGCAGCGGGCGGTCCCGTTGGCGACCGGCCCGCCGAAGGTGGCCAGCGGCAGCTCCAGCGGCCAGTCCGCCGGGGCCTGCGGCAGGCCGGGCTCCGGCATCGGCGGGGCTCCCACCAGGATCGCGTAGGCGGCCGGCACGTACGCCGCCTCGGGGCCCAGCTCGGCGCCGAGCCACGACGACAGGTCCTGCAGGCTCCGCCACAGCTCGCCGAACGCCTCCGGGGTGCCGGGCTCCGGCTCGCACGGAGTCGTGATGCACACGATCTGCGCGGCCGGGTCGCCGGTCAGCTCGACCCGCGAGCCGTCGACGGTGAGCACGATGTGGCCGGTGACGCCGCCCATCACCATGCCGCCCCCCGAGAAGTCGGTCTGCCCGGACAGCAGCCCGAGGTCGCGCGCGGCTTGAATGATCTTCGCCTGGCCCGCGCCGGTCAGCTGTCGCCCGACCAGGTTCGGGTGCAGCGGCCCGGGGTAGCTCGCGGGGACGGGGCCCTCGGTCACGGCGATGCCGTCGCCGGTGATCACGAGCATCGGCCGGTTGGCGAACAGGTTCAGGGGCGGGATCGCCTGCGTGACGGTCGCCCGCAGCCACCAGGTCTGGGCCGGGGCCGGCGACGCGGGCGGCGACGACGCGGAGGGACCTGAGCCACACGCGGTGACGGACAGACCGTGGCGGCAAGCAGTACGGCGAGACGGGCAGGCGAGCGCATCGATCAATCCTCAGGGCGGGGGCGCCACGCGGAGGACGCCGGGCCGTTGAGCCCGGTTCCGGGCTCGATCTCGGTGTTGCCTGCGGAGCCACGATTCCAGGTGTCTACTGCCATTGTGTTGCCTGGGATGCAAGAACTGACCCGGATTCCGCCCGGTCAGGACCTGCCCCGGCCACCTTGCGAGGCCGTTCGTTGCTCCGGGAGCAACGGATGCGGGTGGAACGGCCGAAATCGTGGCCTGGGAAGCAACATGTGCTTGGCTGGTTTCGGCGGCTGCTTGGCTGGGGCCCCGGCCGGGGTGGGTCGGGTGCAGCGCGAGGTGGGTCGCTGGGCCGGCGGCCGGGCTAGG
>MGOE01000031.1:31909-34472 GCA_001797035.1 Chloroflexi bacterium RBG_16_72_14
GCGTAGACTGCGCGACGGTTGAGCAGTTCGCTCGCCTGTCCACTACGGAGGCGCTTCGCCAGATGGTGCACATGACCCTCTCCTATCCGCGCACGATCGCGCCCGTCAGCGGCGCCGTCGGCGGGAGAGGGGTGCCCACCAGCAGGTAGGACGCGGGGCGTAAGCCCCAGGAGCGACCACCGAGCCGTGGGCCACCGGGCCCGCGGCTCAAGTGTTTTATCGGGCGTGTTCACGCCACCCGACACGAGCCGCAGGCCACCCGGACAACCGGGCCCGCGGCTCGTCCCATGTCCGGGACCCCGCGGACCGGCTCACCCACTCGAGCCACGCCATCCAATCCGCAGGAGAGTCCCATGACGACGACCCTCGCGCCCGAACCGAAGACGACCCATCCGACGTCGAGCCCGCTGCCGGCGCCCCACGCCGACCGCGAGCCCGCCGCGCGGATCCCGGCCGGCCCGGACGCGGGGGACCTGATCGTCCCGCTGCCCCGGACCCACGCCGGCCCGCCGGCGCTCCTCGTCGAGCACGTCACCAAGCGCTTCAACGTCGACCGGCGCAAGCCCCCGGTCCTCGCGATCCACGACGTCTCGCTCCGCCTGGAGCGGGGCTCGATCCACGGGATCCTGGGTGCCAACGGCTCCGGCAAGTCGACCCTCATCCGCCTCGTGTCGGGGTTGCTGACCCTGGACGAGGGCAAGGTGGAGGTGTTCGGCCTCGACATCGAGCGTGACGAGCTCGCCGTCAAGCGGCTCATCAACCGGGTGTCCGTGGACGCGGCGTTCTTCAAGAAGCTGAGCCCGATGGAGAACCTCCTGTTCGCCGCCCGCCTGTACGGCCTCGACGCCGGCCAGGCGCGACGAGAGGCAACGGCGATCCTCGCCCGGCTCGGCATCGCGGAGAGCCGCCTCGGCCGCCCGGTGGAGCAGATGAGCCGGGGGATGCAGCAGAAGGTCGCCATCGCGCGAGCCCTGCTGACGAGCCCGACCCTCCTGCTCCTCGACGAGCCGACCACCGGCCTCGACCCGCGCAGCAAGCTCGACGTCCAGGCGTTCGTGGAAGAGGTCAACGCCGCGCACGACGCGACGATCGTCCTCACCACCCACGACCTGGCCGAGGCGGAGCGCCTGTGCGACCGGATCACGATCCTCGACGGGGGTCGCGTGGTCGCCGAGGACGCGCCCGACGGGCTCAAGCGACGGGTCGCCGAGCGCCACGGGCAACCGCCGACGCTGGAAGCCGTGTTCATGACCTACACGGGTCGCTCCCTCGACGAGGACGTCGAGGAGGACGACTCCGACGAGTGACACACCGAACGGAGGTGCCGCGATGACCTTCCGGTCCGATCTGACCACCCGCCATCACCTCACCTCGCGAAAGGACATCCACATGCAGCACATCGAGCTTCGGCTCGGGGCGATCCACGAGCGCCAGGCGCTCGAGCGGTCGCTCCGCAACGCCGATCGCGCGGCGCTCGCGTCCGCGCGCTCGATCCGGGAACGCGTCGGCGAGTCGATCATCCGGCTCGGCCACCGCGTGGCCGGTGAGAGCCTCCGTGCTCCCGTCTGGACCGGCTGACCCCGGTCCGGGCGGGGGTCCCGGCCCCGGGAGGGGTCCGGCTCCGGCACCCTGAAAGGGACACTCCGTTGGCACTCCTGGTGCAGGAGATGAAGGCGTCCTACGCCTTCGTCGAACGCAACTTCTTCCTCACCCGCCGGTACTGGGGGTGGGAGCTGGCGTTCCTCGTCTACTCCGTCGCCGGCGCGCTGTCGATCTCGCTGATCGGCGCCGCGGCGGGTGACGACCGCCTGCTGCTGCTGCTCATCATCGGCGCGGTGTTCTGGAACTACCTGTCCGTCGTGTTCTCCTGGATCGCCGAGACGATCGCGGTGGAGCGGTGGGAGGGCACGCTCGAGTACACGTTCATGGCGCCCGTGCGGCGCTGGACGCAGCTGCTGGGCTCGTGCCTGTACGCCATGGCGTACGGGCTCGTGCACACGGCCGCGATCCTCGTGGTCCTGATGCTGTTCTTCCCGCAGCTCGAGCCGGGGTCGATGAACCTGCTCACCGCCGTCGTGTTCGTGGCGCTGGGCTCGTTCAGCTTCGTGGGCATCGGGATGATGGCCGCCATCCTGCCGCTGCTCTACGTGGAGCGCGGCGCGCAGATGACGTTCGTCCTCCAGTCCTGCCTGCTGCTCGTGTCCGGCGTCTACTACCCGGTGGAGGTCCTGCCGGGCTGGATGCAGCTGCTGTCGTACCTCTCGCCGGCGACGTACGTCCTCGACGGCGTGCGGGCCGGGCTGCTCGACGGGACGCCGGTGACGGCGCTCGTCGGCGACATCCTGCCGCTGCTGGCGATGGGCGCCGTGCTCATCCCGGCGGGGCTGTGGGCCTTCGGGCGCGCCGAGCGGTACGCGAAGCGCACCGGCAAGCTCAAGCGGGTGGGCTGACGATGGACGCCCTCCATCCGGCGGCCGCCTCCTCGACGGCCACCGCTCCAACGCAGCTTTCGGAGCTCGGCTGGGACCCGGGCTGGGCCGCCGTCTTCCTGCCGTTCGACGCG
>MGOE01000031.1:34484-34877 GCA_001797035.1 Chloroflexi bacterium RBG_16_72_14
GGTGGCGGCCCGCCCGGGTCGTTGCCTCGCACCGGGACGCGTGGGTCGTGGCCTCCGCATCCGGCGACCACGACGCGGTCATCTCCGGACGACTCCGACACGAGGCCCTCGGGCCCGGCGACCTGCCGTCGGTCGGCGACTGGGTCGCGACCGCCGCCCCCGCCTCGACCGTGGACCGGGCGGTCATCCAGGCGGTGCTCCCTCGCCGGACCGCGTTCCGGCGCAGCAACGCGGATTCGAACCGCCGCTCCGGCCTGCGCCTGGCGGACGAGCAGGTGCTCGCCGCCAACGTGGACGTGGCGTTCGTCGTCGCCGGGCTCGACGGCGACTTCAACGTCCGCCGCATCGAGCGCTATCTCGCCGTCGCGTGGGCCGGTGGCGCGCTGCCGGTGA
>MGOE01000031.1:34886-37509 GCA_001797035.1 Chloroflexi bacterium RBG_16_72_14
TCAACAAGGCCGACGTCGCCGCCGACCTCCTCGGCCAGCGCATCGCCGCGGGTTCCGTCGCCCCCGGCGTCGAGGTCCGTGTGGTCTCGGCGCTCACCGGCGAGGGCGTATCCGCGCTGGCCGACGAGCACCTGGGCCGAGGCCGGACCGCGGTGGTGCTCGGCTCCTCGGGCGTCGGCAAGTCCACGCTCGTCAATGCGCTGCTAGGTCACGCGCACCTGCGCACCCGCGCCGTGCGGGAGGGCGACTCCCGCGGCCGCCACACGACCACTCACCGGGAGCTCGTCCGGCTGCCCACCGGGGCACTGCTGATCGACACCCCCGGCCTCCGCTCGCTCGGCGTGGCCGGCGCCGCGGAGGGGCTGGGTGCCACCTTCTCCGATGTCGAGGACCTCGCCGCGGGGTGCCGGTTCCGCGACTGCAGCCATGAGCGGGAGCCCGGCTGCGCCGTGCGGGCCGCCCTCGCCGAGGGGACGCTGGACCCGCGGCGCTTCGAGAGCCACCGCAAGCTCGAGCGCGAGGCGGCCCACGTCGCCCGCGCCAATGACCCGCTGGCCCGCGCCGCCGAGCGCCGCAGGTGGAAGGCGATCAGCGCGTCGGTCACCATCCACATGAAGCACAAGTACGGGAGCGACCGATGACCACGACGCTCACGCCGCCCCCGGTCGCGCCGGCCGGGTCCGGCATCGCGTATCGCCTCTACCGCGGCCTCGCCGACGTGGCCGGGATGGGCGCCGCCAACGCGCGGCTGCGGATGTCTGTCGGCGTGCTGGAGCCGATCGACATCGCGGCCATGGAGCACCGCTATACCCACCTCGTGAACTCGGACCCGCTGACCGACTGCGTGATCGTCGAGCGTGACGGCACGACAGCCGGCTACGCGCGGGTCGAGTGGCACGACCTCACGGACGGTGACCGCCTGTACGAGTCCACGGTGGTCGTGGAGCCCGCCGCGTCCGGCCTGGGCATCACGGACGCGCTGCTCGAGTGGGCCGAGGCCCGGCTGCGCGAGGTCGCCGGCGGCAACGAGACGTCGCGCCGGTCATGGTTCGGCAGCTTCGTGTTCGACGGCGTCACGGAGCTCGAGGCGAGCCTCGTCGCGCATGGCTACGAGGCGGTCCGCTGGGACGCGGAGATGCTCCGGGCGGATCTCGAGGACCTGCCGGATGTCGTCGAGCCGGACGGGTACGCGCTCCGGATCCCGTCCGAGGCCGAGCTGCCCGCGGTGTTCGAGATGCTGGTCGTCGCCTTCGCCGAGCACTGGGGCGAGTACGAGGCCGAGGAGCAGCGCTTCGACGACTGGGTCGACGACCCGCGCTTCCGGCGCGACCTGGTGGTCGTCGCGTGGGCGGCCGGCGGCCGGCCGGCGGCGGCCGTCCTGAACCTGCTCGAGGCCGCGCCCGACGGGTCCGTGCGGGGCCTCCTGGACGGAGTCGCCACGCATCCCGACCATCGCCGGCGGGGCCTCGCCCGCGCCTGCATCGCCACGAGCCTCCGCCTGCTGCGCGACGAGGGCGCAACGAGCGCCTACCTGGGCGTGGACACCGACAACCACAACCGGGCGCTCACGCTGTACGAGTCGTGCGGGTTCCGCGTGGCCTCTGGCAGCGCGAGCTACCGCAAGCCCTTCGATGGGCGGGGGCCCAGGCCATGACCCAGGCACCGCCGGCCGCGACGCTCCCGGATCGCCTCGTCCTCCGCCCGGCCACGCGCGACGACTGGGACGCGATCGCGTCCGCGATGAACCGCGCCCACGAGGCCGACGGGGTCGAGGAGATCCAGACCGGCGCCGAGCTGGCGGCGGACCTCGAGCCCCTCGACTCGTTCCAGGTGGAGCGCGACCTGCTCGTGGCCGAGGTCGACGGGCAGGTCGTCGGGTTCTCGAGCGGCATCCGCGTCGTCCGCGACGGGGCGCTGGTGGGCGAGATGTGGGGGAGCGTGACGCCCGAGCTCCGGCGCCGCGGGCTCGGCACGGCGCTTTGGCTCGCGACGCGTGACCGGCTGGCAGACGAGATGGCGGCAGACCCGCGGCCTGGGCCGCGCGAGCTGCGGGCGTACGCGCTCGAGATCGAGCCCGGCGCGGCCGCCCTGTACGCGGACCAGGGATACGTCCCCATCCGGTTCGGCTTCGAGATGCGCCGCCCGATCACGGGCTCGCTGCCCGACCACCCGCTGCCCGCGGGCCTCGAGTTGCGAACCGTGACGCCGGACCAGCACCGCGCGATCTTCGACGCGGACGACGAGGCGTTCCGGGACCACTGGGGCCACCGGGACCTCGACGAGGGCGACTTCCGGGCCCGCTTCGAGCATCCCGAGACCGACACCTCGCTGTGGTGCGTCGCGTGGGACGGCGACGAGGTTGCCGGCAGCGTCCTCAACTACGTGTTTGCCGGCGAGAACGAGCAGCTCGGCATCCGCCGGGGGTGGCTGGAGCACGTCTCGGTCCGCCGGCCGTGGCGCGGCCGCGGCCTGGCGAAGGCCCTGTGCGCCGCATCGTTCCGGGTCCTGCGCGAGCGGGGCATCGACGAGGCGTGGCTGGGCGTGGACGCCGCGAACCCCACGGGCGCCCTGGGCCTGTACGAGCGGCTCGGCTTCGCCGTGGTGCGCAAGTGGTTCGCCTACG
>MGOE01000031.1:37698-38033 GCA_001797035.1 Chloroflexi bacterium RBG_16_72_14
CCGCCGCCGTGGCGGTCGTGTCCGCGTGCGGCGGCGCCTCGTCGTCGCCGGGCGGGTCGTCATCCGGCTCGCCGGCACCCGCCTCGTCCCCCGCCACGTCCGCGTCCGCCACCCCGGAGGCCAGCATGTCCCCCTTCACCCTGACCTCGACCGCCTTCGCCGCCGGCGGCCCGATCCCGAAGCGGTTCACCTGCGACGGCGAGGACACCTCGCCAGACCTCGCCTGGAGCGGCGCCCCGGACGACACGGCGGCGCTCGTGCTGCTGGTCGACGACCCCGACGCACGCGGCTGGGTCCACTGGATCGTCCTCGACCTCGCCGGATCGGCGAGCGGC
>MGOE01000031.1:38047-39641 GCA_001797035.1 Chloroflexi bacterium RBG_16_72_14
CGCTGGGCATCGCGCGGTCACCAGACGCACCGGTCCAGGGCACGAACGACTTCCGGCGGGTCGGCTGGGGTGGTCCGTGCCCGCCGTCGGGGACGCACCGCTACACGTTCACGCTGTACGCGCTCGGGGCGCCGCTCGGGCTGTCCGGCGAGCCGAACGGCGCCACGGTGCGCCAGGCCCTCGCCCGGGCCGACGTCCGGGGCACGGCCGTGCTCGAGGGAACCTACCGGCGCGGCGGGTGACGGTCCGGCGATCAGAAGACGGCTGACGGCCAGCGTCAGAAGGGCAGGCGCCCTTCGCGGCGCACGAGGTCCATCCAGGCGCGCTCGCGGCCGATCGTCGTGGACGCGCCGTGCCCGGGCATCACCCGCAGCGGGTCCTCCAGTCCGGCGAGCCGCGAGATGGACGCGGCCATCGCCTCTGCCGAGCCGCCCGGCAGGTCGACCCGGCCCCAGCCCCCGGCGAACAGCGTGTCGCCGCTGTAGAGGTACCCACCGTCCGCGTCGTAGAGGCAGACCGAGCCCTCGGTGTGGCCGGGCGTGTGGAGGACGCGCAGCCGGATCTCGCCGAACCGGACCTCGCCACCCTCGGCCAGGTCCACCGCGGGCACCGACGGCGGGATCGGGAACGGGGCGAACAGGGGCTCGGGCGTGGTCAGGCGCTCGCGATCGAGCGCGTGGACGGCGATCCGGGCACCGGTGTGCTCGGCGACTGCGGCGTTGTCGCCGGTGTGGTCCCAGTGCCCGTGGGTGCTGACGATCAGCTTCAGCGTCCAGTCGCGCGCCGCGAGCGCGTCCGCGATCCAGCGCAGGCACGGGATGGCGGTGTCGATCGCGATCGCCTCGCGGGACGCGGGGTCCGCGAGCAGGTGGACGTTGGTCGCGAGCGGCCCGATCACCGCGTGCAGCCGTTCCATCGACCTCAGTTTGGCATGGGGCACTGCGTCGGGTGACGACGGCGGGTCGGACGGCCCTCGCGGCGGCTTGCCCGGGCGATCAGAATGGGCGCGGAGGTCGTCGAGATGACCACGATGATGCACATCAAGGCCCGCCTCGTCCCGTGGGACGATCCCGACTTCGTCCGAGCGTTCGAGCTGGCGCGCGAGGCGACCGAGCAGTCCGACTGCTGCCCGGACGGTCCACGCGCCGCGGAGCGGGTCCAGCACCTGCTCCGCGAGGGCGGCTACCCCCGGGCCCGCATCGAGGTCCGGCAGACGGTCGAAGAGGCGCTCGAGCACGTCTCGCACTGGTCCGTGTTCCGCGACGGCTAGGTCGCTCGGCCGAGCGGCACAGCCCGCGTCCTTGCGCCTGTCGTTCGTCCCTGCGCCGATCGCCGTCCCTGCGCCTGTCGTTCGTCCCTGCGCAGGTCGCCGCCGACGTGCTCGGATGCGTACCAGGCTTACCTGACCCCAGTCTGAAGCCGGCTCAACCATGTCCGAGGCCGCGCGAGCCGCCGGCGGCCCTCCCGGGATCATCCGATGCGTACTGCGCATAACGCTGCGCCGAGCGGCGGCCGGGCCGTACCGCGCCGCCGGAGATCGGGCGCGCTACGCCTGGTACGCATACGGCAGGCGTCGGGTCGCGGGCTCGCGACG
>MGOE01000031.1:39755-47603 GCA_001797035.1 Chloroflexi bacterium RBG_16_72_14
CAGGTCCGGCGACGTCCTCAACCCCGTCGCGCGCGGTCGACGTGCGCCCTGCCCCAGGTCGCGATAGCCCTCGCACACCAGGGCCTTGAGGTCCGGGTCGTCGAGCTCGCCCGGGTCGCGGACGTCGAACGTGTGGGCCACCCAGCGCGGGCCGTAGCGGGTGATCCGGAACGGTGCCCGATCCACCGCCCGCGTGAGCGAGAACGTCACTCGCAGCCGGTCGCTGAGCACCCGGGCACCCGCGAACCGGACCCGATCCATGAACACGATCCGGGTCTTCTGGGGGATGACGGTGAGCGGCCCGCACGATCCGGCCATCGCCGCCCATCGGTCGAAGCACGCGCGGACGTTGGGCGTCGACCGGGCGAACACCTCGTCGAGGGTGAGGTTCGTGCACGAGTGCCAGGTGTTCGCGGTCACGAACCCGTGGCCGCAGCGCGGGCAGGTCCACAGCGGGCGATCCTCGCCGGCCCCCGCGCGCACGCGTCAGCCTCCCGCCTCGAGCTTCGTGCGGATGCAGTCGAAGGTCTGGCCGATCATCTTGTTCGCCGTGCCCTCGATCATGCGCGCGCCCACCGAGGCAAGCGTGCCCGAGATCGTCACGTCCGCCGACCAGTCCATCGTGGTGGGGCCCTCGCCCGGGCCCGACAGCGCCATGTTGGCCGTCGCGTCCACGGCGCTCCCGGGCGCCTGGCCGTGGGCCTTGATCACGGCGCGCTCGGGCTCGGTCCGTTCGGCGATCGTCATGTCCACGTTGAACCGCGCGGAGATGAACCCGATCCCGACCTTCGCCCTCGCCTTGAAGTGCTCGGCGTCCACGACCTCGATCGACTCCACGCCCGGTCCGCACGAGCCGACCCGGTCCGGATCCATGAGGAACGCCCAGACGCGGTCGCGCGGCGCGTTGATCTCGACGGTGCCCTGGAACTGCATTGGCAACCTCAGCGCTGGGTGGGTGCGGAGCCGGCGAGGTACGCCGTCGGCTCGTTGATGAACGCCGTGCGACAGCTCATCGCGCAGAACGCGTAGACGACGCCCTGGTGCTCGGCGAGGTGGCGGGCATGCGCCCGGTCCACGGTCATGCCGCATACCGGATCGACGAGCACGATGTCGTCCGCGACGGACACCACGGCGGCGGCCGACGCCTCCGCCGCCCCGCCGGCCAGCGTCGCCGGGCCGGGCACGGCCACGAACGGGGCGCGTCCTCGCCGGACCTGGACCAGCTCGGCCAGGATCGAGAGGGCGATCTCCCCGGGCGTCTCGGCGCCGATGTCCATGCCCGCCGGCGCCCGCAGCGCGGCCAGCCGGTCCTCGGGCATGTTCGCCTCGTCGCGCAGCCAGGCCCGCACGTGCGCGGCGCGCGTGGGGGACGCCACGAGCCCGACGTAGGACACGTCCCGCCGCAGGGCGGACGCGAGCGCCTCCTCGTCCCAGATCCCCTGCGTGGCCACGATCACGTAGGGGCTCAGCTCGGGGTCCACGCGCCCCAGCGAGGTCTCGCCGGACACGCGCTCGGCGTCCGGGAACGCGTCGGCGTCAGCGATCGGGTCGAACACGGTCACCCGCCAGCCCGTCGCCGCGCCCAGGGTGACCAGCGCGCCGACGATCGGCGTCGTGCCCACGACCCACAGCGACGGCGC
Source organism: Chloroflexi bacterium RBG_16_72_14 (assembly GCA_001797035.1). Taxonomy (GTDB): domain Bacteria; phylum Chloroflexota; class Limnocylindria; order Limnocylindrales; family CSP1-4; genus CAIXZV01. Next base: position 41,396 of record MGOE01000031.1, read on the forward strand.
GGGAAGATGCGGTTCCACGTAGATCTCCAGCGTGCCACCCGAGTGGCAGGACATCACGAGCTCGACCACGCCGTCGGCGCGGCGGCCCTCCGCGGGCGCCGACTTCGACAGCCGGAGCAGCCGCGGGTGGCCGTCCACCAGCGCCCGCATCGCCTCGCGGATGACGACGGGCTGGGCGCAGCTGCCGCCGACCCAGCCCTCGATCGTGCCGTCCGGGTGGACGATGCCGCGCGCCCCCGGCCGGGCGGAGGTCGGCCGCTGGACGGCCACGACCGTGGCGACGGCGAACCGGCCCCCGGCAGCCTCGAGCTCCGCGATGCGCCCCGAAAGGCTTCGACCGGCCATGGCCTAGGCGACGCCCTTCTCGTGGAGCACCCTCCACACCTTGTGCGGCGTCAGCGGGATGTCCATGTGGGTGACGCCGAGGTGCGACAGCGCGTCCACCACGGCGTTCGCGATCGCCGGCGGGGCGCCCACGGTCGCGGACTCCCCCACTCCCTTGGCGCCCAGTGGGTGGTGCGGCGAGGGGGTGATCGTCTTCGCGGTCTCCCATGCCGGCGTCTCGAGCGCCGTCGGGAGGAGGTAGTCCATGAACGTCCCGGCGAGGTTGTTGCCGTTCTCGTCGTACGGGATCTCCTCGTACAGCGAGGGCGCCAGGCCCATCGTGAGGCCGCCGTGGATCTGCCCGTCCACGATCATCGGGTTGATGATGTTGCCGCAGTCGTCCACGGCGACGAACCGGCGGACGCTGACCTGGCCGGTCCCCTTGTCGATGTCCACGACGCAGACGTAGCTGCCGAACGGGAACGTCAGGTTGGGCGGGTCGTAGTAGTCGACCGCCTCGAGGCCGGCCTCCATTCCCTGGGGGTGGTTGGTGTAGGCGGCGAAGGCGAGCTCGGCGATGGTCTTGAACCGGTCGGGTGAGCCGCGCACGCTCCACTTGCCGTTGGTCCACTCGAGGTCGTCGGCGCTGCACTCGAGCAGGTGCGCGGCGAGGTGGCGGGCCTTCTCCCGGATCTTGCGCGACACGACGGCCGTGGCCGCGCCGGCGACCGGCGTGGAACGCGACGCGTACGTGCCCAGGCCGTACGGCGCGGTGTCGGTGTCGCCCTCCTCGACCTTGACCTTGGAGGCCGGGATGCCCAGCTCCTCGGCCACGATCTGCGCGAACGTGGTCTCGTGCCCCTGGCCCTGGCTCTGGACGCCGAGCCGGAGGATGGCCGAGCCTGTGGGATGCACCCGCAGCTCCGCCGAGTCGAACATCTTGATGCCGATGATGTCGAAGGTATGCGACGGCCCGGCGCCCACGATCTCGGTGAACGACGAGATGCCGATCCCCATCAGCTCGCCGCGGGCGCGCTTCTCCGCCTGCTCCTTGCGCAGCTCGTCGTAGCCGATGAGGTCGAGCGCCTTCCGGAGCGCCGTGTGGTAGTCGCCCGAGTCGTAGTCCCAGCCGGTCGGCGTGTGGTACGGGAACTGGTCCTTGCGGATGAAGTTCTTCATCCGGAACGCGGCGGGGTCCATGCCGACCACGCGGGCCGCCTCGTCGACCAGGCGCTCGATCGTGTGGACCGCCTCGGTCACCCGGAACGAGCAGCGGTAGGCGACGCCGCCGGGCGGCTTGTTGGTGTAGGCGGCGTCGACCTCGACGAACGCCTGCGGGATGTCGTACGAGCCGGTGATCACGTTGAACAGCCCGGCCGGGAACTTCGAGGGATCGGCTGCGGCGTCGCTGTAGCCGTGGTCCGCGAGCGTCTTGACCCGCAGGCCGGTGATCGTGCCGTCGTTCTGGAGGCCCAGCTCCGCGTGGACGTGGTAGTCGCGGGCGAACGAGTCGGCCTGGAGGTTCTCCGAGCGGTCCTCGATCCACTTGACCGGCCGCCCGAGCGTGAGCGAGGCCACGATCGAGATCACGTACCCGGGGTACACCGGCACCTTGCCGCCGAACCCGCCGCCGATGTCGTGGGTCTTGACCCGGATGCTCGACTCCGGGATGCCGGAGACCAGGCTGATGACCGTCCGGTAGACGTGCGCCGCCTGGCTGGTGACGTGGAAGTCGAGATGGCCGCGCACCGGGTCGAAGTCCGCGACACAGCCGCAGGTCTCGATCGAGGCCACGTGGATGCGCGGGATGTAGACGTCGATCGGGACGACCCTGTCCGATGCGGCCAGGGCCGCGTCGGTGGCCGCCCGGTCGCCGGACTCCCAGTGCCAGATGTGGTTGTTCGCCTTCTCCGGCCCGCGGTCCGGGCGGAGGACCGGCGCGTCGGGCTCCAGGGCCTTGAACGGGTCCACGACCACGGGCAGCGGCTCGTAGTCCACGTACACCGCCTGGATCGCGTCCGCGGCCTGGTAGCGCGTCTCGGCGATGACGGCGGCGACCTCCTGCGCCTGGTACATGACCGTGTCGACCGGCAGCACCATCTGCTTGTCGCCGGCGAGGGTCGGCATCCAGTGGAGCCCGGCCTTCTCGAGGTCCTTGCCGGTGATCACCGCCAGGACGCCGGGCATCGCCAGGGCCTCGCTCGCGTCGATCGACTTGATCGTCGCGTGGGCGTACGGGCTGCGGACGATGTCCATCCAGACCATGTTCGGCAGGACGACGTCCTCGATGTACTCCCCCTGGCCCCGGATGAAGCGCGGATCCTCCTTGCGCTTCATCGAGTGCCCCATGCCCGCGACCTCGGCGGTCGTCGTGGGAGCCTGTGCCTCCGTCATCGTCGTCTCCTGTCGGTGTCTCCGAAGCGCCCTCCGACGCCCGAGGCGAGGAACCTTCCGACGAGCGAGGCGACGCTCCCGCGAGCCATCGCTCGGAGGATTTTCAGGCGGACGCGGCGCCGGCGCCCTCGGGCTCGGACGCCCGGAGCTCGGCCGCGGCCTGCTGGATGGCCTTGACGATGTTCACGTAACCGGTGCACCGGCAGAGGTTGCCGGCGATCCCCTCCCGGACGTCGTGGTCCGTGGGATCCGGGTTCGTGCCCAGGAGCCAGGCCGACTGCATGATCATGCCCGGGGTGCAGAAGCCGCACTGGAGACCGTGCTGGTCCCAGAAGGCCTGCTGGAGCGGATGGAGCTTGCCGCCCTGCTCCATGCCCTCGATGGTGGTGATCGAGGCGCCGTTGGCCTGGACGGCGAGCATCGTGCACGACTTCGCGCTCTCGCCGTTGACGTGGACCGTGCAGGCGCCGCAGTTGCTGGTGTCGCAGCCGGTGTGCGTGCCGGTCAGGCCGAACACGTCGCGCAGCAGGTGGACGAGGAGGAGGCGAGGCTCGACGTCGGCCTCGCGGACCGCACCATTGACGGTGACCGAGACATGCTGGGTGGTCATCGATGGGTCCCTCTGCTCAGGCCGTGCCGTGCGCCCGTGAGGCGGCCAGGCGGAGCGCCCGGGCCGTGATCTCGCGGACCATCGCCAGCTTGTATTCGGCCGGACCATGGCTGTCGGATGTGGGCCTCGCCTGTCCCGCCGCGATGCCGCCGGCGACGCCGAAGGCCTCGTCGTGCGCGACCACGCCCACGAGCGCCGCCTCCGCGTCCGTGGCAGCGAACGGCGTCTCGGCAACGGCCGTCAGGCCGATCCCCGCCGATGCGATCCGACCGCTGTCGTCGAGAGTCAGCACGGCCGCCACGCCCACGGTCGCGAAGTCGCCCGCCCGGCGCTCCAGCTTCACGTACGCGGAGCCCGTACGGCCCGGCGCGTGCGGGAGGCGGACCTCGGTCAGCACCTCGGTGGCGTCGATGGCCGTCTGGAACGTGTCGAGGAAGAAGCCGCGGGCCGCGAGGGTGCGCTCGCCGCCGGCGCTGCGGCAGGTGAACGAGCCCCGCAGCGCGAGGACCACCGCCGGCCAGTCCGAGCCCGGGTCCGCGTGGGCGCACGAGCCGCCGATCGTCCCCCAGTTGCGGACCTGCGGGTCACCGATGCCCCCGGCCGTGTCGCGGATGATCGGCCACTCGGCGGCGAGCCCGTCGTGCTCGAGGATCCGCCGGTGCGTCGCCCTGCCGCCGATCCGCCAGTCGTCGTCCGTCCGGGCGATCCCGTCCAGGCCACCGACCGCCTGCAGGTCGACCAGCAGGGCCGGCTGTGCCAGCCGGAGCTTGAGGAGAGGAAGAAGGCTGTAGCCCCCGGAGAGGATCTTCGCCTCTCCCTCGCGGTCCCGCAGGATCCGCAGCGCCTCGTCCAGGGAACCCGGACGGACGTACTCGAACTGGCCGGGGATCATGCGCTGCCTTCCCTCCTTCCCGCGGAGACGCGGGTCGATGTCGATGGACGGACATTCGACCGGTCGGGCGCCGGCGGAGCGCGGCGTGACCGTGGCTGAGGACGCGTGGGTTTCGGCGAGACGCGGCGAGACGCGAGTATCCGCGCGGGATCATTGCGGCGTCAATGGGGTTGCGACGATGGCGCGACAGGTGCGTCGGGCCCGCAGATTCCTCCCGATTCCGCCAGCGTTCGGGCGCCGCGCGGTGGGCTCGGCGGTACGGGCTTCCGGCCATCCGCCCACCACACGGGCACTCACCCATGGACGACGGCCCCAGGGCCGTCGCTCGAGTGCGAACGAGGGCTGACGCCCACGACGTCGGTCGCTTGTCGGGGAGTAGCCGGGAACCGGGTGGCTCCGGGTGCGGCTGCCCGCCACGCGGGCACCTGACGGGGTCGGGCGGTGGCGAGGTCGCCGGCTCAGCCCAGTGGCGGGGTCCAGCTGACGACGCCGATCGAGCCCGCCGGCGGGTCGGCGAGCGTCCAGCCGCCGTCGCGCTGGGTGATCAGGTCCGGCAGCTTCGCCCTGAAATGCACGTCCTTGTCGCCGCCCTCGGCGATGAACAGCTGGCGGCGGAGGAACGCCGTCAACGCGGGGACGGAGTCGAACGTCCGCGGCGAACGCTCCACCCGGACCAGCTCCGTCTCGCGACCGCGGGCCCGGAGGACGTCCAGCAGCTCGGGGAGCGCCGGCAGGGCGACGCGCGCCTCGCCGTGGACGAGTGGCCAGAACGCGTCCGCCACGGACGCCGGGCTGCGGTCGGTCAGCACCGCCACGCAGCGCTGACCCGAGGCGGCCTCCATCGCGTCCAGGAACGGGCCGATCTCCTCGATGTCGTAGCCCACGTGGGCGATCAGCGCGATGTCGGCGGCCGGCAGCGGCCGCAGCTGGTCGAGCACCTCCGGCCAGCTGCCGGGCACGATCCGCACGTTGGTGATGCCGTGCTCTGCCAGCCCCGTCCGCAGCGCCTGGCGCATGCCGGCGGACGGCTCCACGGCGATCACGTGCTTCACCGAGAGCGCCAGTGGGAGTGCGTACCGCCCGGCGCCGGCGCCGATGTCCAGCCAGGTCTCGTCAGGGCGCGCCATCGCCTGGAGGGCGTCGAGGGCCGGCTCGCCGGTCCGCCTCGGGTCGGCGACGAACAGGGCCGACACCGGGGCGTAGAAGTCACCCACCGGCACCTCGCGAAGCCGCTCGGCCTGCTCGCGGTTCGCCCGCACGCGGGCGGCCCAGGCCCCCTCGAGGCGGCGCGGGGCGGCAGACCGGCGGGCGGCGCTCACGAGGCACGTCCGGCGGGCGTGGATCCGGCACGGCCGGGCATGGACGCCGCGGGGGCCGGGGGCGCCGCGGGCCCCGGGGATGCCGGGGATCCGGCTTCCGCCAGCGCGCTCAGGTCCGCGGGGGTGTCCACGTCCGGGTTGCGGCCGGCCACCGGCACCTCCGCCACGAGGTCCGGTCGCCGGGCGAGGAGCGGCCCGAGGCCACGGTCGCCGTCGAGGCCCGCGGCCAGCGCCCAGGCGACCCGGCGGACGAGGACCGGGTTGGGCGCATCGTCGCCGGCATAGCGGACCCGCACGAACGGCCGGTCGCTCGCCTCCGCCCCGGTCAGCACGGCCGCCACGACCTCCGGCCGCAGCGCCGGCTGGTCGCCGAGCACGACCAGCACCGCCTCCGCGGCCGGGTCCTCCGCGGCCGCGTCGAGCCCGATCCGCAGCGAGCTCGACAGGCCGTCCTGCGGGCGCGGGTTCACGGCCCGTCGCTCGCCATGCCAGGCCATCGCCGCCTCCACGTCCCGTGCCCCCTCGCCGAGCACGACCACCACGTCGTCGAGGCCCGCGGCGGCCACGGCGTCCAGTGTGTGCTGGAGCAGCGGGCGGCCGTCGAGCGCGGCCAGGAGCTTGGGCGAGCCGAAGCGGCGGCTGGCGCCGGCGGCGAGCACGATCGCGACG
>MGOE01000032.1:0-262 GCA_001797035.1 Chloroflexi bacterium RBG_16_72_14
CTGGAGCGCCGTGGGCGCCGCTACCTGCGGCTCCACGTGCTGTCGTCCTCGCCCGGCCGGCTGACCGACACAAGGCCGGCGGCGTCACCAGAGCCCGCGCGCGAACCCGCTCCCGGGACGACGGCGGCGCCGACGCCGGCGTGACCCGGGTGCGCCCGCCAGGCGCCCGCTTCGCGCCCGATCCGCCTATGCGCTCTTGCGGCGCCTCGCGGGGCGCGCCTCTTCGGCCTCCGCCGGCTCCTCGTCGGCCGCCTTCGCCCTG
>MGOE01000032.1:305-4211 GCA_001797035.1 Chloroflexi bacterium RBG_16_72_14
CGGCCACGGACACCGGCTCCTCGGACCCGGCGGTCTTCGCGTCGGTCGCCGCCTTGACGCTGGCCTCGAGCAGCTTCATGAGGTCGACGATGCTCGCGCTCTCCTCGACGGGCTGGGGCTCCGCGATCTCGACGCCTTCGACCTTGGCCTCGATGACCTTGAGCAGCGCCTCGCGGTACTCGTCCTTGTAGCGCGACGGATCGAACTCGCCGGTCATCGCCTCGACCAGCTGCTCGGCCATCTTCAGCTCGGCGTCCTTGAACTCGAACGCCTCGGCGGGCAGGTCCAGATCCTTGGTCGACCGGATCTCATCGGGCCAGTGGAGGGTGGTGAGGACCATCGTGTCCTCGAACGGGTCGATCGACGCGAGCGCCTCGCGGTCCCGGATCACGACCTTGCAGATCGCGGTGAGCTCGCGTTCCTCGAGCACCTGGCGCAGCAGGTAGAACGCCTTGCGGCCGATCTTGTCGGGCTCGATGTAGTAGGCCTGCCTGGTGAACCGGGCGTGCTCCGCGGTCGCCTCATCGCGCGGCGCGAACTGCTCGATCTCGATCGAGCGGACCGTCTTGAGCGGGACCTTCTCGAGGTCCTCGTCCGTGATCACCACGTACTGGTCGGGCGCGTACTCGTAGCCCTTCACGGTCTCGCCCCGCGAGATGACCTTCTCGTCCTCGGGGCACCAGACCCTCATCTGGATCCGCGACAGGTCGCTCTCGTGGAGCATGTTGAACCGGATCGCGTAGTCCGACTCGGTCGCCGTATAGAGCTTGACGGGGATGGTGACCAGTCCGAACTGGATGGCCCCCTTCCACATGGAACGCGCCACGGCCTGTCTCGTCCTCGCGTGTCCGGCATTGCGGAGCGGCTCCCGGCGCCGTTCCGATGACCGGGACGTAACCCTACCACCGCCCCGCAACGGTGCCGTTGCGACGACCCCCGCCGTGACTTGACCGCACGCACTACACGAGAGTACGGTGAACTGCACGCGACGTGTATCCAGTGAAGGAGCCTGATGGCCGGCGAGCAGGGAAAGCGCTACAACGTCGTGCTCGATGACGAGCATGCGGCGAGGCTCAACGAGATGGCGGCACGCCTCTACCTGCAGCCGGGGACCGTGGCTCGCTCGCTGCTCTCGACGGCCCTCGACCAGGCGGATCCCGAAGCTGCGACGATCGCCGCCCTCCTCGATTCGATCCCCGGTGCCTGGGAGCGGACCATGGAGGGCGTGGCTGATGCCGAGGCCGGCCGCATCATCCCACTCGACGAGCTCTGATCCGCGGTGGCGAGCGTCGTCATCGCCGAGCGCGCGAGCTCCGAGCTCGAGCGCCTGATCCAGAGCCGCCGCCTGCCCGCAGACACTCGTGACCGCGTGCGACAGTCGCTCGCGCAGCTCGAGACGTTCCCGCTCGCCGGGAGGAGGCTGACGGGTCGCTGGCGCGCCTTCCGGCTGATCGTCGGGCCGTGGCCGTCGCTGCTCCTGGTCTACCTGTACGACGAGGCCGCTGACACGGTGACCGTGGTTGCCGTCCACGACGCGCGGACAGCGGCTTCGGCCACATCCGGGCGCTGATGGCCGGGCCAGACCATCCCTGAAGCACGTCTGCGACGAGATCCCACACCGCACTGTGAATCCTCGCCGGGACCGCGTCTATCTCAACGCGACGGGCGAACAGGGTCTGCTCGTACACGCCGGTGGCCACGATCTCGAGCCAGGCCACCATCTCGTCGCGCTTCTGCGACTTGGGCCGGGATCGAAGTTGCGCGAGGCCGAGGGCGACCCGCTCGGGCCGCGGTCGAGACGATGTACTCGTCGCCCTCGGGCATCAGCTGGACGTCGATGTCGATGCCGGCGCCGAAGGAGGAGTCGGTGATGATCGCCAGACCGCTCCGCGGGTTCATGCTTCGCGGTCACACGCTCCCGGGGATCCGGCCAACCCATGTGCACGAGTCAATCGCCTAAAGCCCGAAAGACTCCTTGATATGCCGTCGGGCGTACCTGACGATCCACTCGAGGGACTCCTCGGTCACGTACTCGGGCCCTTCCCCCGGCGCGAACAGGGCGACCGCCTCCTCGAGATCCTCATACCAATCAGCGGTCCCCGGCGGTTCGACCGAGGCGAGAGCGCCTTCTATCTCGGCGACGCGCGTGCGCGATCGATCGCCCGCAAGGTAGGCATCGAGCTGTTCCGCCAGAGCCGCAGCGTGTTCTCGATTGGCCGTGTCCGGTACCACTCGAGCCTCCTCCGTGGGAAGACCCAGTCACGACCCGGCGGCCGGTCATCTGCATCGATCTCCGCTACGACGAGCGCCAAACCGGGGCCAAGATCGAGCACAGGTCCACCATGCCAGACGAGATATCGCGTCGAGCTCACTTGCCTACTGGGTCCCACCGGGCATCCGGGCACCACACTCTCATTCGGGCGGCGCAGTTCGTCGGCCAGCCCCGGGCCCGAGCAGGTTACCTCTCGCGGCGACCTTAGTTGATGATCACCAGCGCGTCGAAGTCCACGCGGGGGCGCCCGGAGGTCCCGAGCACCACGACCCTCACCGTGTGGCTGCCGCTCGTGGTCCAGGCCAGCGTGTACATCACGCGTCGCGGGGCGAACGACGACCGGTAGGTGTCCAGCGTCCTGACCAGGACGCCGTCCACCCAGACCTGCGCCTTGCCGCGCGTCGGGCCCTTGGGGAACACGAGGGCGAACCCCCGGCCCGTGAACGTGCGGCTGATCGCATATCCCTTGCGGGTGGCGTAGCGGGTGGTCCGTGCCGACATCTGGCTGTGCTCGTAGCGGGTCCACGTGCCGCTGCGCACGAGCGTGCTGCTCGTGTCCTGGACGACCGTGGCGGTGAACGGCGAGGCCTCCGCCCAGTTGCTCCAGTTGCCGGCGGTGTCCATGGCCCGGACCCGCAGGGCGTACCGATGCCCGACGACGAACGTCCGCGACGTGGACCGCCGGCTCGCGGGGAGCGAGATCACCGGACCCCAGGCGCCGCCGTCCACGCTCCACTGCGCCTCGTAGCGCGCGATGGGGCTGGATGCATCCGTGGCGGCGCTCCACAGGCCCTCCGCGACGAACGATGTGGTGGCGAAGGTCTGGCCGACGTCCGCGGCCAGGCGCGGCGGGCGGATCACCGGCTTGTCGCCCTCGACGACGACCTCGGCGGTGACGCGGCGCTCGCGTCCCCAGTTGGTGCCGGTCACGACGATGTCGTAGCTGCCGGTGGGCGTGGACGCCGGCACGGTGACGCGCAGGGTGGACGAGGTGGCGGTCATCCCGAACAGGCTGGTCGCGGACAGGACGGCCGAGACCCTGCGGTGGGGGTCCGCGGTGAGCGTGACCCGTTCGACGAAGTAGGGATCGCGGACGACGGTGATCGGGATCGTGACCGTGCCGCCCTCCTCGGACACCACGGCGCTCGCGGTCCCGGCCCGCAGCGAGAAGTCGCCCAGGGGCCCGATGCCGCCCACGTCGAGCAGCTTCTCGTGGTAGGCGTCCGGGTCCGTCCCGGTCTTCCAGTTGAGGTTGCCCAGCGCCTGGAGCGCCTGCTTGACCTCCGCCGGCGTGGCGAGCGGGTGCGTGGACCTGTACAGGGCCACGGCCCCGGTCACGTGCGGGGTGGCCATCGACGTCCCGGACGAGTAGCCGTAGCTGTTGTTGCGCTTGGTCGACCAGATGCACTTGCCGGGCGCGATGAGGTCCACGTCGCCGCCGTAGTTCGAGAAGTTGGCGAACGTGTCGTCCTTGTCGTAGCTCCCCCACGAGTAGCAGCTGTTGCCGCCCAGGGCGCCGGGCTTGCCGTCCGTGTCGGCGAGGGCGCTGACCGTGATGACCTCGTTGTAGCTGGCGGGGACCAGCCTGGCCGCGTTGAACGAGTTGTTGCCGGCGGCGGCGACCACGGTGACGC
>MGOE01000032.1:4218-6425 GCA_001797035.1 Chloroflexi bacterium RBG_16_72_14
GACGAGCCGGCAGATCGCCTTGTGGAGGATGTCGTTGTTGGTGTTGCCGCAGTTCTTGTCGTCCGAGCCGGACTTGGCGACCGACATGTTCACGGCCTCGAACAGGGGCCGGCTGGCGTCCGAGGGATCGCGCATCGCGGTGATCCAGTCGAGGCCACACACGTACCACGACAGCTTGCCGCTGCCGCCCGAGTCGAGGATCCGGACCGCCCACAGGCGCACGCCGGGCGCGACGCCGACGACACCGGTGCTGTTGTCGATGGCACCGACCGTGCCGGCGACATGCGTGCCGTGGCCGTTCTCGTCGCGCCATGCGGTGCGGTCCGCGGTGGAGCAGTTGACGCCGCCGACGACGTTGAGGTCGGGGTGGAACGGGTCGATCCCGGTGTCCACGATCGCGACGTCCGCGTCCACGCGCTCGTCGAGGCCGTTGATCTTCGCGGTGGGGGACTTGGGCCCGAACACGCGCTTTACGCCGTTGGGGACGGACTGCGCCTGGATCGAGATCACGTCGTCATGAACGACCGCGGCGACCGCCGGGTCCGCGCGCAGGGCCGCCAGCTGCCCGCGGGTCAGCGTCGCCGCGTAGCCGCGGAACGCGTGCGTGAACTCGCGGTCGGCGCGGATGCCGAGGCCCTTCGCCCGGGCGGAGGCGCGGCTGGTGTCGGCGCCGGGCTTGAGCACGATGATCCACTCGTCCGTCGCCGCTCCGGCCGTGGTCGCGGGGGTCGCATCCCCGGTGCCGTCGGCTTGGGTGGTCGAGGCCGGCGCTTCGGGCGCGGGGGTCGGTGAGGGCGCCGCCGGATCGGCGGGCGCGTCGGCCGCCTCGGGCGCGGGCGTCGGATCGGCCGGCGGCGCGGGCGTCTCGACCGGCGCCGGCGTCTCGACCGGCGCCGGCTCGGTGCCGGGCGCAGCCGGATCCGCGGCCAGGGCGGGGGTGAGGGGGGCGGCGACGACCAGCGCAAGCGCAAGGGCGAGGGCGCGACGCATACAGGGCTCCCGGGACGTTGTCCTTGCCCGACGACCATACCGCGGCCGGGCAACCCCTAGCCTCGCCTGACGAGACCCGCGCGGAAAGGGGCCCGGTGGTCACCCGGGGCATAGCCCCGGAGTCCGGGCCCTCTCTGGTCCCTCCGCGCCCGCCGCGGCTCAGCCGTGGGCGATCCGGAGCTCCGCCTCGGCCTCGGCGACCCGGGCCAGGATCCCGGACCGCAGCGTGTCGAGGCCAGTCCAGACCGCCTTCGTCGCGTTCGACACCGACGTCAGCTGCGTCTTGAGCGACCGGATCACCTCGAGCTGCTCTTTGATCGCGCCAAGCGCCCGCCCCACGGCCGCGGCGTCCACCTCGACCTCGCGGTCCTGCAGCTGCGCGAGCGCCAGCAGCCGGGCGAGCCGCACGGCCGCCTCGAGATACGCGGGGTCCGGCAGTTCCGGGTCCACCACGACATGGACGTCGTCCCCGAGCATCGCGAACGGCGCGATGCCGGCCGGCGCATGCGCCGGCGTCCAGACCGCCACCCCGACCGCCGCCCCGCGGTTCTGCCGCGCCTCGCGCAGCTCTTCGCGCATCTGGCGCGGCGACATCGTCCGGTCCTTCGCCTCGAGCACGACCCGCACGTCCGCGCCGCGCGTGAGCCGAGCGTCCAGCGTGAGCACGAAGTCGCCCTTCTTGGAGCCCAGCATCGACCCGGTCTCGGTCCCGGTGCGGTCCAGCAGGTCCCCGGCGGCACGCGCCAGCTTGCCGAGCATTCCCTCGAGCAGGTCCTCGAAATCCCCGCCCTTGGCCGTCGACCGTGCGCGCTCCTCGGCACGCGCCCGCGAGGCTGCCTCGATCGCCGCCAGCCGCTCGTGAACGCCCTTGAACCCCTCCGCGATCTCCTGGCGGAACTGGTGGAGCGGCGAGCCCAGCCGGGTCGGGTCCAGGAGCAGGGCGAGCCTCGAGCGGTCCCCGTCGAAGTACTGGCCCAGCAGCCCGCCGATCCGCCCGATCGCCGAGTCCCGCTTCGTCTCGTCGAACAGCTCGTTCACGAACTGCTGGAGGGCGCCCCGATCGCCCAGGAACCGCTCGAGCGTGCGCGGCAGCCGGCCATCGCCGTCTGCGAAGTTGGCGCGCAGGACGTCCTCGACCGCCTTCGCCGCCTGCGCGTTGACGGCGGTCGTCTGCGCGACCAGCTTCTCGAACTCGCGGCGGACGACGTCCACGTCCA
>MGOE01000033.1:0-1315 GCA_001797035.1 Chloroflexi bacterium RBG_16_72_14
AGTCACGGCACACGCGAGCCCGGGCCAGGGGTCCACGGGCTCGACCGGCGCATCGGTGCCTGCCGCGACGACGGCACCCGATGCCGCAAGCGCCGCCAGCGCGTAGGCGCGCGCCTCGGCGCGCGGGCCCCATAGCCGGCGCGCCTTCGCGGCGTCCGAGCGGACGTGGATCGGCTGCACCGATGCGGCGATGCCGAGGGCGGCGAACCGCGGCACGTCCGCGTCCGCGATCAGCTGCACATGCTCGACGCGGGGCATCAGCGGCGTCGTGCCGGCCGTGGGTGCCAGCGCGTCCAGCGCCGCCCGGACAGCGGCGTCGCCGATCGCGTGGACCTGGGTCGTGATCCCGATCGCGGCGGCGCGGGTCGCCTGGTCACGGAGCAGCTCCGGCGGCACCATCCACACGCCGTAGCCGCCGTTCGGCGGTGGCGGCTCGCCCGGGACCGGGTCCAGCGGCTCGACCAGCGCCGCCGTGCGCGATCCGAGCGTCCCGTCGGCGAAGGTCTTGAGCCAGCCCATCCGCAGCCGCTCGCGCGGGTCCGGTCCCAGCGCCCGGCCGCTGCGGACCCCTTCGGCCTCGGCCGCGCCCAGCTGCTCGGGGCGGATGCAGGGGTGGACGCGCATCCCGAGCTCACCCGCTGCCGCCAGGCGCCGGTAGACCTCGATCGGGCCGCGGAGGCCACGCTGGTTCGACAGCCCGCCCGGGTCGTGGGCCGCCACGACCCCCAGCGCCACCAGGTCCCGCACCATGGGCCGCAGGGCGGCCTCGATCGTGTCGGCGTCGGGCGGCGGGATGCGGTCGCTGACGATCCGGGCGGCCGTCTCGTGCAGGACGCCGGTCGCGTGCCCCGCCCCGTCGCGCCGGATCACGCCGCCGCCGGGGTCGCCCCGGTCGTCGTCGATGGCCGCCTCGGCGAGGGCCCGGCGGCTGACGAGCAGCGCGTGGTGGTCGTGCGCCCATAGCGCGATCCGCCGCCCGGGCGCGGCCGGTTCGAGGTCGTCGGCCGTCGGCCAGCGGCCGAACCGGTCGGCGTCCCAGCCGGCGCCCTCGATCCAGGCGTCGGGATCGGTGGGGGCCCGGGCCGAGGCGCGGACGCGCGCCTGCACGTCGTCGATCGTCGCGGCGTCGTGGAGGTCCACCCTGGCCCGGGCGAGCCCTGTCTCGACCAGGTGGAGGTGCGCGTCAGTGAGCCCCGGGACGGCGACCTCGTCCGGGCCGAGGCGCAGCCGGCGGGTCGTGGCTCCCGCCAGCCCGGCCACGTCCGCCCGAGACCCCGCCGCGAGGACGCGTCCGCGCGAGACCGCGACGGCCTCG
>MGOE01000033.1:1337-8484 GCA_001797035.1 Chloroflexi bacterium RBG_16_72_14
CGGCGAGCGACGCGATCCGACCCTCGACGATGAGCTCGGCGTGGCCCGCGTCGGCCATCAGCGGTCGGCGGGCGCGTCCCCGGCGGGGACGCCGGCGTCGAGCTCGCGGTGATCGCCGTCCGCGTCGGCGTCCCGTGCCTCGTCATGCGCGCGACCCGCGCGGCGATCCTCCTCCGCCTCGAGCTCGGTCACCGTCGCGATGGCCACCGGGTCGAAGCCCGCGGCCGTCTCCAGGCCCGTCGCGTGGGCGCGCGCCTCGGCGGGCTTGAGGGGACCGCGAGTGAAGATCGAGAGCAGGCCTGCGATCGTGATCGCCGCCGCCACCACGATCAGGACGTTGGTCGTGCCGACGAAGTCCGACACCGGCGCCACCACGATGATCGGCGCGAAGCTGGCCACCGACACCAGCATGTTGAGCACGCCGAACACGCGTCCCCGGACGTCCTGCGGGATGTCCTCCTGCAGCTGGGTCTGCGACGGGATGGCGACGAAGGCGTACGAGACGCCGGCCAGCAGCGCGATCGCCACCACGACCGCGAGCAGCGACGTGACGCCCGCCAGCGACACGAAGCCGGTCGCCGCCTCGGCGCCCTGGAGGAAACGCGACAGCGGGCCTGCGGCGGACAGCAGCCCGAGCAGCACGCCGAGCGCGACGAGGCCGCCCTCGATGATCCGCCGGCGCGGCAGCATGTGCCCGAACGAGTTGAGGATGAGGATCCCGGTGACGATCCCGAAGCCCAGTGGCAGGACGACCACCGCGAAATCCTTGGGTGCGAGCCCGAGCGAGTCGGTCGCGAAGTCCGGGCCCAGGACGCCCAGGACCCCGACCAGCGAGGCCGCGATCCCGAGGTACAGCAGGGACCAGCCGATCCTCGGGTGCCCGCGGATGAACGCGATGCCCTCGCCCAGCTGCGCGAACGTGGAGCCCATCGCGTGCTCCGCGTCACCGACCACGCTCCGGCCGGAGGCATCGCGGTCGGCCGCGCTGGGCGGCGACGCCGGCAGCGTCCAGCAGAACCCGGCGGCCACCAGGTAGCACGCCGCGACGATCAGGATCAGCGCCGGCGCGCCCGAGATCGTCACCAGGATGGGACCGAGCAGCGCGAAGCCCAGGGCAAAGGCGGCATTGAGGGTCAGCGTGAACACGCCGTTGGCCGCCAGCAGCTGCTTGCGCGGCACGAGCTGCGGGATCATCGCCGCTTCGGCGGGGCCGAAGAACACGGTGATCGTGGACACCATCACGTTGAGGATCAGGATCCCCGGCAGGAAACTGCCGGCCAGGAACGTGAGCACGAACGCGCCGGCTCTCAGCAGGTTGGTGACGATCAGGATCGTCCGCCGGTCCACCCGGTCCACGTACACGCCCGCGAGCGCCGAGAACAGCACGGCCGGCACCAGGAAGGTGAGGATCAGGAGGCCGACAGCGGTGTTCGAGGACGTCGCCTCGAGGATGATCACGGTGAGCCCGAAGATCACCATGTTGCCGCCGACCTGCGTGAACGCCTGGCTCAGCCACAGCAGCAGGAACGGGCGGTTCCTGAAGACCTCGAAGGCGCTGGACGGCTCCTCGTCATCGCCGGCGCCACCGCCGACGGCGGCGAGCACGGTCGCCGGGCGCTCGCTCACGGGCGCCGGGGCGCCACCGCGGCGCTGAGGGTGGGGTCGCCGCGACGTACGAACCCTGCTACCCGTCGCTCGAGGGCGGGCCGCTCGATCATGACGTGGCGGCCGCAGGCCTCGCACCGGAGCCCGATGTCGGCACCGAGACGGTCCACGAGCCACGTCTCCCCGCCACACGGGTGGCGGCGGCGCAGGCGAACGACGTCGCCCAGCAGCAGCTCGAGGACGGGGTGCCCGGACATCGGGCCGAGGGTAGCAGAGGGCACCCGGTCCGACGGGCCGGGCATGCTCAGAGCCGCGGCCTGCCCAGCGCCGGGGCGAGGTCCCGGTCCGTGGCCGGCAGGACCACGCTGTCGTCCGGCAGGACGCTGATCGGCACCTCCGGGAACCGGGCGCCCAGCTGGGCGATCGGCCCGCCGGCGCGGGTCAGCGACCCGCTGAGGGCCTCGGGCTGGCCGACGGCGATGAGCTCGATATCGCCGCTGATCGGGATCCCGGACACGGTCAGCTCTCCGGCGGGACCCGTGACGACGATGCCCGGCACGTCGCGGATGTCGCCGATCGCAATGCCGTCCGCACCGGCGTTGCGGAGCTCGTTGATCAGCTGCGAGACGGCGTCGCCGGGGATCGGGCCCTCGATCAGGACGCGGACGCCGGGTCCGGCGATCGGCAGCGCGCCCGACCATCCGCGGATGCGGTCGAGGTCCGCGCGGATTTGTTCGACCGACGTGTCGCCGCGCTGGACCGCCGCCGCGGTGGCGCCGCGCTGGCGTTCGAGGGTTGCGATCTCCTCGCGCAACTGGTTGTTGCGCGTCGTGAGGCTGGCGACGAGCACCGTCAGGTCCTGGGCGGACATCGCGACCAGGCCCGGGTCGGCAGCCTGCGAACGGAGCTGGACGACGACGAGGAACCCCAACAGCATCAGGACGACGCTCACGGCCACCCGGCCCGACGTGCGGCGCATCAGGGAGCCGCCTCGGGCGCCGCCGACGCGGCCACCTGGCCGGAGCGCAGGCTCACCAAGCCCGCATACGCGGGCAGGTCCACCGACTCCGGGACCGCGTACGACACCCCGATGCCGAACGTCTCCGCTCGGGCCCGGATGAAGTCCACGAACCCGGCCGACCGGGTGAGCCGCTCGAACATGTCGGCGGGCCCGATCGCGGTCACCTGGTACGGGCCCGCGATGTACGCCGAGTTGACGAGGATCGAGCCGCCGATGTCCACGACTGCCGTGGCGACCGTGATCCGCTCCCCGCTCACCGCGATCCCCTCCGCGCCGGCGAGCCACAGCTCCTCGACGACGGTCAGCACGTCCGTGCCGGACACCAGGTACTCGCGCTCGCTGCCGTCCGGCGGCACCGCGACCGTGGAGTCCGACAGCTGGATCACGAGCCCGGGGCCGGTCATCGCCACGAGCCCGGACGAGATCCGCGCCTGCTCGAGCTGGGCGTTGAGCTCCCGGGTCACAGCCTCGCTGCCCTGGCCGGTCGCCTCGAGGTCCTGGATCGAGGCGCGGAGGTCGAGGATCTGCTGCTTGAGGTGCTGCTGCTGGGCCTGGAGGTCCAGCACGGTCTCCACGAGCGGCGTCCGCTCCTGGCTCGTGTAGCGGATGCGCGGCCCCTCGGACGCGAGCTGGGCGGCAATCAGGAAGCCGAGCGCCAGCAGCGCAAGGCCGAACGTGACCTGCCAGCTCGGGATCGCGCGGATTCGCGTCGCGAAGCTGCTCACGTCGCCCGGCTCCTCCGGTTGGCCGCCAGGAGGCCGATGGCCACCGCGACCACCACCACGACGACGGCGAGGACCACGATGCCCGTGCCACCGGAATCGCCGCCGGCGTCCCCGGGGCCGGCCGCCGGGGTCGCGGCGGGCGTGGGCACCGGCGCGGCCGTTGCGGCACCCGGCGTCGTGCCCGGCGCGGGCGTCTGGGCCGGGCCGGACCAGCCATCTGGCAGCGGCCCGGCCGGGGCCGGCTGGGGGCCGTAGCGGACGGGCGGGTCGGCGCCCAGCTCCGCGAGCCAGCCATCCTGGAACGCCGCGAAGTCCCGGCCCAGGACTCGCTCGAACGCCTCGTCGTCGGTCAGGCCGTCCTTGTACGCCCCGATGAGACCGAACAGGGCGTCGCGGCCGTCCGAGCGGACGAGGTGGTCGACCGCCGACACGCTCTCGGCATAGGCGAGGAACGTCAGGTCCGCGTCCGTTGGGAACTGGCCGCCCAGCGCGTCGAGTGGCAGCAGGTCGCCGGACGCGACCGCGGCCTCGACGCGACGGCGATCGGCGTTGGTGTAGCTCTCGGACAGGTAGACGGCGAGCCCCTCGTTGAGCCAGCGCGGCGGGAACCGGTACGGGTTCTCGACCGCCGTGTCGAGGACGAGGTGGACGAGCTCGTGGGGAACGACGATGCCGACCCACGGGTCGTCGATCGCATCCGGCGTGATCAGCGCGAACAGCGTCCGGATGTCGGAGTGGGCCTGGCCGCCCACGTTCTCGCGGGTGCCGGGCCCGAGGGCCGTACGGAACGTCGCCTCGTCGCCGTAGATGAAGAAGTCGACAGGCTCGGTCTCGGTCACGCCCAGCAGCTCGCCCGTTTCCCGGACGGCCTGCTCCGCGATGTCGAGCGCGCGCCGCCCGAACGCCTGGCCGCCCTCGGACCAGTGGACGCGGACGACGTCCCCTTCGAGGGTCTTCCAGTCCCGCGACGTGTCCGAGTAGCGGATCGTCGTGGTCCGGCTGGTCAGGATCGCCCCATCGGCGGCCAACGCCACCCACGTCGCCTCGATCGGCGTATTGGGGATGAGGTGGCCGCCTCCGGACAGGTCGAGGGTGTAGCGCAGGGTCTGGGGCGACAGGCCCGTGGCCGCGAACGCGATGTCGACGACATACGGCCCTACCGCATCCGGGAACAGCAACCGCAGCTCGACGCGCCGGGTGTCGGACGCACCAGCGAACGGGACGCTGAATTCGATCGACTCACCGTACGTGGCAACGGCCTCGGGCTCGCCGAACATGCCATGGTCCGCGCGCGCCGCCCCGGCCGCAGGCAGGCCGAGCAGGACGGCGACCGCCAGGGCCGCGAGGACCACGCGGAGGCTGCGCCGCGTCACGGTGTCGTCCCCCACGCGAGACCCGCCAGCCGCAGGATGCCGAGGCCGTTCTGGCTCGCCCCCAGCAGCCCCTCGCGCACCAGCGAGAACGACGTCCCGTACGAGACCGGGACGACCGGGACCTCGTCCCGCACCACCGCCATCGCCCGGGCGTAGGCCGCCGTGGCGTCCGCCCGGCTCGCGGCGGCGCCCGCGTCCGCGATCGCGGCGTCGAAGTCCGCGTTCGACCACCCACCCTGGTTCGCGGTCGAGCCCGTGCCCAGCAGCACGCCGAGGAAGTCGTTGGGCCCCGGGTAGTCGGCGACCCAGGACAGGCTCCACAGCTCGGGCGGGTCCGTCGCCAGCCGCTCCTGGTAGGCGTCGAAGTCCATCGTCGCGTAGTCCACGGTGACGCCGAGATGCTCCTCGAGCATGGCCACGATCGCGCCGTCGTAGCCGCCGCCGTTGGCGATGAACGAGATCGCCGGCAGCCCCGCGCCGCCGGGATAGCCGGCCTCGGCGAGCAGGCCGCGGGCCGCCTCGGGGTCGAACGGCGGCAGGTAGTCGCCCTCGGGGGCGCCGGGCATCCCTGTCGGGACGAGGCCGGTCGCGGGGACGGATGAGCCCACCTCGTCAAGCGCCGCCAGCCGTCGCCAGTCGACCGCCCGGGCAAACGCCTGGCGAACACGGACGTCGTCGAACGGCGGCCGCGTGGTGTCGAAGCCGTAGTACGTCACCGAGAGCGACGGGTCGCTGCGCAGCGATGGCCCCAGCGTCCGGTCGTAGGCGATCCAGCCCGCGTCCAGGAACCCGATCTGTGCCACGTCTACGCCGCCCGCCACGAACACGTCCACGGTGCTCAGCCCGCCCAGGGTCGTGAGCATCCGCACCGTCCGGATCGCCGGCTCGCCGGCCCAGTAGCGCGGGTTCGCCGTCAGGACGAAGGCATCCTCCTCGATGGCCGACAGCACGTACCCGCCGCTGCCGACGAAGCCGTCCGCGATGGGCGCGATCTCGCCGCTCCCCGCCGACGGCGGCACGATCGCGAACGGCGCCCCGGACACGATCGCCGGCAGGTCGCCCCCGCCCCGCTCGAGGTCCACCACGACCCGCGCCTCGCCCTCCGCCCGGACGCCGAGCGTCGTCACGTCCGACGACCGCCCGCTCAGCAGGTCGCGCACGCCGACCACGTCCGCGATGAGTGACGCCAGCGGCGACGGGTCCGCGGGGTCGAACAGGCGCCGCCAGCTGCGGACCACGTCGTCCGCGGTCAGCGACGTCCCGTCGCTGAACGCCAACCCGTCGCGGAGCGTGAACACGACCCGCCGCCCCTCGTCCTCGACCGACCACGAGGCGGCCAGCGCCGGGCGGACGGTGAGCGAGGGGTCCACGGCGGTCAGCGTCTCGAACAGCTGGCTGACATAGGAGGCGCTGCCCAGGTCGCCGTGTCGCGCCGGGTCGATGGAGAACGGGGCCCCGGCGAGGACGGCGACGGTATCCGTGCCGGCGGCGGCGACCACTTCGCCCTCGGGGGCGGTGCTCGCGGGCCACAGCTGCGCGACCATCGCCACTGCGACCAGCACCGCGACGGCGGCCAGCACCGCGCGGCGGACCCGGGAGGGTGGCGCCTCCGGTCCGGCGGGAGCCGCCACCACGGGATCGATCAGGCCAGGCCCCACCACGCCCCCCGCGGCAGGCCGGCGTCGCGCGGCTCCGGGTCCAGCACCCGCTCGACGGGGATCGGGATCCGCGGGCGGGCCGTCCACGCGTAGGCATCGCCGGAGAACCCGACGAGCATGGCCACGATGCAGACCCAGCGACGCACGGCCGGAGTATAGGCGGGGGTCCCGTTCCTGCCCGGAATCGGCCTCGGTCGCATGCGCGGGCAGGAAATGAGGCCTCGCCGTGCCACACCGCCGGGGGAACGATGCTGTCCGCGAGGCCTCTGCCATGAGAACGATCCGTCCCCGGTTTCGTTATGGCCCATCCCGCGGAAACCGTCCCGGCCCATCCCCGGGCGTACGATTCCTGGGTGAGCACGCTGTCCCTGCGCAACACGCTGACCCGGCGCGCGGAGCCGGTCACGATCCCGGACGCCGGCCCGGTGCGGATGTACACCTGCGGTCCCACGGTCTACCGCTGGGCCCACGTCGGAAACCTGCGCAGCTACCTGCTCGCGGACCTCGTGCGCCGGGTCATCCTGTACCACGGCGTCGAGGTCCTCCACGTCAAGAACATCACCGACGTGGGGCACCTCCGCGACGAGCGATTCGACCGCGGCGAGGACCGGATGCTGGTCGCCGCCGGGCTGGAGTCGAAGACGCCGGCGGAGATCGCCGACGCCTACGAGGCCGGGTTCCACGAGGACGAGGCGCTGGTCAACATCCTGCCGGCGCACGTCTTCCCGCGGGCGACCGAGCACATCCCCGACATGCTCGACCTCG
>MGOE01000034.1:0-347 GCA_001797035.1 Chloroflexi bacterium RBG_16_72_14
GTGACCGCCGGCGAGCCGTGGGCGCTGGCGACGGCATTCGGGACCGAGCCCGAGGCCTCGTGGGGACCCCGAGAGGTCCTCGCCCACACGGCCGAGATGCTGCCGTTCTGGCTGGGCGAGTTCGAGCGGATCGTCGAGGCGGGACGGGGAGCCGGCGATGGACTGCCGTTCGGGCGCGGGGCCGGCGATGCGCTCCGGATCGGCATCCTCGTACGCGATCGGACGCTGCCCCTGCGCGAGCTGTTCGACCGGATCGACGCCGGGATCGCGCGCTGGGAACGACGACTGGCAGCGGGCGCGGACGGGGAGGGGGGCGCGGTGGGGCGCCACTCGCGGCTGGGCGAGCT
>MGOE01000034.1:393-4349 GCA_001797035.1 Chloroflexi bacterium RBG_16_72_14
CGAGGAACACGCCGCGCAGCTCACCGAGATCCTCGCCCGCGCCTGACGCGCGGCGCTCGCGGCCCGGATCGCCCGCCTCGTGAGCGTCCGTCAGGGAAAGCAGCCTCCGCACGGCCGCAGCCGTCGGCGAATGCCCAACAGACGGACACATGGCATGCGGCGCTGCTGGGGTCGCACAAGTCGTCCGCCAGCTCTCATCGAATCGAAAGGGAGCGGGCCCCAGCATCGGGGCATGACAACCTCTGACAACGGGCGAGCGCTGGCCCGATCCCGCGCGTATCGCCGTCTGCGCAGCATGACCATCGGGACGGCGATCCTCGGCGTGGCCGTGACCGGGACGTTCTCCTGGGCCGCTGCCGCCACTGACACCGGCGCGGCCGGCGGCACCACGACCGCCGCCGTGACCGGGACCGGTGGGACAACCACCGGGACGACCACAACGACGACGACCACCACCTCGACCTCCGACACCCCCCCGAGCGTCAGGACCCCGTCGGTGACGAGCTCATCCGGCAGGGCGCACGCGTCCACCGGCGGCTCGTGACGTGCTCGCGCCCGCTGACTGGCGAGCGCTCGGCACGGGCGTGCGGCTGGTGGTCCTCGACGGGGACCTCGCCGCCGCCCGTGCAGCCGTCGAGCGCGTGCTCGATGACGTGGACCGCACGTACTCGCGGTTCCGCCCGGACTCGGAGCTGACGACCCTGAACGCATCCGCGGGCCGCATGAGGCGCCTGAGCCCGCTGCTGGCGCGGACCCTCGACGGCGCGCTGGACGCGGCCCGGCGCACGGGCGGCGCCGTCGACCCCACGATCGGCCACGCGATGCGCGTCATCGGCTACGACCGAGACTTCGACCTGCTCGCGTAGGGCGCGCGCCGGCCGATGACCCTGACGGTCCAGCCGGTCCCCGGCTGGACCGCCGTGTCACTCGACCGCCAAGCGAGGACCGTCCGGGTCCCCCGCGGCGTGGAGCTGGACCTCGGCGCGACCGGCAAGGGTCTCGCGGCAGACCTGGCAGCCGCGGCCGCCCTGGCGGCGGTCGGCGACGAACGGGCGGGTGTCCTCGTCAGCCTCGGCGGCGACATCGCGACGGCAGGCCGCGCGCCCGACGGCGGCTGGCGGATCCTCGCCGCCGAGGACAGCGCGACGCCCGGCGATGCCGACGGCGAGGTCGTCGCCATCGAGCGGGGCGCGATCGCCACGTCCACGACGACGCTCCGGCGCTGGCGCGTCGCCGGTGGCACAGCAGCCCATCACATCGTGGATCCGCGCACAGGCCTGCCGGCCGAGACGCCCTGGCGAACCGCCACGGTCGTCGCCGCGACCTGCGAGGCGGCCAACGCCGCGTCCACGGCCGCCATCGTGATGGGCGATGCGGCGCCCGCCTGGCTCGAAGCCGAGCGGCTCCCCGCGCGACTCGTCGGTCACGACGGTCGCGTGACCCGCCTCGCCGGCTGGCCGGAGCCCGCCGAGGCCACCTCGACCACCGCCCCCGCCTCGTAACCGTACGGACAGGTCCGCCCCGCAACACTGCTGCCGTGAACTTCCCCGGGCGCGGGATCGATCCCTCCCCGATCCCGCGCTCGACCACACGAGGACCCCACCATGCCCGACCAGGCCCTGTGGTTCGCCGCGCGAGGAGCAGGCGCCGTCAGCCTCCTGTTCCTGACCGCCAGCGTCGTGTTCGGACTGGTGATCGTCACCCGCTTCGAGCGCCTCGCCTGGCCGCGCTTCCTCAGCTACGAGATGCACCGGCGGGTGTCCTTGCTCTCGGTCTCATTCCTCGGCGTCCACGTCCTGTCCGCCGTGCTCGACCCGTTCACGCACCTGGGTCTCGCCGCCGCCCTCGTCCCGTTCGCGTCGACGTACCGCCCGGTGCCGGTCGCCCTCGGGGTCATCGCGCTCTACCTGTTCGTCGCGCTGGTCGCGACCAGCTTGCTGCGCCGGCGCGTGGGTCAGCGGGCCTGGCGCGTGATCCACTGGGCGAGCTACGCGATGTGGCCGCTGGCCGTCCTGCACGGGCTGACCGCGGGCACCGACGCCCTCGCGCCCTGGATGCTGGGCATCGACCTGCTGTGCGTGGCGGCTGTCGCGGCGGCGCTCGCATGGCGCATCCTCGCGCGTGCGACGATGGCGACGCCGGGCGCGCGCCGGGTGATCGCCGGTGGTGGAGGCTGAGGGCGAGATGCGGGTGCTGGTGGCCGAGGACGACGACGGGCTGCGCGAGGTCCTCGTCCTCGGCCTGACCGACGCCGGCTACCACGTCGACGCCGTGGAGCGGGGCGACGACGCCATCGACTACCTGCGCTGGTACGAGTACGACGTCGCCGTCCTCGACTGGCGGATGCCCGGCGCCGAGGGTATCGACGTCGTGGCCTGGGCTCGCAGGCACGACCGGCCGACGGCCCTGCTCATGCTGACCGCGCGCGACACGCCCGCGGACCGGATCCGGGGCCTCGACACCGGCGCGGACGACTACCTCGTCAAGCCCTTCGACTTCGGGGAGCTCCTGGCGCGCGTGCGCGCCCTCCAGCGCCGTCCGCGCGGGGTGGACCAGCCGGTCCTGCGGGCCGGCCGGCTGACGCTCGATCCGGTCACCCACGTCACCGCCGTGGACGGCCGCGAGCTCGCCCTGACCGGCACCGAGTACCGGATCCTCGAGCTCCTCCTCCGTCGGTCGCCCTCGGTCGTGGACCGCAAGGCTATCGCCGAGCACGCCTGGGCTGACGAGACGGACCCGCTGGGCTCCAACGCGATCGACGTCCAGATGAGCCGACTGCGCGGGAAGCTCCCCGACGCCGGCGTGCGCATCGTGACCGTGCGCGGGGCCGGCTACCGGCTGGAGCCGCGGTGACCGTGGCGCACGTACCGGCGGTCCGCCGCCAGTCGAACCGGGTCGCGCTCGCGGCGACGGGCGTTGTCGCCCTCGTCTACCTCGTCGTGGCGGGCGCCGTCATCGCGATCGCGACGAAGGACCTCACGGACCAGCTCGATCACCGCCTGACCGAGTCGTTCAACCGGCTGCCGCCGGACCAGCAGACGCCCGACGGGCCGCCGCCGGATCCCGGGCGGGACCCCGGCCGCCCGTTCGGCGCGCCGTTCCTGCTCTGGTTCATCGCCGCGGACGGGACCGTCACCGCGAGTGCCACGACGCCTGTCCTGCCGGCGGACCTGCACGAGGTCACCGGCCCGGTGACGGCGACCGTCGGCGACACGCAGATGCGCGTCGCGGGCCGCGACGTCGGCGAGAGCCGCGTGGTCGTTGCCCAGTCCATGGAGACCGTGACCGACGCCCAGCAGACGATCGTGCTGGGCGTCGTCCTCATCGCGCCGTTCCTGCTCGCGGGCGTGTTCCTGGGCGCCGTGGTGATCGGGCGCCGGGTCGCCGCACCGATCGAGGCCGCCCGGCGCCGCCAGCTGGAGTTCACGGCCGATGCCTCGCACGAGCTCCGGACGCCGCTGTCGGTGATCGAGGCGAACACCTCGCTCGCGCTGGCGCAGGAGCGGGACGCGGCGTGGTACCGGACCACGTTCGGCCGCGTCGACCGGGAGTCGAAGCGGATGCGCCGGCTGCTCGAGGACATGCTCTGGCTCGCCCGCTTCGACGCGGCGGCCGCCCCGCCCGCCGCCGAACCCGTGGACCTCGGGGTGCTCGCCCACCAGGCGGTCGACCGGTTTGCCGCGATCGCCGAGACCCGGCGGCTCCGGCTGACCGTGGGCCTGTCCGCGGAGCAGGTGGTGATCTCGGCCTCGCCCGAGCTCGTGGACCGGCTGATCGGCGTGCTCGTGGACAACGCGTGCAAGTACGCGCCGGAGGGCGGCACGGTGGACGTGACGGTCGCGGCCGAGGCGGGTCGGGCGATGGTGACGGTGGACGACTCCGGCCCCGGGATCGCCGATGAGGAGCGGCAGCGGATCTTCGACCGGTTCCACCGCGCCGCGGGCGCGGCCAACGAG
>MGOE01000034.1:4422-10787 GCA_001797035.1 Chloroflexi bacterium RBG_16_72_14
GCGGTGGCGCCCGGTTCTCGGTCAGCTGGAGCCGCGCCTCGCTGGGGTAGGCGCGACGGCCGGCGGCCACCTATCCGCGGCGGCGCGGGTGCCGTCACCGGGCAGACGCCCGGCCCGCACCGCCAATCGTCCGCCCGGCCCTCGCGGGCCGGGCGGACCCAATCCCGGACGCCTGCACCAGCGCGTGCCACGCGGACCCCGAGACGCGAACCGGCCGCGTCGGCGTGCGACGCGGCCGGCCTGGGAGCGTGGGGGAGGAGCGCCCGACGCTCCCGCGCGATACGGGTTAGGCGGCGAACTCGCGCAGCTTGCGGCTGCGGGACGGGTGGCGCAGCTTGCGCAGCGCCTGGACCTCGATCTGGCGGATCCGCTCGCGGGTGAGGCCGAACTCGCGGCCCACCTCCTCGAGCGTCCGGGCATGCCCGTCGTCGAGGCCGAAGCGGAGGCGCAGGACGCGCTGCTCGCGCCCGTCGAGGCTGTTGAGCACGTGCTCGATCTGCTCCCGTCGCATCCGGTCCGCGACCGCGTCGAGCGGCGAGACCGCGTCCTCGTCGGGGATCAGCTCGCCGAGCTCCGCGTCGCCCTCGTCACCGACCGGCGACTGGAGCGAGACGGGCTCGCGGCCGAGCTTGCGGATCTCCTCGACGCGCTGCGCGGTCATCACCGGCGTCTCGTCGGGGAGCGCGGCCGCGATCTCGGCGTTGGTGGGCTCGCGCCCGAGCTGCGTCGAGAGCTCGCGGACCACGCGCGCGACGCGACCCATCGTCTCGACCATGTGGACCGGGATCCGGATGGTCCGGCTCTGGTCCGCGAGGCCGCGCTGGATCGCCTGGCGGATCCACCAGGTGGCGTAGGTGCTGAACTTGAAGCCGCGCTCGTACTCGAACTTGTCGACGGCGCGGATCAGGCCGGCGTTGCCCTCCTGGACGAGGTCGAGGAGGCCCATGCCCGCCTGGTTGATGTACTTGCGCGCGATCGACACGACCAGCCGCAGGTTGGCGGAGGTCAGGTGGTCACGGGAGTGCTTGGCCAGGTCCTTGAGGACGTGGTGCATCTCGGTGACCAGCTCGTCCTCCCGCCCGGACTCCAGGTGACGGCGGATGGCCGGGTAGGCCACCTCGTCGCGGGCCCAGGTGCGGACGTCGCGAAGCGCAGCGCTGCCGCGGAGCTCGGCGTTCGGCCGGCCCAGCTCGTCCTCGATCCAGTCGAGGAGGTCGATGAAGGACTCGGCGTCGAGCCGCTCGTTGTAGACGGAGCGGACGTCCTTGGCGCGAGCGAGGTGCTCCTTCAGCGTGTCCGTCTCGGCCTTGCTGATGGCGTCCGTGAGCCCGAACGAGGGCGCGGTGACCAGCAGGTCCAGCGCGTCGTCCGAGGTCAGCGCCGCGCGTACGATGCGGTGCGACTCGGCCGCGAACGGGAGCGCGTAGCGGCGGTCCTTGCGGCGCCCGGTCGCCTCGGTCTCGTGGAGTGTCCACTCGTGGATCGACAGGATCGCCTTCCAGGGCTCGGTGTGCATCTGCGCGCCCAGCTCCATGCCCTTCGCGAGGATGACCTCCTCCTCGGCGTTGAGCAGCGGGACACGACCGATCTCGCGCAGGTACAGGCGCACGGAGTCGTCCGTGTCGAGCACCTCGGCGGCGACCGGCTCGGGCTCCGCATCGTCCTCGGCCGGCTTTGGCGCCTCGGCCTTGACCGCGGGCTCCGTGACGGCGAGCACCTCGGCCTCGAGCGCGGCGACCTCGGGATCGAGCTCGACCGCGGCGGCCGCCAGTGCGGCCTCGGTATCGGAGACAGGAGAAGTGGGGGTTTCGAACGAGATCACAGTGCTCCAGATGCAGGGGGCCTCGCGCCACGCCGCGCGGACCCGAAAACGATGACGGACCGACCACCCGACCCGCGGGCCGGACGTGTGCCGGGCCACGCCACCCTGACACACATATGGGCGTGTCAAGACTTGACACGCCGTTGGCCTACCATCCTAGGCCATTCTGAGAACGTTGACAACCCCCCAAAGTCAATACTGCCCAGGGGTATGCGGGAGTTCCCTCACGGGTCGGTCGCGCGGCTGCCAAGTTGCATCCGAGACCCTGAACGAGTGTTCTACGGCCGCATGCCACAAGCGAGAGCATCGCGAAGCCCGGGATGGCAGACGGGAGCGTGGAGCGCTCCGGCGGCCGTTGCGACTCTGCGCTACCCGTCGCAGAAGCTGTCCTAGTACGGAGTCGTGCTGTGCCGCGCCAGCTCCCTTCGACTCCGCCGGGCGCGCCGACGAGCCGGAGCGTCCGAGTCGTGTCCTTGGCGAACGGCACGATCCTCTGGCGATCGTGCCAACGGTTGCGTCGCGTCGCGTCGAACCGGCGCAGCGTCTCGCCAACCGGGTGCGCGTCATTGGCCGAGTTCGAGCCGGCCGCGACCCGTCCCGAGCGCGACCCGCGCCTCGTCACGGTCGGCCTCCGCGTCTCGATCAGGCTGCCGTCGAGCACGACGGACATCACCGACGGCTGTTTCCGAGAGCTGCCCCGACCGGCTTCGATCGGGGCAGCTCTGCCTGTCCGCGAGCGCGGCAGGTTCCGCTTGTGGTTGGTGACGTCAGTCGATCGGGTCCGGCAAGCCGCAGGTTGCGGTCACGCAGGGCGCGAGGGAGACGCCTGGATAGTGAAACTCAAGGTTGTCGATACCGCGGTCGATCGGCGAATACCAGCCGTTCTTGTCGGCGTGCCAGGTAGCGGACTCATACGAGTGGACATGCGTCCCGTAGAGGGTCGCCTTGTAGCGCGAGTAGGGATAGGGAAGGGTGGTTACGTATACGGGACCACCTGAGTCGCCACCCAGCGCGTCCGCGCGGTAGACGACAGTGTGATCGATGTGCCACGACTCGATAATCGAATTGTCGTCGCGCCGCACCGTGCTGAGCCTCGTGTCGTCGATATCGACGATAATCCCGCAGATCACTTCTGTGGTCAGGCCAGTTCGGCAGACGACCGTGTTCTCCTGCTGACTTGCGTGGGCCACATAGCCCGTCACATCGGCCTCCTGCTCGGAGGTCGGGTAGGACAGCAACAGGTTCCGAACGCGTCGGTTGGCGTCGCTCAGTTGGCGCGTCGTGATGACGCCCACGTCGGCGTTCCAGTAGTCGTGGAAGGTCTCAAGGCGATCGCCGTTCTTCACGCCCGGCCCGCCGACGTTGATGTAGTTGTCGGGGTTCGTGCCGTGTTGCCAGTAGCCCCCTGCCCCGAGCTTGACACAGTGCCCGGCCGTCACTGCAACGAGCGAGTCCGGCGAGGTGTCGTAGCGCTTCGCGAGATATCCGACCGTGCATGGGAAGTTGCCGTTGTCATCGCGGACCCCGATACCGCCCTTGATCGGCATGCACCCTGACGCCGGGCAGTTGTGATCAGCACTCGCGGCCGCTTCCTCCCGCACGGTGACCTCGAATCCCAGCGCAGCGGAGAGTTTCCTGCTGGCCGCGGCGGCGGCCTCGCCGGCCGCGTCCCTCGGACTCACGGACACGATGATTCGGTTGTTCCGCACCTGGAGCGTAACCCCAGTGATCTGGAGACCTTGCTTCTCAAGGCCGGGAGCCGCAGCGTTCACGGCGGACTTGCGTGCCTCGAGGTCTGCAAGTGAGAGCGCGACAGATTGGAACCGAACTGGCGCGCCAATGGGAAGGAACTCCTCGACCATGCCGCGGCGTGTGCCGGCGTCGCCAGGGAACTGGAACACCTCGACGCCACCCGCTACGTGGTCGATCCAAGCCCCAGCCCAGCCTTCGTCCTTCGCCGCCCGCTCGATCGCGGGAACGGCGTCGAGCACAAGTTGGTTGCGACGGAGGACCTCTGTCGCCTCCGCCTGCGTCATTGGCACGCCGAACGTGAGGTCGGGGTAGGAGTCGCGATCAATGGACGCTCGGGTGACGGTTTCAGGAGACGCGTCGAAGCCGAGGTCGCGGCGCAGGATCGTCGCTTGCGCTAACGCGGCAGGGTCGGGCAACGCCGTTTCGGCCACCTCTGGAGATGTTGCGGACGCGGTGGGAGCCGCACGCGATGCGAACAGACATGCAGTCAACAGGACAGCGCCACGAACACGTGACATGTCCAGATCCCTTCACGGGTTGTGCCTGGTCGGTGACGTGTCGTCCTTCCCCTCGATCACCCCCTCCGCTTCGCCGCTAGGGCAGCGTCACCGTGATTTCGAGGTTGGTTGTCGCGCCTGGCCTGACAGCTCCCTTGATCTCCCCCAGGTATCCCGCCTGGAAGTGCCGCCAGATCGTCACGCGAACGGCGACCGGCTTCACGACCTCCCAGACGCAGCTACCGTCCAGCACCATCACATCGGCTTCGCCAGCGGTCACCCGCTCATCGGATTGCAGCCAGCAATGGACGCCGTCCGTGTCCCTCCCGTTCGTGTCTCGGACCTTCACTACGAGCGCGCCGGCATCGCTGAAGTCGACCGTCGGGATGACCTCGATCGCGACCCGCAGCATCCCCTCGGCATCGAAGTGGTCGATGATCCGCGCTTCCAGGCTGGGATCGGGCGCGGGGACGATCGCGTCGATCACGACCAGGTTCTCCGATTCCCGGATGCCCCAGCCCTCGATCGTAAGGTCCTTCTGCCGGAACCAGTCCGAGCCGCCTCGGATCCGGCGCTCGACGGCCTTGAGCTGCCGTAGCGTCCACCTTGCTGCGCGCACGTCGAACCGAACCTGGCCGGGCGGCAGCAGCGCCTCGATCGCGCGTCTGTGATCGTCGACGCGCCCGGTGAAGAGGGCCACGACGACGCCTGTGTCGTCGTCGACGTAGTAGCCTGCCCACTCGTCGGGATGCTCCTCGCCGTAATGGCGAACGACCGGCCCGACGAGGTCGATGTTGGCGCCACGTCCAGTGAACGCCGCGAACTCCTGGGGGCTCATAGGGATGATCCCCTGGAACAGCCGAGTCGTCGGGCTGAGAAGCAGTGCGCGCACCGTGGCTTCGTCGGACGGAAGCTCCAGGCTCGCTCGCAGGAGCACCGCCTGGTCCAGTCGCTCCTCGACCAGGACCGCGAGCTCATCCGGTGTTACGGGCACCCCGTCCCAGAACACCGAGTCGGGATCCGCGAGGAGCGCTTCGACCCATTCTCGATCGGCGCGCAGGCCGATCCCCTCACGCCCCTCGATCGCCTTCACAACCTCAGGCCGCGGGCTCGCCGTTGGCAGACCTGGAATGGCTTCCTGGACGGGAGGGGGGACGGTTCCGCAACCCGCGATGAGCAACGCCGCGAGCAAGAGGCAACTCGTGCGCGCAATCGCTCGAATGCGCCGCGACCGAGTGGCTCGACCTGTGCTCACTGGACCCCCCAGCCCGTTCGCTCTCGTACGCGGATCCTACATGCCCGCTTGTCGTGTTGTCGAACCGTTGGTTGAGCGATCGCAGATCGCTGACGCGCGCATCGCATGGTTCGATGGCGAAGTCTCGATCTAGGCCGGGCGGGCCAAGCGCGCCAATCGGCGCCGATCAGGGTGCCAAGCCCTTGGTCAACCGGATCCCATCAGGTCAATGGGACGCTTCCGTTGGAGCTGATCGGACCATTGCCCGTGAAGGGTCGACGGCCGTAGCGCCGGCCGAAGACCGGTGCCGAGTCGGGCGCGCAAGGGCAGCCGGCCGACTTTCGCGGTTGCGGGCAAGTTGCGCAATCAATCAGCAGGATCTGCAGTCCGCCGGATGGCGGCATTCAGCGACCTTCCAGCGGCCAGCCAGTCGTCGATGGCGGCCCTGAACGCCGCGGGGGCCTCGTACTGCGGGAGGTGGCCGGCACCTTCGATGACGACGAGCCGCGACCCCGGGATCGCGTCGGACAGCGCCCGGTTCCAGGTCGGCCCACAGATCCAGTCGTGCTCGCCTGCGATCACCAGCGTCGGACAGCCGATGCGGCCCAGCAGGGGGCGGTAGTCTGCCTCGTCGCGGGCGCCACTCCAGGCGTCGACGATCGGCGCATGCCAGCGCTGCTCACGCCGGATCCGCTCGATGTGCGCCGCCGCAGCCGGCTCCTCGGGCTGTGCGAAGTAGATGGGCAGGATCGCGCGGAAGATGCCGGCCAGCGCCTCCTCGGACATGCCCACCACCCCGAGGCTGCCCTCCCAGGCGGCCCAGGCCTCGGCGAACCATGCCCGATCGCGGATCCGGTCGAGCGCCCGCCGCTGCTCCGCCGCCGCCTCGGCGGGATCGACGGAGCCGCCGCCCGCGTAGCCGGAGACCACGATCAGCCGGCGAACCGCCTCGGGGTGGAGGGCCGCCCAGGCCGGCGCGACGAGGCCGCCCCAGGAGTGGCCCATGAGCGTGACGGGGCCCAGTCCTACGGCTCGCCGCCACGCTTCGAGGAACTCCACG
>MGOE01000034.1:10822-15687 GCA_001797035.1 Chloroflexi bacterium RBG_16_72_14
TGGCGTCGAGCGCCCGGATCCGGGTGCGTTGACGAGGTGGCAGCGGAACCGGTCGAGCACCGGCACCACGTCGGCCCGGGCGAGGTGCGCGGGGAGGCCCGGCCCGCCTTCGACCCACACGAGCGGCTCGGCGCCCCCACCGAGCGCCTCCCATTCGGCAACCCGACCGTCCGCCAGCGTCGTCAGGTGCTCGAGCTCGATCGTCAGGAGCGGCATCCCGGCGCCGGCCATGTCGTCAACGTCCCTCCGTGCATCGCTGTCTGTCGGCTCCGTGGCTGACGCTGGCGCGAGGGTGAAGCGCGACAAGGGCCGAAGGGTTGCCGCCGACAGGTGCCCGCAGCGACACCCGAGACGGGCCGAACCGACGAATTCGGGGGCGCCGCGCCGTTGATCAAGCGCAGGGCCGGTGCCTGTCCGGCACACACAACGGAGACGCGGGATCATGAGCCACCCGAACGAGGCCATCGTGCGCGAGCTCTACGCCGCCTTCGCCGGCGCCGACATGCCGACAATCGACCGCCTGCTCGCGGACGACGTGACCTGGCACGCCCCCGGGACCGCCCAGCACGCCGGGGTCAGGCGGGGCAAGGCTGAGCTGTTCGAGTCCATGGGCCGGCTGGCGGAGCTCACGGCGGGCACGCTCCGGTCCGAGGTCGTCGACGTGCTCGCCAACGAGCGCCGCGCCGTCGTCCTGCAGGTAACCCGCGGCGAGCGTGAGGGGCGAAGCCCGCTGCATGATCGGGAGGTGATCGTCTACGAGCTGCGGGACGGGCGGATTGTCGAGGTGCGCGAGCATCCGGGCGATCTCCACGCGATGGATGCGTTCTTTGCATAGGCGTGCGGTCGAAGCGCCGGGCGAACCCGCCACGGAACCAGCCGGCCGGCCTTCTCCGGTCGACCCGGACGGGTTCGCCAGGTTCGTCGAGCCCGTGCTGCCGGGACTGCGGCTCCACTGCTACCGGCTGGTGGGCACGCTCGACGACGCCGAAGACATGGTCCAGGAGGCGCTCGTTCGGGCGTGGCGCACACGCGGCCGCCTGGCGGACACCGAAGGTCTGCGGCCCTGGCTGTACCGGATCGCCACCAATGCCTGCCTGGACCTGCTCGCTCGTCGGCGACGGCGGCCAGCGACGTCGCTCGAGGCCGAGCTGGGCTGGCCGGATCCCGTTCCCCAGGCATGGCTCGCCGGCGGGAGCCCCGGTGATCCCGTGGACGCCGTGCTGCGGCGCGAGTCGGTCGGCCTCGCGTTCCTCACCGCGGTCTCGGTCCTGCCGCCACGGCAGCGCGCGATGCTGGTGCTCCGCGACGTGCTCGACTGGCCGGCGGCGGACATCGCGGAAGCGCTCGAGACATCCGTGGCTGCCGTCTACAGTGGCGTGCAGCGAGCGCGAGCCACCATCCGCGAACGCTCGGCTGATGCGACGGACGCGACTCACGGAGATGCCGACAGCGATCTCACAGGCATCGCCGATCGCTACATCGATGCCTGGGAGCGGGCGGACGTGGCCGGGCTCGCCGGGCTGCTGGCGGCCGACGCACGGATGGCGATGCCGCCGGATCCACGCCTGTTCCGGGGCCGGCCGGCCATCGTCCGGTACCTGGCAAGCGTCCTTGCCGAGCCCCCGGAACGCCGCATCGGCCTCGCGCGGACCTCGGCCAGCGGTGGTCCGGCGTTCCTGGTCCTCGAGCCGGATCCGGTGACCGGCCTCCCCCACGCAATCGGCGTGAAGGTGCTCCTCGTCCGCGCGGGCGAGATTGTCGAGATCCGCGGCCACATGCGGGCCAGCCTGGCAGCGTGGTTCCAACGGATCCCGCCGAGGGCTGACGTGTGCGTCAAGGACGGTTGGTAAGTCCCCCCAACCCTGCCATTCAAGCCGTTCGGCGGACGAGCTGGCTACTGCGCCACGCGGTAGCGGAGGTAGACGACTCCCGAGCTGAAGGTGCGGGTCTCGACGAGTCCGAGATCCACCCGGCGCTCGTGCCGGGGAAAGAACGGGATGCCACCGCCAACCAGCACCGGGTAGACCATCGCCCGGTATTCGTCGATCACGCCCAAGGCGGCCGCCTCGGCGGCGAGCGTGGCGCCGCCGATCGCGATGTCGCCCTCCCCCGGCTCGGCCCGCAGCCGCTCGATCTCCTCCGCCAGGCCGCCGGAGGCGAGGCGGGCATTGCCCTCCACCGCCGACAGCGTGGTGGAGAACACCACCTTCGGGAGCGGTTTCCAGAGGGCGGCCCACTCGAGCTCCGCGTCGTCGAGCGATGAATGCTGGTCGGCGGTCTCCCAGTACAGCATCGTCTCGTACAGCCGTCGTCCCAACAGGTGGACGCCGACCCCTCGGATCTCGTCGATCCAGAAGCGAAAGACCTCCGGGTCGGGCGCCGTCCAGTCGAAGCCGCCGTCCGGCCCGACGATATAGCCGTCAAGCGAGACGCCCATCGAATAGGTCACGCTGCGCATCAGAAACCTCCTCGGTAACGGGTTCGACAATACGACCGCCGGACGGCGCAGGACTCATCGCGGCTCGCGGGATCCCTGGGCTGGCCACTGCGCCCGAGCGGCGGTGCTCTGGCAGCCGCATTCCTTCGGGCTCACCGCCAGCCTCGACCTGCCAAACGCCCTTGGCGCACAAGGGTCGGGGACCGGACATCGACTCGGTGAACGCGGTCGGCTTGACAGGCAAGTATCCACTTGCCTATTGTACGGGCGTGGGAGACGTCTTTCGGGCCCTGGCCGATCTCACGCGACGGACCATCCTGGACGAGCTGGCGGAGCGGGACGACCAGACGCTGTTCGAGCTCTGCTCACGTCTCGCGACACGGCACCAGCTGTCCCTGACCCGGCAGGCCGTCTCGCAGCACCTCGACGTGCTCGAGGCAGCCGGCCTCGTCCGGACTCGGCGGGACGGCCGCTACAAGTTCCACAGCATCAACCGGGCGCCGCTCATCCACCTCGTGGATCGCTGGGCGGCGCGTGAGTGAAGGAGCGTTCCATGCGCATCAACCTCGCAAGCGTATTGGTGGACGACCAGGACAGGGCCCTGGCGTTCTACACGGACGTGCTCGGGTTCGTGAAGAAGACCGAGATCCCGATGGGCGAGTTCCGGTGGCTGACCGTCGTGTCCCCCGAGGATCCGGACGGGACGGAGCTGGTCCTTGAGCCCGACGCGCATCCGGCGGCGGCTCCGTTCAAGGCCGCGCTGGTGGCGGACGGGATCCCGTTCACGTCGTTCGCGGTGGCGGACGTCAAGGCCGAGTTCGAGCGGCTCCGGGCGCTGGGGGTGCGCTTCGTGCAGGAGCCCGCGGCGATGGGCCCGGTCACCACCGCCGTGTTCGACGACACCTGCGGCAACCTGATCCAGATCGCCGGCTGAGGCTCGATTCGCCGAACCGCCGGCCTGGACCATCTTGTCATCGGAATCTCATGCGGGTCGGCGATGGTGGGCACGCAACCGATGCCGGGTGCCCAGGCCCGGCCGCGTCCCACCGGAGCCCGCCATGGACCACGTCCCCGACCTCTACGACCAGGGCCTGCAGGCCGACATCGCCACCCTCATCGACCGGCGCCGCGTCCTCCAGCTCATCGGTCTCGCCGGCGTGTTCACCGTCGCCGCCTGCGCCCCGGGCGCATCGAGCTCCGCCTCGGCGCTCGCGTCGGCGGCCGCGACGAGCGGCAGCTCCGCGGATTGCGACCCGATCCCGGAGGAGACCGCCGGGCCCTATCCGGGCGACGGGTCGAACGGCCCCGACGTCCTCGAGGAGAGCGGCGTCGTACGCAGCGACATCCGCTCCTCGTTCGGCGCGTCGTCGGGCACGGCCGAGGGCGTCCCGCTCACGATCCGGCTGCTGATCCAGGACGAGTCCCGTGCGTGCGAGCCCCTCGCCGGCGCCGCGGTCTACCTGTGGCATTGCGACCGCGAGGGCCGCTACTCGATGTACTCGGATGGCATCGAGGACCAGAACTACCTGCGGGGCGTCCAGGCAACCGACGCCGACGGCCTGGTGACGTTCACCAGCATCTTCCCGGCCACCTATTCAGGCCGCTGGCCGCACATCCACTTCGAGGTGTACCCCGACGTTGCTACGACCGCGGACGCCGGGAAGAAGATCGCGACCTCACAGGTGGCGCTGCCGGCCGGCATCTGCGCCGAGGTGTACGCGACGGCGGGCTACGAGCAGAGCGTCGCGAACTTCGCGCAGGTCAGCCTCGAGAGCGACAACGTGTTCCGCGACGATGGCGGCGTTCGCCAGCTGGGCACGATCTCCGGCTCTGTGGCCGACGGCCTCGTGGTCGAGCTCGCGGTGCCGGTGACCCCCGCCTGACGGCTCCGCCTCAACGGGTGCGGGTGACCTTGGTCAGGTTCCGCGGCCGCTCCGGGTCCAGGCCGCGGGCGAGGGCGAGGTGGTGGGCGAGCAGCTGGCCGGGCACGATCGAGGCGATCGGCACCAGGTGCTCGGGCAGGCCGGCCGGGACCGCGAGCGACCGCGGGCCGTCGCCGGGTCCCGTGACAGGTCGATCGGTCAGCACGACGACGTAGGCGCCGAGGTCGTCGCGCAGCCGCCCGATCAGGGCGTCCATGTCGGCGGCGGCACGGCCGGCCGTGGCGATGGCGAGGACCGGGAAGCCGGCGCTCACCAGCGCCATCGGCCCGTGGCGGAAGTCGGCGGCCGAGTAGGGGTCGGCGACCACCTGGGCGAGCTCCTTGAGCTTGAGCGCGAGCTCGCGGGCGGTGGCGTACTCGAAGCCGCGCCCGACGACCACGCAGGCCTCGTGGCCCGCCAGGCGCGCGGCGACGGCCCGGGCGGCGTCCTCCGCCCCGAGCGCCCGCGCGAGCGCCGCCGGCACCTGCCCCAGCCCCGGGTCGGCG
>MGOE01000034.1:15755-16240 GCA_001797035.1 Chloroflexi bacterium RBG_16_72_14
AGGTCTTGGTGGCCGCGACGGCGAGCTCGGGCCCCGCGCCGAGGTCGATCACGTGATCGGCGGCCACCGCCAGCGCCGAGCCGGGCTCGTTGGTCAGGGCGATCGTCGGGACCCGCTGGTCGCGGGCCGCCGCCAGGACGCCCACGATGTCCGGCGACGCCCCGGACTGGCTGATGCCGATGACCAGGGCCCGCCCGAACCGCAGGGGCGCCCGGTATAGCGACACGATCGACGGCGTCGCGAGGCCCACCGGCAGCCCCAGGCGGACGCCGAACAGGTACTGCGCGTAGATCGCGGCGTGGTCCGAGGTGCCGCGCGCGGCGATGACGACGTGCTCGATCTCGCGCGCCCGCAGCGCGGCGGCGACGCGGGCGATCGCGGGCGCGCGCTCGAGGAGGCCGGCCGCGACCGCCGGCTGGTCCCCGATCTCGGACAGCAGCGTCATGTCGCGACGCCCGTCAGGCCGTGGCCTCGCGCCGCGATGC
>MGOE01000034.1:16390-16574 GCA_001797035.1 Chloroflexi bacterium RBG_16_72_14
CGGGGCATGATCGTGAGGATACGGGCACCTGGCTCGAGGCGGAGCGGGAGGATCCCGTCGTCGTCCCGGACGAGCGTGATCGAGCGCTCGGCTACCTCCCGGGCAAGGGCGCGGTGGGCCGCCGACCCGACGACCGCGAGGTCCGGCTCCGGGGCCGCGGCGAGCCGCGACCGGAGCGCGGCCA
>MGOE01000034.1:16656-19836 GCA_001797035.1 Chloroflexi bacterium RBG_16_72_14
CCGTCCCGCTGACCGCCGCGATCGACCGGAAGGCCTGGCGGAGCAGGAAGGTCGGGGCGGCACGCGCGACCGTGGCGCCCCAGCCGCCCAGCGGTTGAACCATGCGCTCGCGTGCGATTCCGCTCGCTGGGCGGTCGGGCCAGCCCATCGGTCGGTCGCGCATGGGCCAACCCGTTCGCTGGGCGAGTGAGATCGAACGCCGTGGGCTCGTTCAACCGCTGAGCGAACGGAGCGCGGCCGGCCAACGCCGGGCCTCGGCGCTAGGCGGTCGCGAGCTCCGCGAACGTCGCCATGTCCGGCACGGCAAGATCGGGCGCCGCCGCCGCGGGCGGGGTCGCGCCACTGCCGGGACGGTCGTGGCGGCGGTCGATCCACACCGACGACAGCCCCAGCGCCCTGGCCGGCACGTGGTCGTGGAACAGGCTCTGGGCGACGTGGAGAATCCGGTCGCGCGGCCGGTCGATCCGCTCGAACGCGACCTCGAAGTTGCGAAGGCTGGGCTTGTAGCCGCCGACCTGCTGCGCCGTGATGACGAAGTCGAAGTCGGCGCCCAGCCGCCGGGCCGAGGCTGCGAACAGGTCGTCGTCGCAGTTGGTGATCACGGCGAGCTTGAACCGCTCCTGGAGCCGGGCAAGCGCCGCCGCGGAGTCCGGGAACGCCGGCCAGTCGCCCACCGAGCCACCGAAGGCCGCAAGCTCCTCCGCACGCGGCTCGACGCCGAGCTCCGCGCACACGCCCGCGAGCGAGCGCGCCAGCACCTCGCGGTAGCGCAGGTACGGCCCGGCCTCGATCGCTGCCTCGTGACGGGCGTAGCGCTCGAGCAGGTCCTCGTCGTCGGCCGCCACGCCGCGGGCATCCAGCACCCCGTGGAGTCCGGCCAGGATGCCCGCCTCCCAGTCGATGAGGGTGCCGTAGCAGTCGAAGGTGAGGACGTCGAACCGGCCGAAGTCGAGGGTGGTCACCCGGCGCCCGCTTCGGTCAGGATCGCGTTCATCGCCACCAGCGCGTCCACCCGGTAGCTGACGGCGAGCGGCACCATCGAGCGCGCGATCACCTGGAGCTGCATCCAGCACACGGCCGGGTTGCGCGGGTCGGGCTCGAGGCCCGCCCGGTACTCGAGGATCTGGTGCGCCTTGTCCTCGGCGCCCTGGATCGCCACCGAGACGACGATCAGCGCATCCTCGAGCGGGTCCGGGCGGTAGGGGAGGCTGTCGGGCAGGAAGAACGGGCTCTCGATGCTTGCGAAGGCCGTGCGAGTGAGCGTGCCGTAGCTCGTGACCTGCGGCCGACCGCCGAACCAGACCGTGCCGGAGTACTCGGTCCGGCGTCGCTGCAGACCGGTCGCCGCATCGGTCACCAGGGTGTCGATCCGCGGCTGCGGCACGACGTCGATCAGGCTGCCCGTCATGCGTCCTCCTCGACCTGCGCTTGCTGGGGCGAGTGTGGGCGGCGACCGCGGGTCCCGCAAGCCGCGCGCGGCGCCGGATCAGGCAACGGCGGTTCGCCGCGCGCCCAGCATCCGGCCCGCCGCGGAGACGATGGCACACAGGACGATCCCGAACGCGAGGATCGCGACCACGTACCCGGCCACCGTCGCGTAGCCGCCGTTCGCGGGGTCGATGAACGGGTACGGGTACCAGCCGGCGATGGGGCCGCGGACGAGCGTGTACGCCACCCAGGCGAGCGGGTAGACGAGCCACCACAGGCTGCGGCGGAAGGTGATCGGCTCGTCCGGTGGGTCGACCAGCCAGTCCGCGATCACGGCCAGCGGGAACACCTGGTGCACGACGGTGTTGACCCACGGCACGGCGGTGTCCACGTCCGTGTTGGAGAGCAGCAGCGCGAACACCACCAGGGTCACCGTGAGGTAGACCACGGCAGCGCCCCGGAACAGGTCCATGGCGGCCGACCGGGCCCGCCGCCAGCCGGCGGCTGCGACGAGGAACGACGCGACGCCGATGAGGTTGCTCTGGATCGTGAAGTAGCTGAAGAAGTTGACCGGGTTGAGCACCCCCCGGCCCGCGAGCTCGGCAAGCTGGGCCCCGATGGCCGCCAGGGCCAGGGCGGTGAAGGCGGCCCGTGCGGTCGCGAGGACGAGACGGCGATCCATGGCCCGGCAGGGTACGACATCGGGCGGGCGTCGCGTACCCTCGACCGCCGGATGCCCCAATCCGGGTCGTCACCGGGTTGTCTCGGCCACCCTCGCGCCCGCTACCCGCCCAGCAGCTCGAGGATCTCGCCGATCGGCCGGTGGACCGCGGCCAGGATCGGCGTATCGCGGACCGTGGACCGCCGCC
This sequence comes from Chloroflexi bacterium RBG_16_72_14, assembly GCA_001797035.1. Classification (GTDB taxonomy): domain Bacteria; phylum Chloroflexota; class Limnocylindria; order Limnocylindrales; family CSP1-4; genus CAIXZV01. The sequence continues at coordinate 18,954 of MGOE01000034.1, forward strand.
CGTCGGTCGCCCGCAGGTCGCGGACCAGGGCGGAGAAGGCCGCCAGGTCGTCGGTCTCGTAGGCGACCAGGAAGTCCATGTCGTCCAGCCCGAACGAGTAGGCCAGCAGTTGGCGGACCTGCGGGTAGCCGTGGCCCACCTTCATGTGCTCGTTCATCGACCCCTGGCGGACCTCCTTCGAGGCCAGATACCAGTCGGTCGCCTTCGTGAACGGGTAGACGATCAGGTATCGCGAGCGCTCGCCCTCGAACAGCGACTGCTCCTGGCTCGTCGGCCTGGCGACGTACTGCGACTCCCGGATCAGCCCGACGAAGCTCTGGCGCACGGTCAGCCACCGTCCGAGGCCGCTGCGCAGCGCCCGTGCCGCGGCCTCCTCCAGGTCGTCGAATGACGGCGCCAGCCGCCAGAGGAGGAGGTCGATCCCGGCCTTGAGGCCGATCAGCGAGTAGGTCTCGGTGCGGATCGGGTGGTCGGTCGCGACGGCGACCGCGAACTGGGCCGCGGTCTCCCGCCGTGCCTCGTCGGGCAGGCGGCGCCAGGCGGGATCGAGCCCCAGCGCGAGGGCGTGGACGTAGGCGTCAGGCATCGGCGGCCTCCAGGCTTGGGCCCACGGGCCCGGGACGGACAAGAGACGCCTGACCCGGGGGGAAGGTCAGGCGTCTCTGGGTCTCGGGGGGAGACATCGTCAATGTAGACCCGGGGTCTACCCAGCTTTGCCCAGATGCGTCAGCTCGCCGTCTCGCAGGGTGCGATTCGCCGGCGTCGGAACCGCCTACCGGAGCTGGATCCAGATCGTCTTGGTCTCGGTGTACTGGTCGTGCGCGTGGACGGACTTGTCGTGGCCGCCGAAGCCGGACAGCTTGTAGCCGCCGAACGGGGTGGT
>MGOE01000034.1:19848-20546 GCA_001797035.1 Chloroflexi bacterium RBG_16_72_14
GGAGTAGGCATTGATTCCAACCACACCGGCCCGGAGATCGCGCGCGACCCGGTGCGCCACGTTCAGGTCCTGCGTGTAGAGCGAGGCCGCCAGGCCGTACGGCGTGTCGTTCGCGATCGCCACCGCCTCCGCCTCCGTCTCGAACTCGATGACCGAGAGGACCGGCCCGAAGATCTCCTCCTGGGCGATCCGCATGGTGTTGCGGACGCCGTCGAAGATCGTCGGCGGCACGAAGTAGCCGCCGGTCTCCTGGAGGATCTGCCTGCCCCCGGTGACGACGCGCGCCCCCTCGTCCCTCCCGATCTGGATGTAGCGGAGCACCCGCTCCATGTGCCCGCGCGAGATCAGCGCGCCGATCCGCGTGTCGGGATCCAGCGGGTCGCCGACGCGCCAGTTCTCCAGCTCCGCGGTGACCGCCTCGAGCAGCCGCTCCTTCAACGTCCGGTGGACGATGAGCCGCGAGCCCGCGCTGCAGTTCTCGCCCATGTTCCAGAAGATCGCGATGGCGACGTTCGCGGCCACCGATTCCAGGGCGGCGACGTCCGGAAAGACGAGCTGGGGGCTCTTGCCGCCGAGCTCCAGGAGGACCCGCTTCAGGTTGGTCTCGGCGCTGTAGTTGAGGAATCGCCGGCCGACCTCGGTCGAGCCGGTGAAGGCGACGCAGTCGATGTCGGGGTGCCGCCCGATCGCCTCGCCGA
>MGOE01000034.1:20620-20806 GCA_001797035.1 Chloroflexi bacterium RBG_16_72_14
CGAAGCAGGCTCAGGGAGGTCGTCGAGGCGGGCTTGATGACCACGGTGTTGCCGGTCGCGAGCGCCGGCCCCAGCTTCCAGGCCGCCATCTGGGCCGGGTAGTTCCACGGGATCACCGCACCGACCACGCCGACCGGTTCGCGGGTGATCGTCGCGACGGTGCCCTCGGGCGACGGCGCCACCTCG
>MGOE01000035.1:0-1974 GCA_001797035.1 Chloroflexi bacterium RBG_16_72_14
CGGCAGCTGGCGGCGATCGACGCGCTCGAGGCCGACGGGCGCCTGGCGGAGCAGCCACGGACCGTGCGCGCGGTGGCGGACGCCCGCCGGCAGACCCCCGAGGCGTCGCTGTCGGAGATCGCCGGACGGCTGGAGCTGCACCGGTCGGCGGTCCAGCGGGCGCTGGACCGCCTGGAACGGCTGGCGCTCCACGACGACGAGGGGATCGGGCGCCGGCACGGCGACCGACCGTTCCGGCCGCGATCCTCGCGCGAGGGGGCCGAAGCGACGGTCCGGTGAGCCAAGGGTCCGCGGAATCGGGGCCGGCCGGCGGTCACGGGTGGGCCGGTCGGCCGGGGTGGGCGCCGCTGCCTCTGGCATCATTCGGGCATGCGCCCGATCGTGATTGCCGCCAACTGGAAGATGAACACCACCCCCGCCGATGCCGGGGGTCTCGCGCGGACCATCGCGTCTCGCACCCGCGAGCCCGGCGTGACCCGGGTGATCTGCCCGCCGTACGTGAGCCTGGCCGCCGTCCGTGACGCCCTCGCGGGGGAGGACGTGGCCGTGGGTGCCCAGAACGTCCACCACGAGCTGGCCGGTGCCTACACGGGCGAGATCGCCGCGCCGATGCTGGCCGGGCTCGCGAGCTGGGTGATCCTGGGCCACTCGGAGCGCCGCGCCTACGCCGGCGAGACCGACGCCCAGGTCGGCGCGAAGCTGGACCGCGCGCTGGCGGCGGGCCTGCGCCCCATCCTGTGCGTGGGCGAGGTCCTCGCGGACCGCGAGGCCGGTCGAGCGACCGAGGTCGTGGACGCGCAGCTGCGCGGGGCGCTCGAGGGCCGGGACCCGGTCGCGCTCTCGGCGGCGGGCCTGGTGATCGCGTACGAGCCGGTGTGGGCCATCGGCACCGGCCGCAACGCCCGCGGCGCGGACGCCGCGGCGATGGCCGACGCGATCCGAGCCGGCCTGCGGTCGCTGGGCTGGGGCGGCTCCGCGGAGACTGTCCCGGTGCTCTACGGCGGCAGCGTCACCTCGGCCAACGTGGACGAGTTCCTCACCGAGCCCGCGGTGGACGGCGCGCTCGTCGGCGGGGCGTCGCTCAAGCCCGACGAGATGGCGGGGATCGTCGCCCGCGCCGGGCTCACCGCGCGCGCCCGGGGCCTCGGGTGACGGCCGGGCAGGGGAGCGCGTCAACCAACGTCCTCGTCGCCAACGGCTCCGCCGCCAACGGCCCCGCCGCCCGCCCGCGCCCAATCGTCCTCGTCGTCCTCGACGGGTTCGGGATCGGCCACGACGCGTATGCGGACGCGATCGCGGCCGCACCGATGCCGCGCTGGCGCGGGCTGCTCGCCCGTTGGCCGCACTCGGTCCTGCGCGCGTCGGAGGACGCCGTGGGGCTCCCCGCGGGTCAGATGGGCAACTCGGAGGTGGGCCACCTCAACCTGGGCGCGGGTCGTCCCGTGCTCCAGGACCTGCCCCGGATCGACGCGGCGATCGCCGACGGCAGCTTCTTCGCCCGCCCGGCCCTCCTCGCCGCCTGCGAGCGCGCCCGCCAGGCCGGGCGACTGCACACGGTCGGGCTGGTCGGCCCGGGCGGGGTCCACGCCAACGATCGCCATCTGGTCGCCCTCGTGGAGCTGGCCGCGCGCCTGGGCGTGCCGTCGGTCCGCGTCCATGCGCTGCTCGACGGCCGCGACACGCCGCCGTCCTCCGCGCTCGGGTTCATGCGCGACCTCGAGGCCAAGCTCGCCGCGGTCCATCCCGACGTGCGGGTCGCCTCGGTCGGGGGGCGGTACTGGGCGATGGACCGCGACCAGCGCTGGGAGCGCACCGAGCGCGGCTACGACGCGATCGTCCACGGCGCCGGGGCGCACGCGCCGTCGGCGACGGCCGCGATCGAGGCCGCCTACGCGCGCGGCGAGACGGACGAGTTCGTGGTGCCGACCGTGGTGGACGGCGTGGACGGCCGGCCGCGGGACGGCGACCAGATCG
>MGOE01000035.1:1983-2357 GCA_001797035.1 Chloroflexi bacterium RBG_16_72_14
TCAACTTCCGGGCCGACCGCGCGCGCCAGCTGGTGCACGCGCTGTCCGAGGCCGGCTTCGACGCCTTCGATCGCACCGGCCCGGGCGGGGAGCCCGCACCCCGGGACCTGCACGTGGTGACCATGACCGAGTACGAGTCCGGGCTGCCGGTCGAGGTCGCCTTCGGGCCCGAGGAGGCGCACTCGCTGGCGCAGGCGTTCTCGGAGGCAGGCCGGCGCCAGTTCCACGTCGCCGAGACGGAGAAGTACGCCCACGTCACGTACTTCTTCAACGGCGGCCGCGAGGCGCCCTGGCCGGGCGAGGAGCGGCGGCTGGTCCCATCACCCAAGGTTGCGACCTACGACCGCCAGCCGGAGATGAGCGCGGCCGGCGTG
>MGOE01000035.1:2371-20793 GCA_001797035.1 Chloroflexi bacterium RBG_16_72_14
AGTCCGGCCGGTACGCCTTCATCGTCGCCAACTACGCGAACCCGGACATGGTCGGCCACACCGGCGTGTGGGACGCGACCATCCGGGGGTTGGCCACGATCGACGAGTGCCTCGGCCGGATCGTGGACGCGATTGCGCGCGTGGAGGCCGCCGATCCCGGCGGGCCCGGCGCGGTCCTGCTGGTGACCGCGGACCACGGCAACGCCGACGAGCTGCGTGACGCCGCGGGCAACCCGATCACGGCGCACTCGCTCAACCCGGTGCCGCTGCTGGGGCTCGGCCGGTCGATCGCCGGGCGGTCGCTGCGCGACGGGGTGCTCGCGGACGTCGCGCCGACGATCCTCGAGCTCGCCGGGCTGCCGCGCTGGGCGGGGATGACCGGGACCTCGCGCCTGGAATCCTCGGACCGATGGCTCGCGGGGGCGTCGCCTCGGTCCTCGGAGGGATAACCGGAGGGCAGTCCGCCTGCCGGCCCCTCGCGCTCCGTCTGCTACCATCCGCAGCCGTCACCCAACGGAGGTCAGCCAACCCGTGGATCCGATCCTGGCCATCGGCCAGATCCTGTTGAGCATCGCCCTGATCACCGCGATCCTGATGCAGGCGCGCGGCACGGGGCTGTCCGGCACGTTCGGCGGCGACTCGGCCGTCTACCGCAGCCGCCGGGGCATCGAGAAGCGGCTGTGGCAGTTCACGCTCGTGCTGCTGGTGCTGTTCGTCCTGTTCGCGCTGGTCTCGTTCGTCGGCTAGGCCCGGTCCCGCACCGGCCCGCTCGTCACCGGAGAGGCCAGCCTCGATGAACCGCCGCGACCACGCGGTCGTCCTGATCCTCGTCCTCCTGCTCGTCGGCCTCGGTGGCGTCCTCGCGCTGCCCAAGGCACCGGCCGCGGAGGTCGAGGCCACCCCGACGCCGGAGCCCACGCTGCCGCCGCCCGCGACCTATCGCGAGGGCGTGGTGGGTGTGCCGGCCTCGATCACGCCGATCACCGCGCGCTCGCGGGCCGAGCGGACGCTGGTCGGGCTGATCTTCAGCGGCCTCGTCCGGCTGGGGCCGGACGGGGGGTTCGAGCCGGACCTCGCGACGTCGTGGACGACCGACGAGAGCGGCCAGACCTGGACGTTCCGCCTCCGCGAGGACGTCACCTGGCAGGACGGCGTCCCCGTCACCTCGGACGACGTGGTGTTCACCGTCGAGGCGCTCAAGAGCCCGGACGCCGTGGGCGCGGTGGCGTCGTCGTGGGCCGAGGTCGAGGTCGCGGCGGTCGGCGAGCACACCGTCCAGTTCACGCTCCAGACGCCGATCGCCGGGTTCCTCGCGGCGGCGACCCAGCCGCTGCTGCCGGCCCACCTGCTCGCCGACGTCCCGTTCGCGGACCTTGCCACCGGCGAGTTCGCGACGCTCCCGGTGGGCACGGGTCCGTACGTGCTCGCCGAGCTCGACGACGAGCGGGCCGTCCTGGTGCCGGCCGCCCTGCTGCCGCCCCCGGTGGAGGAGCCGGAGTCGTCACCCACGCTCGATCCGTTCGCCACGCCGGTGCCCTCCGCCACGCCGACGCGGCCGGTGCCGTACCTGGAACGGATCGAGGTCCGCTTCTACGAGGACGCGGCCGCGCTGGCCGCGGCGCTCGAGTCGGGCCAGGTGGACGGGGCCACCGGGCTGCCGGTGGAGCAGGCGACGGCCCTGGAGGGCGAGGAGGGCATCGAGCGCATCGCCTACCCGACGACCACGCTGTCGGCGGTCATGCTCAACCTCCGGCCATCCCACCCGGAGCTCGACGACGCGCGCGTCCGGAAGGCGCTCCTGGCGTCGATCGACCGCGACGCGCTCGTAGGGACAGTCCTGGGCGGCGACGCGGAGCGGGCCGACGCGCTGGTCCCGCCGGCCTCGTGGGCGTTCGACGCGGCCTCCGCCCCGCCGGTGGCGTTCGACCGCAAGCAGGCCAACACCCTGCTCAGAGACGCGGGCTGGAAGCTCTCCGACGGCGCCTGGACCGCGCCGCGCGGCAAGGAGCGGTACAGGGCCGAGATCCTGACGGTGCCGGCCGCGGCGAGCCCCCGGCTGGCGGCGACGGCCGCCTACGTGCGCAACGCCTGGACGAGGCTCGGCCTGGCGGTGGACCTCGTGGAGCTGCCGGCCGCCGAGCTCGTGGAGCGGCTCCGGGCGGGCACGTACACGGCGGCCGTGGTGGACATCGCGATGGGCCTCGAGCCGGACGTCTTCCCGTTGCTCGCGTCGTCGCAGGTCCGCGCGTCCGGGTCGAACCTGTCGGGCTACCAGGACCCGGCGCTGGACAAGCTGCTGGAGGCCGCGCGCGCCGTCGGCACGCCCGAGACGCGGACGGCGGCCTGGAAGGCGCTGCTGGCCGGCCTGGCGGAGCGCCAGCCCATCCTGCCGCTTGCCTGGAGCACGGAGGTCATGTTCGCGCGGGGCCTCGACGGGATGGCTCCGAGGCTCATCGCGACCCCCGGGGACCGGTTCTGGGATGTGCTAGGATGGCGCCTCGCCACGGACCGGTAAGCCCTCGGGCGCGCCGATCGGTGGCCGAGTCGGGCCGAGGTGGCGGAATGGTAGACGCGCTAGGTTCAGGACCTAGTGGCCGCAAGGTCGTGTGGGTTCGAGTCCCTCCCTCGGTACCAGGGCCCACCGGGCCCGCCGGCTCGGACAGCTGCATACGGGCCCAGGTGGCGGAATTGGTATACGCGTACGTTTGAGGGGCGTATGAGGCAACTCATCCGGGTTCAAGTCCCGGCCTGGGCACCACTCTCCTGACCTCATGCGGGCGGCCGGTCGGCCGCCCGTTCGTGTTTCAGCCCTCGTCGGTCCGGCCCATCGGGCGGTTAGCTCAGTTGGTCAGAGCGCCTCGCTTACACCGAGGATGTCGGAGGTTCGAGTCCTCCACCGCCCACCACCCCCGGGAGTCAGGCGTAGCGCTCTGACTCGTGGTCGAGGTGGCGGACGCCGACGATCACCGGCGTGACAAGGGCCGCCGTCGCAAGCAGCATCTGGAGCAGGGTCACGAGGTTGTTCACGAGGGTGTGTCTCCCGACGCCGGGGCAAGGACGCGGCCCCGCTGCCTCGATCGTCGGGCCGACGCGCCCGCGGCTCCATCGTCGAACGCCGATCGCGGGGATGGACATCCGTCACTGACGGCGGGGTCGGGCCGACGACGTGCGGTCAGGGCAGCGAGTCGAGCGGCAGGGTCCACACGGCGGCAGGCCGCGGCTCCTCCGGCGCGGCCCAACCGGTGCCGATCGCGAGCGCGATCCCGTGGCCGATCACCACCCGATCGACCGACCCGGCCTCGGGCCGCAGGACGAGCACCCAGTCGCCGCCGCCGCTCCCGGACCAGACGAGGCCGTTGTCGTCGACGAGCAGGTAGCGGTCGTCGAGCCCGACGATGTCGCGGACCCCTTCGACGTCCGGCGGCAGGGTCGCGGGCTCCCAGCCGACCCCGTCCGAGGAGCGCCAGGCCGCGCCCGGCGCCAGGTCGTCACCCGACCAGCCGGCGGCAAGCAGGCCACCCGGTCCGCTCGCCACGACGTCCAGGGTGCCGAGCGGGCCCAGCTGCGTCGCCGTCCACGCCCGGCCGTCGGACGAGGTCCACGCCATCGGCACGTGGCTCAGGCACTCGGTCCGCCCGACGGCGACGACGGTCCGGCCGATCGTGGCGAGGTCGTACATCGCCCCGGCGCGCAGGGCATTCCCCCTGGCACGCGTCCAACGCCGGCCATCGGGCGAGACCCAGGCCGCCGAGACGCCGACGCCCGCGCCCGTGTTCTTGCCGCCGACCGCCACGAACCCGTCGCCGAACGCGGTCACCGCCAGCACCGGGCCGAAGTCGAAGGCGGAGCCCCGGCCCCGCAAGGTCCACTCCGCGCCGTTCGGTGACCACCATGTCGCGCCCCCGTCGCCTGATGGCTCCGACTCGCATGTGTCGACGAGCCGCGCCAGCGTGCCCGCCTGGCGCGGTCGCGAGCCGACCGCGACGAACCCGGCGGCACCGAGGGCAAGGTCCTGCAGCCGGGCTCCCGCTCGACCCGGGAGCAGGCCGCCCGGCGTCCAGGCCGAGCCATTCACCGAGGTGAGCACGCGGACGTCTGGTCTGCCCATGCCCACGTCGCCGTTGAGGACGGCGAGGAAGCCCGACGGGGTCGCGACGAGCGCCTCGACCCCTGGGTCGCCCGGGAACGGACCGGGATCCCCAACGGGCATCCACGCGGGCGGCTCGCCAGGCGAGGGCGATGCCCATGCCGACGGCGTGGGCATGGGCGCGAACGTGGCCCCCGGTGGCTCCGACTCACGGGCCGGAGTCGCCCCCGCAGTGGGCAAGGGCGACGGCGATACGGTTGGAGATGTCGTCGAGCATGCCGCGATCGCCATCGCGAGGATGACGGTCGGCATGCCGCCGGCCCGGCGAGGCGCCACGGCAAGTGCACCCCGAGCGATTCGTCCGAATGCGCATCGTTGCCCGCGTATCGCGGTGCCGCCAGTGCCGAAGGGCGTGCCGCCGAGGGCAATCCGCAGCCCGGGCGCGCGCTATGCTGGTTCGCGGCGCGTGCTCGCGCTTGACTCGAGGAGACCGCATGGATCTCACGCTGATCATCATCATCGCGATCATCGTCGTGGTGGTCGTCGCCGTCGTCGGCCTGTACAACGGCCTGGTCACGCGGCGCAACCGGATCGACGAGGCGTTCGCCCAGATCGAAGTCCAGCTCAAGCGCCGGCACGACCTGATCCCGAACCTCATCAACGCCGTGAAGGGCTACATGGGGTTCGAGCAGAGCGTCCTCACCAAGGTCACCGAGGCGCGTGCGAACGCCGTGGCTGCCGGGGCCCAGGGCCCGCACGACCAGGCGCAGGCCGAGAACATGCTGACGGGCGCCCTCCGGTCGCTGTTCGCCGTCGTCGAGAACTACCCGGACCTCAAGGCGAACCAGAACGTCATGCAGCTCCAGGAGGAGCTGACCACGACCGAGAACCAGATCAGCTTCTCGCGCCAGCACTACAACGCGACGGTCCTGGACTACAACAACACGATCCAGACGATCCCGAGCGTGCTGATCGCGGGCCCGCTGGGGTTCACGAAGCGCGAGTTCTTCGACGCGGAGCCGGAGGCGGCACAGGTCCCCAACGTCGACCTCAGCCTCGGCTGAGACGCGGCGCGCCCGCGCCTGAGCCCGCTCCATGGCGACCTTCTACGACCAGATCGGGGCGAACCGACGCAACTCGGTCCTCCTCGCGCTGGCGGTCATCGTGCTCCTCGGCCTCCTCGGGCTGTTCATCGGCTGGGCGGTCACGGGTGATCCCGCGGCCGCCCTGCCGTCGACCGCCCTTGCCATCGGGGTGGGCCTGGTCGCCTCGCTGTTCTCGTACTACCTGGGCGCCTCGCTGGTGCTCACGGTCTCGGGCGCCAAGGAGGTCACCGCCCAGACGCAGCCGCAGCTGATCAACGTCGTCCAGGAGATGGCGCTGGCGGCCAACGTCCCGATGCCCAAGGTCTACCTGATCGACGACACGGCGCCCAATGCCTTCGCGACCGGCAGGGACCCGAAGCACGCGTCGGTGGCGATCACGGTCGGGCTGCTCCAGAAGCTGGACCGCGAGGAGCTCCAGGGCGTCATGGCCCACGAGCTGTCGCACGTGCGCAACTACGACATCCGGTTCTCGCTGATGGTCGGCGTGCTGGTGGGATCGATCGCCCTGCTGGCCGACTTCTTCCTGCGGTTCTCGTTCTGGGGCGGCGGCCGGCGCGGCTCGCGCGACCGGGACGGCGGCGCGCTCCAGGTGGTGATCTTCCTGGTCGCCATCGTGCTGGCCATCCTCGCCCCGATCATGGCCCGCATGGTCCAGATGGCGATCAGCCGCCAGCGCGAGTACCTCGCCGACGCGTCGGGCGTGGAGCTGACGCGCAACCCGGTGGGACTCCAGCAGGCCCTGGCCAAGATCGCGCTGGACCAGGAGCCGCTCGAGGTCGCGAACCGGGCCACCCAGCATCTCTACTTCGAGAACCCGATCAAGCACGCGGACAAGCGGTCGTCGGCGATGTTCTCGACCCATCCCCCGGTCGTCGACCGGATCAACCGGCTGCGCTCGCTGGGCGGCATGGCCCCGGTCGCGAGCCCTGAGGACGTGTTCGGGATCCAACGCACGCCGGCGCTCCGACCCGAGTAGGGGAGGGCCCGCTCGGACGGCCGGCCGCCTTGTCGCCCGATCGAGCCCCGTGATATCCTCCGCCCCGCCGACGGGCTCCCACGGGGGCTCGGGACCGGGCCGAGATAGCTCAGTTGGTAGAGCACGCGACTGAAAATCGCGGTGTCGCCAGTTCGAATCTGGCTCTCGGCACCAACCCACCGGTCGGTGCATCGAGCGGAAGTGGCTCAGTTGGTAGAGCATCACCTTGCCAAGGTGAGGGTCGCGGGTTCGAGTCCCGTCTTCCGCTCCACTCCCTCCCCAGGCCCGAGATCGACGCCCGGCACCGCTGCCCCTTCGTCTAGTGGTAGGACAGCGGACTTTGGATCCGTTAGCCGAGGTTCGAATCCTCGAGGGGCAGCCAACCTGGAGACATTGCCGGCGGGGCGTCGCCGGCTCATCGGGCGACGTGGCGAAGTGGCCTAACGCGGGGGTCTGCAAAACCCTTATTCATCGGTTCGAATCCGATCGTCGCCTCCACAGCTCCAACGACCACGGCCCGCCGCGCTGCCGGCGGGCCTTCGTGTGAGCGGCAGGGCAGCACCGGGCTCGTCAGGGGAGCGCCTCGTGGCCCGCCCGTGCCGTCCTCCATTCAGCGACCGGCGAACGGCATCACGTCGCGACGCTCGTAGGTGACCGCGAGCGAGCCAGGCGGCCGGACGGCCGCCATGTAGATGAGCAGCAGGATGCCGATCCCCACCAGCACGAGCAGCGTCACCAGGAGCACGTACCCGCTTGCGTAGCGGCCCTCGGCGTACGACTGTCCGACGGGGAAGTAGCCCGCCTCCGCGAGGAGCTCTGCGTCCTGCTGGAACAGCTCCACGGCCTGCTCGTGGTACCCGGGGTAGACGCGGGCGAGGATCGTGGGGCGGTCGGCCCCTTCAGGCACGGGCGGCAGCTCGATCGGCTGGCGGCGCTGGAACATGGCGGACTCCCTGTGATCTCGAGCCCGGACGCCCGGACATTGTCCACCCTGCGGATCGGCATCGAGGGTCGCAGGGTCGTCGACGGGCTACGATGGGCCGGGCTCCGGGCAGTGCCGAGGTGGCGGAACCGGCAGACGCGGCGGTCTTAAACACCGCTGAGGGCAACCTCGTGAGGGTTCGAGCCCCTCCCTCGGCACCATCGAGCGCGAACGTCGTGCCCGTGAGTCGCCGGGTGGGCGCGAACCCGGAGGCGCCGCCGAGGGCCTGCGGGATCCCCGCCCGCGGCGCCTGCGCCTCAGGCGATCGCGGACAGCACGGTCAGGAGGGCGCCCATCGCGAGCAGCGCCGCCAGGGTCCACGCCCGGATCGCCCAGTGACAGGTGTGCATGGTCACCCCCAGGGACGCCGCCGACCACAACGGTCGGTCATTCGATCCCACCCTGCGGCCTGGCAGATGAATGCGGCAACGATCCGCAGGTCGTCGAATCGGGGGCCGTTGTGCCGGGGACCCGACCGCACCCCACCGCAACGGGCGACGCGGTGCCCGCGGGCACCGCCCGCGGATCAGCCGCGGCGGCCGAACAGGCCCTTCCGCTCCTTTGCCGCGGGCGTGGCTACCGCGGTCCCCGCGCCGCCGAACACCAGCGACGCGAGCTTCCGGAAGTGCTCCGCTGGCGCGGACTTGGGGGCGCTGCGCACGACCGGCACGCCCTCGTTGGCGGCCTTGAGGTACACGAACGGGTCGTACGGCAGGTCGGCCGTGATCTGGGCGCCCAGCGCGTTGTCGATGTCGGACCGCCGGAGGAGCTCCCGCGCAAAGGTGTTGTTGAGCACGAACATCGTCGAGGCGCCCATGGCACCGGTCTCGGACAGCTGGTCGAGCAGCAGGTGGACGGCGTTGAGGGCCGGGATCTCGGGCAGCACGGGCACGATCACGATGTCCGAGCGGCTGAACAGGGCGAGCATCCGCTCATCGAGGGTGGCGCCCGCGTCCACGACGACGATCTGGTAGGCCTCCAGGGCCCGCGCGATGACGAGGTCCACGTGCTCGCCGGTCACGCTGGCGGCGAACCCGGGCGTCGGCGGCGCCGCGAGGAGGTGGACGCCGCTGGCGTGGTGGACGGCGTAGGTGCGGAACAGCTCGGCCTCGTGCAGCGCCGAGTCGTCGCGGATGAGCTCCAGCAGCGACTGCTTGGGCTGCAGGTTGAGGTGCGACGCCACCTGCCCGAAGGCGAGGTCGAAATCGATGATCAGCACCGCGTTGGGGTGCCGCTCGGCGGCGAGCAGGGCGAGGTTGGTCGCCACCGTCGTCGTGCCGACGCCGCCCTTGGGGCTGAACACCGTGACCACGCGCCGGGACTGCGCGTCGCCGATCGACGCCGCCTGGCGCGCGGTGCCGCCCCGGGAGCGCTGGAAGCGGAGCGACAGGGCCTCGATCCGGGCCTCGAGCTCCACCTGGTCGAAGGGCTTGGTGATGATGTCGTCCGCGCCGGCCTCGAGGAGCGCGATCCGGTCGTCGAGGCTGTCGGAGCCCGCGACGGCGAGCACGGGGACCGTCGCCGTCGCCGGCGCGCCACGCAGCTCGGTGATGATCGCGGCGACCGTGGGGGCCAGGACCTCGTCCAGGACGACCAGGCTGTAGCCCGCGGCCTGGCGGATGAGCTCCTCGGGAAGGGCGACCACCGTCACCCCGTGGCCCGGACGCGCCAGCGCGACGGACAGCGCGTCCGCAGCGATCCGGTCTGCCGCGAGGAGCAGGATCGAGAGCTGCACGAGACCCCCTGGGCTGGGCTGGGCGTGGCCGACGGCGGAGAGCATACACAAGGTCGCGCCCCGAACCCGCCTCCCGTGGGCAACCTGCCGGCGGCGGCTCACCCGCCGCGACACGTGCTATCCTCCCGCGGTCCTTTCGGCTCCGCACCGGCGCGTCCGGACAGCGGGGCAGATCCCACAGGAAGGAGTCTCGCAGGCCGTGCGCCGCTATGAACTCATGCTCGTCATCCGGCCGGATGCGCCGGACGACAAGGTCTCCGCGGTCATCGACCGCACCACGCGGTATGTCGTGGCCTCGGGTGGGCAGATCGTCAAGGTCGCGCCCTGGGGCCGCCGCCGCCTCGCGTACCCGATCGACCGCCACCGCGAGGGCTCGTACCACATCATCGTGTTCGAGTCTCCGGCCGAGGCGATCGCGGAGCTGGAGCGCAGCCTCCAGATCACCGAGGAGGTGATCCGCTATCTCGTGACCCGCGCGGTCAAGCCGGTGAAGGTCCGCCGCGACGCGGCGGCCGCCGGCGAGGCCGAGGAGATCGACACCGACCTCCCGCCCGTCGAGGACGAGGAGGAGGACATGGACGTCGCCGAGCGGATCGACGAGTCCGAGAGCGAGGCCGCACCCGCGGCCATCGACTGACGAGGGGAGCCGCTCACGATGGCGTCGTTCTCGAAGGTCTCGATCATCGGCAATCTCGGGCGCGATCCCGAGATGCGCTACACGCCGAACGGCCGTCCCGTGACGGAGTTCAGCGTCGCGGTCAACCAGAGCACGAAGAACCAGCAGACCGGCGAGTGGGTCGAGGCGACCGACTGGTTCCGGGTCACCGTCTGGGGCGATCGCGCCGAGCGGACGGCGGAGCAGCTGCGCAAGGGCACCCGCGTGTTCGTCGAGGGGCGTTTCCGCACCCGCGAGTACGAGGCCCGCGACGGCCAGAAGCGGGTGTCGCTGGAGATCACCGCGGACAGCGTGATCAACCTCGACCCCCGCGCGCCCCGTGAGGGCGAGGGCGAGGGCGGGTTCGCCGCCCCGTCCGGCGGCTTCGGCGCCGCCGCTGGCGGTGGCGGTGGCGGCGAGACCGTGCGACCGACCCGTCCCGCGAGCGACGCCGACGACCTCGACGACCTCCCGTTCTAGGGACCTTCCCGCGGCCCTCAGCCGCCCCGGCGGGCCCGTCCCGCCCCCAGCATCCAGGAGACCCGATCCATGCCCCCCCGCACGAAGAAGCGCGACGACTACTACCGCGACCGCCGCCGCCGGAAGGTCTGCTCCTTCTGCGCGGACAAGACGGTCGTGATCGACTACAAGGAGGTCAACCGCCTCCGGCGCTACCTGTCCGAGCGCGCCAAGATCGAGCCGCGTCGCAAGACCGGAACCTGCGCCGCGCACCAGCGCGAGCTGGCGGTGGCGCTCAAGCGCGCGCGCCACGTGGCGCTGCTGCCCTACGCGCCGCAGCACCTGCGCCCCTGATCGCTCGGGATGGTGGCTCGCGGGAGCGTCGCCATCCGCCCCTGGAGGGGTGATCACCTGAGATGACCGCAGGGCTGATCCTGCTCGCCGGCGGCGCGGCCGCCGGCCTGTTCGGCTCGCTGCTCGGGCTGGGCGGCGGCCTGCTCATCGTGCCCCTGCTGACCCTGGGGTTTGGCGTGCCGCTGCGCGAGGCGGTCGCCGTGTCCCTCGTATCGGTGATCGTGACCTCCAGTGCGGGGGCCGGGGTCTACCTCCGGCGCCACGTGGCGAACCTCCGGCTCGGGATGGTCCTCGAGCTGTTCACCGCGGCGGGAGCCCTGGCCGGCGGCCTGATCGCGTTCCTGCTCGAGGAACGGGTCCTGGCGGGCCTGTTCGCCGTCCTGCTCACGTGGGTGGCCGTCTCGATGGCCCGCCAGGGTGCCGTGTCGGCCGGCGAGCCGGTGATCGTGGCCCCGGGGCCGGCGACGGACGACGAGGCGCCGGCGGCCCCCGACGCCGGCGACCCGATCGCAACCGGGGTGGACGTGCCTGCCTCGGCCGCCGTCGAGCCGGTGCCGGTCCCCGACGCAGCCGACCTCGCGACGCACCTGTACGGCCCTGGCTACCGGGTGCGACGGATGCGGTTCGGCATGGCGGCGTCGGTCGGCGCCGGCGTGGTCTCCGCGCTGCTGGGCGTCGGCGGCGGGATCGTGAAGGTGCCCGTCATGCACCTCGCGATGGGCGTGCCGCTCAAGGTCGCGACCGCGACCAGCAACATGATGATCGGCGTCACGGCCACGGCGTCGGCCGTGATCTATCTGCTGCGCGACGAGATCGACCCGTACGTCGCGGGCCCGACCGCCCTGGGCGTGTTCGCCGGGGCGTCGCTGGGGTCGCGGATTGCGAGCCGGGTCGACGTGCGTGTTCTGCGCTGGCTGTTCGTCGCCGTCATGGCGTACACGGCCTTCGAGATGGCGCGCCGGGCGCTCGGGCTGTGAGCACGATGCCGTCGGCCGCGGCCGGCTCCCGGGACCCCGGCCCCGCGATCGAGACGCTGGTCGCCCGGCTGCTCGTGATCGGGACCTGGGTGGCCGTGGTCCTCGTGCTGGCCGGTGTGCTGGGGATGGTGCTCAGCGGCGTCGACCCGCTCGACCACGGCGAGCGCCCGGTGTTCGACCCCGGCCGCGTCCCGGCCGACCTGCTGGCGCTGCGACCCTCCGGCTTCCTGTGGGCCGGCCTCGTGACCGTGCTCCTGCTCCCCATCGGCCGGGTGGTGGTCTCCGGGATCGGCTTCCTCGTCGCCCGCGACCGCCGGCTGGCGCTGGTGTCCCTCGCCGTGCTCGTCGTCGTCGGCGTCTCGATCGCCGCCGCGATCGGGCTGGAGGGATAGCGTGGATCTGCTCGTCCTCGCCGTCGCGTTCGTGGTGATCCTCGCCGGCGCGGAGCTGTTCACCAACGGCATCGAGTGGTTCGGCCGCAAGCTGGAGCTCGCGGAGGGTGCCGTCGGGTCCGTGCTCGCCGCCGTCGGGACGGCGCTCCCCGAGACGATGATCCCGCTGATCGCGATCCTGTTCGGGTCGGGCGGCGACGCCTCGCACGCCGTCGGGATCGGCGCGATCCTGGGTGCCCCGTTCATGCTCTCGACGCTCGCCATGTTCATCACCGGCGTCGGCGTCCTGGCGTTCCGGCGCCGCCGCCCGACCGGGACCCGGATGCCGGTGGACACCGTGGTCCTGGTTCACGACATCCGCTACTTCGTGATCGCCTACGCGCTCGCCATCGGGGCCGCGTTCCTGCCCTCGGAGCTGGGCGCGGGCAAGCTGGTCGTGGCGGTCCTGCTGATCGCGATCTACGCGTGGTACGTCAAGGCGCACTTCGAGGCCGACCCCGAGGTGGACGCCGCGGACCTTGCCCCGCTTCGCTTCCGCCGCCTCGACCGGCGGGGCGTGCGCCGCGACCCGGACGTGCCGCGACTGCGCATCGTGGGCCTCCAGGTCGTTGCCGCCCTGGGGGCGATCGTCGGCGGCGCCTGGCTGTTCGTGGGCGCGGTCGAGCACCTTGCCTCCGCGCTCGGCGTCAACGAGATCATCCTCGCGCTGGTCATCGCCCCGATCGCCACCGAGCTGCCCGAGAAGTTCAACTCGCTGATCTGGGTGCGGCAGGGCAAGGACACCCTGGCCATGGGGAACATCACCGGCGCGATGGTCTTCCAGTCGGCCATCCCGACGGTGGTCGCGCTGGTGTTCGCGCCCGCGGCGTGGACCGTCACCGGGGACTCGCTGGTCGCGTTCGCGAGCGCCGGCATCGCGTTCCTGGCCGTCGGCGCGGTGTTCCTGCCGATGTGGCGCAGCGCCCGCCTCGGCGGTCGGGCGCTGCTCGTCGGCGGCGCCTTCTACCTCGCCTACCTGGGCCTCGTCGGCCTCGAGATCGGCGGGGTCATCTAGCCCGGTTTGCGGAGCGTTCGGCCGCGGAGCCGGGCCAAAGCCGCGTGCTAGACTCGGCCGACCCTTGTGAGCCAAACCCGAGCGGCCTCCGGGCCGCCTCGTCGCGACTGGAGCCGTCATGCTCACGCAGCAGCCGTCCACCTCCCCGACGCCCGCCACGGCGCGCACCCTCGATGACCTGGTCGCCTACTTCGAGGGCGACTGGGTCCCGCTCAAGGACGCCAAGGTCAGCATCATGACCCACGCGTTCATGTACGGCACCGCCACCTTCGAGGGCATCCGGGCGTACTGGAACGCGGACCAGGGACGCCTGTACGGGCTGTTCATACGGGAGCACGTGGAGCGCATCCGCAAGTCGGCGCGGATCCTGCTCATGGACCCGATCCCGTCGGTGGACGAGCTCGCTTCGATCGTGGTCGAGACGGCCCGCCGGAACAACTTCCGCGAGGACGTCTACATCCGGCCGTCGTTCTACAAGAGCACCCGCGCGATCGGCGTCAAGCTCCACCACCTGGAGCACGAGCTGTACGTGATCACGGTGCCGTTCGGGAACTACATCGACATCGAGAAGGGCGTCCGCCTCCAGACCTCGACCTGGCGCCGGAACGCGGACGAGGCGCTGCCCGCCCGGGGCAAGATCGTGGGCGGCTACGTGAACATGGCGTTCCAGAAGTCCGAGGCGGAGCTCAACGGCTTCGACGAGGCCCTCGTCCTGACGCCCGACGGCCACGCGTCCGAGGCCTCGGCCGCCAACCTGTTCATCGTCCGTGACGGGACCCTGATCACGCCGCCGGTGTCGGACGACATCCTCGAGGGCGTGACCCGCGCGGCGATCATCGGCCTCGCGCAGGACCTTGGCCTCCCGGTCGAGGTGCGCTCCGTCGACCGCTCCGAGCTGTACATCTGCGACGAGGTGTTCCTGTGCGGGACCGGCGTCCAGGTCAGCCCGGTGATCGAGGTCGACCATCGCGCGGTGGGGACGGGCCAGATCGGGCCGATCTCGCGCCAGGTCAGCGAGCGGTACTTCGCCGCCGTGCGCGGGAACCTGCCCGAGTATCGCCACTGGCTGACGCCGATCGACCAGGGCTGACCGCCGCGGTCGTCGCTCGCGTGCCCGGGCTCAGCCGGGCGCGTCCACCTCGAGATTGGGGGCGTCACCGCCCAGCGTCACGACGATGTTCGCGGTGACATCCGGGTCGGTTGCCGCCGTCGCCTTCGCGCCGAGCACCCGCTCGAGGTAGGCGATCGTCTCGGGCATCTGGGCTTCGGCCCCGTTGTAGACGACGATCTTCGTCCTGGCGAGGTTGGGCCCCTGGCCCCGGACCGGCGCCGAGGCCTCCAGGCCGTCGTAGGCGAGGTAGTCCGCGACCCGGCTGGCGAGCCCGGTGCGTCCCGACGCGTTGAGCACCCAGACCTGGGCGCCCTCGGCCGCCAGCCGCTCCCGGAGTGCGAGCTGCTCGGCGGACAGGCTGAACGCCTCCCGGACCGCGCTCCGGATGCGGGCGACGCGGGGCGTGATGATGTAGCCGCGGTCGGAGCTCGGGTACTCGGTGGCGTAGTAGGGGGGCGAGAACACGTACGAGCGGACGTTCCTGGTGTCCACGCTTTCGGCGAGCGACAGGAGGCGCGCCACGTCGCCCGTCTTGATGTCGGTCTTCACCGACTGGCTGAGTGCCCGCACGAGGCCGTCGAGGTTCGCCATGACCGCCCGGGCGTTCATCTGGTCCTTGAGCGAGATGAGGACGCGCTGCTGGCGACGCCCGCGGTCGAAGTCGCCGCCCTGCGCGCGGTGCCGCGACCGGGCGTAGATCAGCGCCTCGCTGCCGGTCATGTGCTGCGGGCCGGCAGGGATGTAGACGCGGCGCAGGCTCCCGGTGCCAGCCGGGTACGTGCTCTCGGCGACCGGGATCTGGACGTTGATCTGGACTCCGCCGAGAGTGTCCACGACCTCGCGGAAGCCCTGGAAGTTGACCATCACGTAGTACGGGATCTCGAGCCCGTACAGCTCGCCCAGCAGGGCCTTGAGCGAGTTGAAGCCGCGCGCCTGGGCCGTCTGGCCCGGCCACAGGTCCTCGCGGCTGCGGTTCTGCATGTACCAGCTGTTGACCTTGCCCCGGTAGACGCTGCCCCACACCCGCTGCGCGTTCTGCGGCACCGGGACGTCCACCATGTCCCGCGGGACCTGGAACATCGCGACCAGGCCGGTGACCGGGTCCACGGACACGACGATCAGCGTGTCGGTGTTGAACGTCCGCTCGCCCTGGCGCTGGTCCACGCCGACCAGCAGGATGTTCAGCCGCTCCCTGCCGTCCCAGGGCGGCAGGGTGGCGGCCTGCGTGCCCACCGCGTTGCTGGAGATGGGCCCCACGTCAACGGAGGCTTCGGGGGACTCGCTCTCCTCCGGCGACGCGGACGGATCCCCGGACGTGCCCGGCTCCGGGCTCTCCTCCGGCGACTCGCAGGACGCATCGCCGGCCTCGCTGAACACGCAGTTGACGAGCTCGAGGGCCATGACGTTGTAGCGCGCGACGGCGAGGTGCCCGCCGGCCGCGACCAGGATCACCGCGAGCAGGCCGGCCAGGGACAGCGGGCTGAGCGGCAGGCGCGCCCGCCCGGCCCGCCCGCCGGCGGACGCATCCACCGCGTTGAGGTAGCGGGCCACCTGCCACGCGTCGACGACCGCCACCAGCCGGTACGCGAGCGCGATGACGTTGACCGCGAAGATCGCGATCAGCACCGGCTGCTGGATCACGAAGCCGAGCAGCTCGATCCGGTCGGCCCGGAGCAGGATCCCGGCCAGCAGTGCCAGGGACAGGAACGGCACGGCGGCGAACGCGAGACCGCGCGTCACGGCGCCCGCGTACGCGTGCCCGAGGCCCGGGAAGAGCAGGGACAGGAAGGCCGCGGCGAACGCAGAGCGTGACCGCGGGGACGGTCTCGGGGAGGTCGTCATCGCGCGGCATGATACGCCCGCGCGCCGGATCGGGGCTCGCCGACACCGCTCCGGCTCGGCCGCTGATGGTCCATGTCGAGGGCGAAGGGGGCCGGGGCGGCCGCGCGACGGGCCCGCGTTCCGTAGACTGGTCACCCGCCGCAGCGAGCCCGACGACCGTGCGGCGACCACGAGGCCCGATGTTCCGACCCGTCACCGCCAAGCCCGATTTCGTCGCCCAGGAGCACGAGCTGCTCCGCCAGTGGGCGGACCGGCGCACGTTCGCGCGCCTGCGCGCGCAAAACGACGGTGGGCCGCGATGGAGCTTCCTCGACGGGCCGATCACGGCCAACAACCCGATGGGCGTCCACCACGCCTGGGGCCGCAGCTACAAGGACCTCTACCAGCGGTTCCACGCGATGCTGGGCCAGGACCAGCGGTACCAGAACGGGTTCGACTGCCAGGGCCTGTGGGTCGAGGTCAACGTGGAGCGCGACCTGGGCTTCACGTCCAAGCGGGACATCGAGGCGTTCGGGATCGCGGCGTTCGTCAGCCTGTGCAAGCAGCGGGTGCTGACCTACGCGGCCCGCCAGACCGAGCAGAGCGTCCGGCTCGGCTACTGGATGGACTGGAACGACCCGAAGGAGCTGCTCCGGCTGCGGGACCTGCTGGCCGCGGACCCCGCCCAGGTGATCACGGTCGACGGACCCGGCGGCCCCGTCACCGACACCGTGGAGATGATCGTCGGCCGGCTGGGGATGCCGGAGCTGGGCGGCAGCTACTTCACGTTCAGCAACGAGAACAACGACCTCATCTGGGGGTTCCTCGCGGAGTGCCACCGGCGCGGCTGGGTGTACCGCGGCCACGACACGATGCCCTGGTGCCCGCGCTGCGGCACGGGGCTGTCCCAGATGGAGATGAACGAGGGGTACCAGGACCGCGAGGATCCGGGCCTGACCGTCCGCCTGCCGCTGCTGGACCGCCCGGGCGAGTCGCTGCTCGTCTGGACCACCACGCCCTGGACGCTGGCGGCCAACGTCGCCGCGGCCGTGGGCGCCGACCTGCGCTACGTCAAGGTCCGCCAGGGCGAGGATGCGTTCTGGCTGGGCAAGGGGACGCTCAGGCAGGCGCTCCGTGGCCCGTTCCAGGTGCTGGAGGAACGCGCTGGCTCGGAGCTGGCCGGGTGGCGGTACGAGGGACCGTTCGACGACCTGCCGGCGATCCGCGACGCATTCGCCGAGGCGGGCTACGAGCACCGGGTCGTGACCTGGGACGAGGTCGGCGAGGTGGAGGGGACCGGCATCGTCCACGTCGCCCCGGGCTGCGGCGCCGAGGACTACCAGCTGGGCGTCGCCATCGGCCTGCCCATCATCGGCCCGATCGACGAGGACGGGCGCTACTACGACGGGTTCGGATGGCTCTCGGGCCGCGAGGCGCCCGGCGTGACCGAGGCGATCATCGACTCGCTCGAGCAGCGGCGGTTCTTCTACCACCTCGAGCCCTACAGCCACCGCTACCCGCACTGCTGGCGCTGCAGCACGCCGCTGCTGTTCCGGCTCGTGGACGAGTGGTACATCAGCATGGGCGAGGTCTACACGCGGCCGCGGGACCAGCTGACGAAAGCCGAGGTGGACGCGAGCCTCCGCTACCAGATCATGGAGGTCGTGGACCGGATCCGGTGGATCCCGGGCTTCGGCTACGAGCGCGAGCTGGACTGGCTCCTCAACATGCGCGACTGGATGATCTCCAAGAAGCGCTACTACGGCCTCGCCCTGCCGATCTACGACTGCCGGGCGTGCGGCACGTTCGACGTCATCGGCGGGCGCGAGGAGCTGCGCGAGCGGGCCGTCGAAGGCTGGGCTGCGTTCGAGGGGCACACCCCGCACCGCCCGTTCGTGGATGCGGTGAAGATCGCCTGCTCGTCGTGCGGGGAGCCCGTGGCGCGGATCGAGGACGTCGGCAACCCGTGGCTCGACGCCGGGATCGTGCCGTTCTCGACGATGCACTACCGCGAGGACCCGGCGTACTGGGCGAGGTGGTTCCCGGCCGACTTCATCACCGAGAGCTTTCCCGGCCAGTTCCGCAACTGGTTCTACGCGATGCTCGCGATGAGCACCGTGCTCCGGCGCGAGGAGCCGTTCCGCACGATCTTCGGCTACGCGACGCTGTTCGGCGAGGACGGCCGCCCCATGCACAAGAGCTGGGGCAACGCCATCGAGTTCGACGAGGCCGCCGAGCGGATGGGCGTGGACGTCATGCGCTGGATGTATGCGAGCGCCCGGCCCGACGACAACATCCTGTTCGGCTGGCATGCGGCGGACGAGGCACGCCGCGAGCTGCTGGTGTTGTGGAACGTGTACGCGTTCTTCGTCACCTACGCCCGCCTCGACGGCTGGGCGCCGGCCCGTGGCATCGACGAGACGATGGTCGGGGCCGGTCGGAGGGACCCGTGGCCAGTCCTCGACCGCTGGATTCTGTCCCGGGCGGCCGGGCTGGCCGCAGACGTCGGCGAGCGGCTCACCGACTACGACGCCCAGGCGGCCACCCGGATCATCAGCACCTTCATCGACGACCTGTCCACCTGGTACCTGCGCCGGTCGCGGGACCGGATGCGCCAGGGCGCGGAGCCGGCGGACCGGGAGGCCGCGTTCGCGACCCTGCATGCCGCGCTGGCGACCCTCGCCCGCACGGCGGCCCCGATCCTGCCGTTCCT
>MGOE01000035.1:20800-20900 GCA_001797035.1 Chloroflexi bacterium RBG_16_72_14
ACGCTGTACCAGAACCTGATCGTGTCGGTCGTGCCCACGCTGCCCGCCAGCGTCCACCTGACCCGCTGGCCGGCGGACGTGATGGCCCCGCACCGCGACG
>MGOE01000036.1:0-6304 GCA_001797035.1 Chloroflexi bacterium RBG_16_72_14
GATCTCGCGGGTCTCGAGGTCCTCGCGCCGCCCGAGGACGATGGCGTTGGTCGCGGGGTCGATTCGCGACACGTAGCGCGGCTCGCCGAGCGCCACATTGAGCCCCTTGCGCTGGCCCACCGTGTACCCCGCAGCTCCCTGGTGCTCACCGACCGCGCGGCCGTCCGCGTCCAGCACGGGACCGGGCCGCGGCACCCAGCCGCCGCGTGTCCGCAGCTCGGCGCGGTAGTCGCCGCCGGGCACGAAGCAGATCTCCTGGCTCTCGGGCTTGTCCGCGGTCACCAGGCCCAGACCGCGCGCGATGTCGCGCACCTCGGGCTTCGACAGGTCGCCCAGCGGGAACCGGCTGTGCCACAGCTGGTCCTGGCGCAGGCCGTAGAGGAAGTAGGTCTGGTCCTTGGAGGTGTCGGCGGCCCGGGCGAGCGTCGCGCGCGGGCCGTCGGGCGTATCCACGACCACGCGGCGCGCGTAGTGCCCGGTGGCGACGGCCTCGCAGTCGTACAGGTGCCGCGCCCGACCGAGCAGCGCCCCGAACTTGACGTAGCTGTTGCAGTCCACGCACGGGCTGGGCGTCTCGCCGCCCAGGTACGCCGCGAGGAAGGGCTCGATGACGCCGGCCGCGAACTCGCGCTCGAGGTTCATGACGTAGAACGGGATGCCGAGCCGGGCGGCGACGCGGCGCGCGTCGTCGGCGGCGTCCGCGGAGCAGCAGCTCTTCTTCACCTCGGAGTACGCGTCCGCCACGTCGTGGAGCCGCATCCACACGCCCACGACGTCGTGCCCCTGCTCGTGTAGCAGCGCGGCGGCCACCGAGCTGTCCACGCCGCCCGACATCGCGACGAGGACCCGGCTCAAGGCGCCGCCTCGATCGACGCGGCCCCCACCCGACCGGCCACGGGCGTGCGTTCCATCATCCGCCGGATCACCGACGTGATCACCCTCGCCGCATCATCGACCTCGGCGTCCGTGGTCGTCCGGCCGAGGCTGACGCGGAGCGCCCCGCGGGCCTCGTCATCCGGGAAGCCCATCGCCGACAGGACGTGGCTGACCTCCGCCGAGCCGGTGGCGCACGCGGAGCCCGTCGAGACGGCGATGCCCTCGAGGTCCAGCGCCAGCGCGACCGAGCCGCCGTCGGTGCCCGGGATGATGACCGACAGGCTGTTGGGCAGTCGCTCCACGGGGTGGCCGGTCAGCTCGACGCCGTCGGCGACGATGGCCGCGGCGAGCCGATCCCGCTGCGCCCGCACGCGCGTGGCGACGGCCGCCCGCTCGGCGACCCGGAGCTCGAACGCCGTCGCCATGCCCACGATGCCTGCCATGTTCTCCGTGCCCGCCCGCCGGTGCCGCTCCTGCGACCCGCCGTGCTGCTGCGCCAGGATGTGCGTGCCGCGCCGGATCCACAGCGCCCCGGTTCCCTTCGGCCCTTCGATCTTGTGCGCCGCGAGCGACACGAGGTCCGCGCCCAGCGCCTCGACGTCGAGGTCCAGCCACGGGGCGGCCTGGACCGCGTCCACGTGGAACAGGACGCCCTTCCGGCCGCGCACGACCTGCGCGACCTCGGCGACGGGCTGGATCGTGCCGACCTCGTTGTTGGCGGCCATGACCGATACGAGGATCGTGCGCTCGGTGATCGCCCGCTCGACGTCCGACGGGTCCACCCGCCCATAACGGTCCACCGGCACCTGCTCCACCTCGAAGCCGAACTTCTCGAGGTGCGCCAGGGAATGCCCGGCGGCGTGGTGCTCCACCGGGGTGGTCACGATCCGGTGGCCCTTCGCCCGGCCGGCCCACGCGGCGCCCTTGAGCGCGAGGTTGATCGCCTCGGTGCCGCCGCTCGTGGGCGTCGTCGAGCGCCTCGCGCGCCTGGCGGCCGAAGGCGTGCGCGGACGACGGGTTGCCGAAGGCGGCACCGAGGAACGGCAGCATCGCCTCGAGGACCTCCGGGCGGACCGGGGTGGTCGCGGCGTGGTCGAGGTAGATCGGCATCGTCCGCGGATTGTACGTCCGGGCCCGGCACCGACCCCGCGGCCGGCGAGGCGGCACCGGCACCCGGCGATCCGGTCTCGATCTTGGTCGTGGTGTTCGTGCTCGGGTTCGTGGGCGCCACGCTCGCCTTCGCCGCACGCCGCGCTCGCCTTCGCCGCACGCCGCGCCCGCTCTTGATCGGGATCCCGGGGCGGCCAGCCGCGGGTCCCACCCGTTCCGCAACGACACCCCCGTTCTGCGTCGTTGCAGCGGGGGCGCAGAATCAGGACATGGAGGCCGGTGGCGTCATTGCGCTCGCGATCACGGCGGGGGTCCTGGGCGGGCTCGTGCTGCTGGTGGCCCGCGGCCCTGAGACGCTTGCCAACCTGTTCCACGCCGAGCAGATGGGCTGGCCCCACGGGGTCCAGGAGGACGACGACGTCCGGTGGTGCTGGCCAGCCGCGCTCCAGCCTCCGCACGGCCGTCGCCGGCCGCAGATCCCGGGCGCCTACCGCGTGCCGCCGCAGCCGGTGCGCGGGCACGTCACGCACCGGTAGCGGGTCGGCGGCTCCCGGACGTTGGCCCGCGGGCCTGGCCGCGGGTGGTCTCGCTCAGCCGCGCTCGGCCGCCCGCGCCAGGTCGTGGGCCCGGCCGCGCTCGCGCTCCCGCTCGTGCCTCGCGAGCAGGCGCTTGCGCAGGCGGATCGCGGACGGCGTGACCTCGACCAGCTCGTCGGCGCCGATGAACTCGATCGCGCTCTCGAGCGTCAGCGGGCGCGGCGGGGTCAGCCGGAGCGCCTCGTCGTGGGCGTGGGTCCGGATGTTGGTGAGCTTCTTCTCCTTGGTGGGGTTCACGTCCATGTCCCCCGCCCGGGCGTTCTCGCCCACCACCATCCCCTCGTAGACGTCCACCCCGGCGCCGATGAACAGCTCCGAGCGGTCCTGGAGGTTGAACAGCGCGTAGGCGTTGGACGTGCCGGTCCGGTCGCTCACGAGGACGCCGTTCGTGCGATGGGTCACGTCGCCCGCCCACGGGCCGTAGCCCTCGCCGATCTGGTGGAGCAGGGCCGTGCCGCGCGTGTCGGTGAGCAGCTGGCCCCGGTAGCCGATGAGTCCGCGGACCGGCAGCACGAACTCCATCCGGACGCGGCCGTCCGCGTCCGTGGTCATCTGCTCCAGGCGGCCCTTGCGCCCGGCCATCGCCTGCTGGACCTCGCCGATGAAGTCGGGCGGGATGTCGATCGTGATCCGCTCGTAGGGCTCGTGCACCTCGCCGTCGACCTCGTGGAGGATGACCTCGGGGCGGCTGACGGTCAGCTCGTAGCTCTCGCGACGCATCTGTTCGATCAGCACTGCCAGCTGGAGCTCGCCCCGGCCCCGGACCTCGAACGTGTCGCCGGACTCGGTCGGGTGGACCTCGATCGAGACGTTGCCCAGCACCTCGCGCTCGAGGCGTGTCCTGATCTGGCGTGACGTGACGTACCTGCCGTCGCGGCCGCCGAGGGGAGAGGTGTTGACGCCGAACGTCATCCGCAGCGTCGGCTCGTCCACGTCGAGGCGCGGCAGCGGCCGCGGGTCGCCCGGGTCCGTGAGCGTGTCGCCGATCGTGACCTCCGGCAGCCCGGCCACCGACACGATCTCGCCCGGGCCCGCCTCGGCGATGTCCACGCGCTCCATGCCGTGCGCGGTCTGGAGGCTCGTGACCGTGCCGGACAGCGTGACCGCGCGGCCGGGCTCCACGGTGCCGGCGATGTCATCGGGTTCCTCGCGCAGGACGGCGATCCGCTGGCCAACGCGGATCGTCCCGTTGCGGATCCTCCCGACCGCCATCCGGCCGACATACTCGTTTGCCGACAGGTTGGTGACGAGGAGCTGGAGCGGGTACCCGGGCTCGTACACGGGCGCCGGCGTGACGTCGACGAGGATGTCCAGCAGCGGACGGAGGTCAGTGCCCGGGGTCGCCGGGTCGAGGGTGGCCGTGCCGGCCTTGGCGTTGGTGTACACGACCGGGAACTCGATCTGGTGGTCGTCCGCGCCGAGATCCATGAACAGCTCGTAGACGTCGTCGAGGACCTCCGCCGGGCGGGCGTCCGAGCGGTCGATCTTGTTGAGCGCGACGACCACGGGCAGGCGGCGCGCCATCGCCTTCTGGAGGACGTAGCGGGTCTGCGGCAGCGGCCCCTCGGCGGCGTCCACCAGCAGCAGCACGCTGTCGACCATCAGGAGGCTGCGCTCGACCTCGCCGCCGAAATCCGCGTGCCCGGGCGTGTCCACGATGTTGAGCCGGACGTCGCCGACGTCGATCGTCGTCTGCTTGGCGAGGATCGTGATGCCCTTCTCGCGCTCGAGGTCCATCGAGTCCATGATCCGGTCCACGACGGCCTGGTTGTCGCGGAACACCCCCGTCTGGCGGAGCATCGCGTCGACGAGCGTGGTCTTGCCGTGGTCCACGTGGGCGACGATGGCAACGTTCCGCAGGTCGTTGCGCGTCGCGAGCGGGGTCGCGATGGACACGGTGGGGCCGGGTTGGTCGTTCACGGGTCGGCGGATTGTCGCACAGGTTTCGCACCCGGGCGAGCGGCGTGTCCCCGGTGCTGGCCCGCTCCGAACCGCGCCGGCACCGCCCTCGAAGACCCGGACCTCGCGGACCCCCAGACCGGCGGCGCTGCTTCGGAAGCCGCGATCTCGGGGTCTCGAGGACGCCGTGCGGCTTCGGAAGCCGCGGGGAGACGGCAGCAGGCCTCCGGCGAACCGAGATCGCGTCGCATCGCTGCTTCGCAAGCCGACGACGAACGGCGCACCCCTGGATTCGCGGCTTGGGAAGCCGGACCCGGTCCGCCCCTCCCCGTCCCGCGCGACACGGCCCCCTACCCGCGCGGGACGGCCCCCACGGCGGGCAGGTGCGTCGGCGCGATCAGCCGCCCGTCAAGCAGCTCGATGACCCGGTCCGCGACGTCGATCATGATCGGGTCGTGGGTGGCGACCACGGCCGTGACGCCCTCCGCCCGCACCACGGACCGGATGAGCAGCATGATCCGCCGTCCCGTCTCGGAGTCCAGCTGGCCGGTGGGCTCGTCCGCGAGCAGCAGCTTGGGGCGGTTGGCCAGCGCCCGCGCGATCGCCACTCGCTGCTGCTCGCCGCCGGAGAGCTCGTGGGGGCGGTGCCGCGAGCGCTCGCCCAGGCCGACCAGGTCCAGCAGCTCGACGACGCGCTCGTCGCGCGCCCGGGGATCGGCGCCCACCAGGCGGAGCGGCACCTCGACGTTCTCGGCCGCGCTCAGGATCGGGATCAGGCCGAAGGTCTGGAACACGAACGCGATCGTTCGGCGCCGGACGTCCGCGGCCGCGGTCTCGTCGAGCCCGGACACGGCGATTCCGTCCACGGTGACGGTGCCGGCGGTGGGCCGGTCCAGGCCGCCGAGCAGGTTGAGCAGCGTGGTCTTGCCGCTCCCCGACCGGCCCCGGACGGCCAGCAGCTCGCCCCGGTCCACGTGCAGGTCGATGCCCCGCAGCGCGTGGACGGTGGAGGCGCCGGTGACGTAGTCGCGGACGAGGCCCCGCGCCTCGACCATCGCGCCCTCGGCGGTCATGGGGCGGCCTCCTCGTCCTTCGGCGCCTCGACGGCCCCGTTCTCCGGTGCCCCGACGGCCTCGTCATTCGGCGCTCGGGCGCCCGCACCCGCCGTCTCCCCGGGCGTCTGCGGCCCTGGCGACGACGGCGTCCCGTTGCCCCGGTCCGGCCATACCCCGACGTGATCCTCCTCGAGGCGCAGTCGCACCCGGTTGCGCAGCTCCAGCGCCTCCACGTGCGAGCGCGGCAGCTGCAGCCGGCCGGCGCGGTCCAGCACGGCGTACTCCTCGGAGATCACGCGGTGGTGGCCCTCGTCGGTCTGCTCGGTCCGGCGCAGCGTCTCGGTGCTCGTCCGGCCGTCGCGGATGGCAACCGTTGGCTGCACCTGCTCGGACACGAACGCGTCGGGGGTGACGATGACCATCGTCGTTCCCAGCTCCCGGTTGAGCCGCCGGAGCAGCCCGAACACCTCGGCCGAGGTCTGGCTGTCGAGCTCGCCCGTCGGCTCGTCCGCGAGGACGACGGCCGGGTCGTTGGCGAGCGCGATCGCGATCGCGACCCGCTGCTGCTCGCCGCCGGACAGCCCGTCCGGCCGGTGCGTCGCCCGGTCGGCGAGCCCGACCAGGTCCAGCAGCTCGAGGGCCCGCTGCCGCCGCATCTCGCGGCCGTCGAGGACCATCGGCAGCTCCACGTTCTCCACCGCGGACAGGTACGGCAGCAGGTTGCGCCCTGCCTGCTGCCACACGAACCCCACGACGCGCCGCCGGAAC
>MGOE01000036.1:6325-7110 GCA_001797035.1 Chloroflexi bacterium RBG_16_72_14
CAGGTCGTACCCGGCCACGACCGCCCGCCCCGCGGACGGCACGTCCATGCCGCCGAGGATCCCCAGCAACGTGGACTTGCCGCTCCCCGACGCGCCGACGATCGCGACCATCTCGCCGCCGTCCACGAGCAGGTCGAGGCCCTGGAGCGCCACCACCTCGAGGTCGGCCAGCTTGAAGATCCTGACCAGGCCGTCGCACACGATGACCGCGCCATCCCCGAAGCGGGCTCGCGGCGCCTGCCGGAGCACGGTGCCGGCCGGCGGGTCCGGGCGGGGCGACTCGAGGTGGCGGCTGGGCAGGTCGACGAGCTCGGCGCCGGCGGTCGGGTCGTCGCGGTCGGGTCCGGGGCGGGACGAATCGATCGGCATCATTCGAATGTTCCTCGAATCGCGGCGGTGGGCGCCACCCGGCGCTGGAGCATGGCGCCGAGCGACAGCCCGACGGCGACGACGGCGATCAGCGCAGCGAGGATCAGGAGCAGCGGACCCGGCTCGAAGACGAGTGGCACCGGCACGGGCGAGCCGATGAGGTCGGCCAGGCCGAGGGCGGGGCGGAGGAGCAGGAACAGGCCGGCACCCAGCGCGCCACCGGCGAGGAATGCGGCGATGGTCGTCGGGCCGTGCTCGGCGAACACGAGCGCGAACGCCTGGCGGCCGGTGAGGCCGAGCGTCCGCAGGCGGGCGACCTCGACGGCGCGCGCGAGGCCGGCCAGCGCGAGCGCTGCGGCGATCCCGAGGGCGGCATAGGCAGCGGTCACGAGGGCAGCGACCAGGATCCCGGACCG
>MGOE01000037.1:0-214 GCA_001797035.1 Chloroflexi bacterium RBG_16_72_14
GATGCGGCGGCAGCGCCGAGCTGAGCCCGCCGAGCGCGTCCGCTGCCGGGGTCGCCGCCCGGGCCGTCGCGGTCCGCATCGCCTCGCCGGCCTGCGCGAACCGGTCCTCCGGCGTGGGCTCGGGCGACGTGGCCGCGTGCGTTGCCGGCGACGCGGATGCGCTCGCCCCGGCGCCTCCACCACCGGCCGCCGGGGCCGGCCCGCCCGAGGCGGG
>MGOE01000037.1:237-5763 GCA_001797035.1 Chloroflexi bacterium RBG_16_72_14
GACCCGATCCGCCACCACCCGCTCGCGGCTTCGGCTTCGATCCGGCCGCGGCCGGCGCGCTCGCCTTGTCCATCGGCGCGGCCGCGGTCTCGCGCCCGAGCGCCGAGTTGAGCAGCTCCGGGATGTCGATCCCGGTGAGGCCCTTCACGGTGGCTGACGCCTCGGCGAGCGTGCGCGTGGTGGTCTTCACCACGTCCGACGCCCCCTCAGAGGAGAGCACGGTCAGGCTCTCAATCTTCCCCAGCGGCTCGGCGGCCGCGCGCACGATCTCGGGCAGCATCGAGAGCACGGTCGAGATGATCGCTGCCTCATTGAACTGGCGGTACGCCTCGGCGCGCAGCGCGAGCGCCTTCGCCTCGGCCTCGCCCTTGGTGAACACGATGCCGGCCTCGGCGTTGCCCTCGAGGGTCGTCTGCTTGGCGGTGGCCTCCGCGTTGACCTCCGTCACCCGGGCCTGCGCTTCGCCCTTGGTGACCTGGACGGAGGCCTCGGCCTGGCCGGCGAGCTTGACCCGCTCCGCCTCGGCCTGGGCCTGGGCGATCCGCGCCCCCTTGTCGCCCTCGGCGCGCCGGACCTGGGCCTCCGCCTCGGCCTCGGCGGGCCGGATCGTGCTCGCGATGAGCTCCTTCTGCTTGCGGTCCGCCTCGAGCTGCGCGAGCTCGGTCTGACGACGGGTGACCTCCTGCTGGGCCTCCGCCTGGGCCAGCGGCCCGGCTTGCGCGGCCTTCGCCTCTGCCGCCTTGGTGAGCGCCTCGACCTCGGCCTGGCGGAGCGAGACGTCGCGCTGCGCGTTGAGCTTGATCTGCTGCGCCTCCGCTTCCCGGACCGCGGCCTCCTGGTCGGCGAGGGCCTTGGCCATCCGGGCGTCCCGCTCGCGGCGGGCCGTCTCCTGCTGGCCGATGAGGTCCATGTACCCGACCTCGTCGCGGATCGCCTGGATCGTGAAGTTGTCGATCGAGAGGCCGGACGTCGCGAGGTCCGCCTTCGCCGCCCCCTGGACCTCCTGCTGGAACTTCTGGCGGTCGTAGTTGAGCTCCTCGACGGTCAGCGTTCCGACGATCGAGCGGAGCGAGCCCTCGAGGACGTTCTTGACGATCGAGTCGAGCAGGTCCTCGCGGTCGAGGAAGCGCTCGGCGGCGTTGCGGATCGACTCCTCGTCGCCACCGATCTTGACCGTCGCCACGCCCTGGACGGCCACCTTGATGCCCTGCTTGGTGACCGCGTCCCCCAGCGCGACGTTGATCTGCCGTGCGGACAGGTGGACCTTGCCCAGCTTGTGGACCAGGGGCAGCACGATCACGCGCCCGGCGCGGACGACCTTGAGCTGCGCCGCGGCGCCGCCGCCGAAGACGCCGCCGGTGCGCACGAGCGCCTCGTTGGCGCCCGCCACCTTGACCCGGCTGGTGGCGTACGCGAACAGCAGGACGACGATGATGACCGGGACGATCACGGCGATCACGCCGCCGCCCAGGACGTTGAACAGCTCGTCGAACACGGCTTACCCCTCCTGTCCGGTGACCGCGGGCGCGGCCGCCGAATCGTCGCGCACGATGACGCCCGTGCCGGCGGTACCGATGATGGTGACGTTGCGTCCAACCGGGATGTCGTGGTCCGCGGTGGCGGAGAACTCGTGGGTCTGCCC
Organism: Chloroflexi bacterium RBG_16_72_14; assembly: GCA_001797035.1. Classification (GTDB taxonomy): domain Bacteria; phylum Chloroflexota; class Limnocylindria; order Limnocylindrales; family CSP1-4; genus CAIXZV01. The sequence continues at coordinate 1,880 of MGOE01000037.1, forward strand.
CTCCGCCTTCACGAGCACGGACCCGTAGCGGCCGGCCGGGATGCCGACGCTCACGTAGGCCGGACCGCCGACCAGGTCCGCGATCTTGAACGGGTCCGCGCTCTCCGTCCGGCGCAGCACGCTGAACAGGACGCCCGCCAGCGCCGCGCCGCCGCCCCCCGCGACCAGGCCGACGAGCGCCGCCTGCGCGCCGTGGAGGTCCATGACCTGGGTCGCGAACAGGCCGCCGGCCCCGAACATGCCGATGAACCCGAGCAGGATCGGCGTGATCGAGGTCCCGGCGATGTCCACGCCCAGCCCGATGCCGTCGAGGATCCCGCCGATCACGTCGTCGAACACGACGGTGATCAGCAGCAGGACCCCGCCCACCAGGGCCGACACCGCGAACACCCAGTCCTCAACCGGGATCGTGATCATCCGAGGCCGGCCCATCCTCCCCTGGCGTCACCCGGCGGCAACGCTCGTCGGCGCCCGCCGTGACTGGGCGGGTCGCGTGGGTCCCAGCATAGGCGTCGGCCCGCGGCGAGGAAAGGCGAATCGGCGGCGCGACTACTCCGGCCGGTCGTCGGCGGTGCCGAACAGCAGGTCGAGCCAGGACTCGAGCGGGGTGGGCCGGTCCACGACGGCACCGAGGCGGACGGACGCCATCCCGGGAGCGTCGGGCGGCAGCGGCGGCGCGTCGTCGGCGAGCACGAACGGGATCTCGCGGCTGGTTCCCAGGCGGTACTCACGGGCCTGCTGCCCGATGTACGCCTGGCGCTGGATGAGCGCCAGCTCGCGCTCCAGCCCGGCGACCTCGACCTCGAGTGCCGCGTTCGATGCCTCCATCGCCTGCACCCGCGACGACGCCTCGCTCGCCTCGCCGACCTGGCGCGCGAACAGGAGGATCACCCAGGCCGCGACGAGGGCGCCGATGACGAGCGCGATCCGGCGGCGGGTGAGGCCCGCGACGGGGAGGTCCGCGAGGCTGCCCGCGGTCGTGGCCGCGGCCCGCGACGCCGGGGCGTCGAGGGGTTCCGGGTCGGCCCGCTCGGCGGCGTCCGGCTCGGCGTCGGCGGCGGTCTGGCGGACGGCACGTGGCGGCATCGGGCCGAGGGTAGCTTCGCCCGAATCGACTGTCAAATCCGTATCGGCCCCCTCCCCGACGGTCGTCGGCGCGCTCCCGCCGCACGGATCGGTGACACCAGAGCTGTCACACGCGAGCGCGACCGTGGCGTAGACTCCGTCGCAAATCGCTCATCTGTTCGATATCGAACCGGAGACGGCATGCGCACCTACGCCCCCGCACCCACCAGGGCCGTGCTCGATCGCCTGCTCGAGGAGCCGTCGCTCGCCCGCGGCGTCGTCCATCACGAGGTGCTCGCCGCGCGCGACGCGGAGTTCGCGGACTGGCCCGCCTGGCTGGACCCGCGGATCCGCTCGGGCCTCGCGAAACGCGGCATCGAGCGCCCGTACATCCACCAGGCGGACGCGATCGGTGCCGTCCACGCCGCCGAGGACGTGGTCGTCGTCACCCCCACGGCGTCGGGCAAGTCGCTGTGCTACACGGTGCCCGTGCTCCAGGCGCTCGCGGAGGACCCGTCGGCGCGGGCGCTGTTCCTGTTCCCCACCAAGGCCCTCGGCCAGGACCAGGTCGCGGAGTTTTCGGAGCTGGTCCGGGACGCCGGGCTGGAGGTCTCGTCCGCGTGCTACGACGGCGACACGCCGGCGCCGATCCGGTCGGCGATCCGCAAGGCCGGACAGGTCGTGGTGACCAACCCGGACATGCTCCACTCGGCGATCCTCCCCCACCACACGAAGTGGTTCCAGCTGTTCGAGCAGCTGCGGGTGATCGTGGTCGACGAGCTCCACACGTACCGCGGCGTGTTCGGCAGCCACGTCGCCAACGTCCTGCGGCGGTTGCTCCGGCTGTGCGCCCACTACGGCAGCCACCCGGTGATCGTGTGCTGTTCGGCGACGATCGGGAACCCCGCTGAGCTCGCCCAGACCCTGACCGGCCGCCCCGCCCGCCTCGTGGACCGCAACGGGGCGCCATCGGGCGAGAAGCACGTGCTGCTGGTGGACCCGCCGATCCTCGACGGCTCCACCGGCGCCCGCGGCTCGGCGCTGACCCTCGCCGAGCGGTGGTCCCTCCCGTTCCTGCGCGCCGGCCGCCAGACCGTGGTGTTCGGCAAGTCGCGGGTGGCCGTCGAGATCATGCTGTCCAACCTCCGGGAGCGGCTGCGCCAGGACCTGGGACCCCGGACGCGCATCCGGGGCTACCGCGGCGGCTACCTGCCCACGGAACGACGCGCGATCGAGCGCGGGCTGCGGGACGGGGAGATCCTGGGCGTGGTCTGCACCAACGCGCTGGAGCTGGGCGTGGACATCGGCCGGCTCGACGTCGCCGTGCTGGCGGGCTACCCGGGCTCGATCGCGGCCACCTGGCAGCAGATGGGCCGCGCCGGGCGGCGGGGCGACGTGAGCGTCGCGATCGTCGTCGCGTCGCCGGCGCCGGTTGACCAGTACGTCATCCACCACCCCGAGTTCGTCCTCGGCGGGCGGCCGGAGGAGGCGCGGCTGGACCCGGACAACCTCCACGTCCTGCTGGCCCACATCCGGGCCGCGACATTCGAGCTCCCGTTCGAGCCCGGCGAGTGGTTCGGCCCGGGGCCCGCGGACGAGCTGCTCGCGTTCCTCGGCGAGGGGGGCCACGTCCGCCAGGCGGACGACGGGCGCTGGTACTGGAGCTCGGAGAACTTCCCGGCCTCGGAGATCTCGCTGCGCGCCGCGGCGCCGGAGAACGTCGTGATCATCGACACGACCCCTGACCGGCCCCGGGTGCTGGGCGAGGTGGACCTGTTCAGCGCCCAGGTGCTCGTCCACGAGCACGCGATCTACATGCACGAGTCGGTGCAGTACCACGTGGACCGCCTGGAGTGGGGGGAGCGCAAGGCGTACGTCCACAAGATCGACGCCGACCACTACACGTACGCCAACCGCGCGGTCACGCTCAAACCGCTGGACGTGTTCGCGACCGCAACCGCGACCGGCGGCACGCGGGTCCACGGCGAGGTCATGGTGGCGAGCCTCGTGACCCTGTACAAGAAGCTCAAGTTCGTGACCGACGAGAACGTCGGCTGGGGGCCCATCGACCTTCCCGAGATCGAGCTGCAGACCACCGCCTACTGGCTCACGGCCGAGGGCGCGGCCACCGGCTGGCGGCGCGATGAGCTGGACGTGGCGCTGATCGGTGCCGGGCGGGCGATCCAGGCCGTGGCGGCGGTGCTGCTGATGGTCGATCCGCGGGACCTCGGGCTCGTGTCGCAGGTCCGCTCCCCCCACCACGAGGCGCCGACGATCTATCTGTACGAGGCGATGCCGGGAGGCGTCGGGCTGTCCGAGCGCCTGTTCAACCGCCACGACGAGCTGGTGGTCGGTGCCGCGGAGCTCATCCGTGCCTGCCCCTGCGACGCGGGATGCCCGGCCTGCACCGGGCCGCGACTCGAGCCCGAGGTGGACGGGAAGGCCCTCGCCCTGCGGCTGCTGGCGGCCCTCGGTGCGGATGCCGGTGCTCGCGAGCGCGAAGCGGTCGCATGACGGCGGAGCGGCTCGCCGCGGAGCCGGTCACTGCGGTCACGCGGGAGCGCCGGCTGGCAAACCTGCGCGCGACGCTGGCGCGGGCCGGCGGGCCGGCGGCCGGGCCCGACCAGCTCCCGGCGAGGGCACCGTTCGCGGGACGCCGCAGCCTCGCGCTTGCCCGGCGGCTCGCGACGGCGCTCGCCGCGGACGTCGCGGACACGGCCGCAGGGGCGCTCGTCCGCCGCGTCCTGGAGCCCGTGGAGATCCCGCTGGACCGGGAGCGGCTGGCGCGGCTCCCCGGCCAGCCCCCGCCGGACGCCCCG
>MGOE01000037.1:5793-7227 GCA_001797035.1 Chloroflexi bacterium RBG_16_72_14
AGACGACGGGGCTCGCCACGGCAGCCGGCACGCTCGCGTTCCTGGTCGGGCTGGCCCGCTGGGACGGGACCTGGTTCCGCCAGACGCAGCTGCTGCTCCCGGACCACGCCGACGAGCCGGCGCTGCTGGCGGAGATCGCGGACTGGGTGACACCGGACGCGTGGCTGGTGACCTACAACGGCCGCGGCTTCGACTGGCCCCTGATCGAGGCCCGCTACCGCCTCGCCGGGCGCGCGGCCCCCGTCCACGCCGGCCACCTGGACCTCCTGCCCTTCGTCCGGCGCGTGTTTCGCCACCGGATGGAGGACGCGCGGCTCCGGACGGTGGAGGGCGAGCTGCTGGGCGTCAGCCGGGCCGGCGATGTGGAGGGCTGGGAGATCCCGGGGATCTACCTCGACGTGCTGCGGGGCGGGCCGGTGGCGCCGCTGGCCGGCGTCGTGATCCACAACGAGAAGGACGTGCGGTCGCTTGGCCTGCTGCTCGCGCACGTGGAGCGCCGGCTCGGCGAGCGGACCAGCCGTACGCCGCCCCGCGCGGCGACCTCGCCGGGCTGGCCCGGGCATACGGGCGTGAGCGTCGCCACGAGGAGGCCCTGGACTGCCTCGATGACGCGATGGCGGCGCCGGCCCCCGTCCGCGACCCGTTCGGCCGGTCGCCCGTCGGGCCCGCGCGCATCCGCGAGGCGCGCGAGGACGAGCGCGACGCGTGGTGGACGCCTCGCCATCGCCCGCATTTCGGAGGCGCAGCGCCCCGGAGCGGGTGGCGCGGGCCGCTCGCGAACGGCCGCGGCGGCGCGCTGGGACCCACCGCGCGCGCGGCGTGGGACACCGTGGACCGCTGGACGGACGAGCGGCTGGCAGTCGAGCGGGCCCGGGTCCTGCGGCGCCTGGGTCGCTGGGCGGAGGCCGCCGAGGCGTGGCAGACGGCCGCCGCCGGGGGTGGCGGGCTCGGGGCCGTGGCCTGGATCGAGGTGGCCAAGCTGCGCGAACACCGCCTGGGCGATCCGGCCGGGGCGCTCGCCGCGACGCGGGCAGCATGGCGGCTCCTCGAGCGCGAGCGGATGCTCGGGCGCCCCCACCCGAGGCTCGAGGCGGACCTCCAGCGACGCGGGCGGAGGCTCGCGGCCCGGATGCGGAGGTCGCCGCAGGCCACGTCGTGACGTGCGCTCAGTGGTGCGTCGGCGCCTCGGCCATCCGCCGGGCGACGGCGGCCCGGTCCGGAACGCCGAACAGCCCCGGACCCTCGATGATCAGCGAGCCGACCGCCGCCCCCAGCCGCAGGTCCCAGCCGCCGCCCGTCCGCCCGCCGACGAGACGCGGCTCGACTCGGGCGGCGAAGACCCCGGCCAGGAACGTGTCGCCGGCGCCGACCGGGTCCACGTAGCGGCGAATCGGGATGGCCTGCCACGTCCGGCGGGCGCCCTCGGTGCCGTCG
>MGOE01000037.1:7243-12771 GCA_001797035.1 Chloroflexi bacterium RBG_16_72_14
CCGCCAGCCCGCCGTGCACGCCACTGGTGAGCAGGAGCGTCGCGCCCGGGTGCAGCATCGCGACCAGGTCCGCGAGCCGGATCGACGGGTCGAGGTCGTCGCTGCCGACGCCGATCAGATCCGCCCGCCGCACGACGGGCGAGGCACCGGGTGGCAGGTGAGTCACGGGCTCGCCGGCCTTGAGCACGCGGAGCAGGCCCTGCCAGCCGAGCGCGACCTGGGCGAATGCCGGGGGGACGCCCGCCCAGGCATCGGGGAGCTCGGCCGCGACGGGCCCGAACAACCACGCTCGTGCCTCGCGCCACGCGCGCGGCAGGGCGGAGGGCTGGACCGAGTCGGAGACCTCCGGCGTGTGCTGGATGCGGCCCTCCGGGGTCTCGTGGTTGATGAACACCGGACCGTGGGTCAGCGGGGCGATCACGACATCCACGCCGGCCATCCGCAACAGGTCGAGCTCCGCCGCACCGGCCGCGAGAGCATCCGCGCCGACTAGCGCCCCGACCCGCAGCCCCAGCCTAGCCAGGGTGAGCGCGGAATACGACACGCCGCCGCCCAGCCGCCAGCCGCGCGGATCGTCGTCCACGAGGTCCCGGCACGCCGCGCCGACCACCACGACCGAGGGGGTCTCGTCCATCCGTCCTCCGTCGGGGTCGGCTCGACCCCGCCTATACTGCGGCCCTGCGTACAACCCGCGACCGGGGCGACCCGGCCGCGCCCGACCGAGGTCCAATCATGCACTTCTACGAGCTTCACGAGGGCGACAACGACGTGTTCGCCGACCTCCTGCTGGCACGCGAGGAGGAGATGGAGCCCGAGGAGTTCTTCGACCTCGTGCAGTCCATCCGCCGCCGCGTCACCGATGGCTACGAGCAGAACACGCTGATCGAGGCGATCGCCGACGAGCTGGAGCGCGACTACGGCTTCATCGCGATCACCGACGACCGCCTGACGGCCGCGATCAACGTGTCCAGGGACGAGGACGAGAACTTCCTCGCGGACCTCGACGCGCCCGCCGAGGAGATGGACTACGCGACCATCCTGGCGGAGCTCCAGGCGGGCAACGGCCGCCCCAACTGACGTGACCCTCCGAGGGCGAAGGCGGCGCTCCTGCCAGCCATTCGCCTACCTGCTGAACAGGATCTCGATCACGTCGCCGTCGCGGACGCGGTAGGTCCTGCCCTCCGAGCGGACCTTGCCGTGGCGCTTGGCCTCCGCGATGGACCCCGCGGCGAGCAGCTCCTCCCAGCCGATCGTCTCGGCGCGGATGAACCCCCTCGCGAGGTCGGTGTGGATTGCCCCCGCGGCGTCCACCGCGTTGGACCCGTCGGGCACCGGCCAGGCGCGCACCTCGTCCGGGCCCGCGGTCAGGAACGAGATCAGGCCGACCAGCCGGTAGGACAGCGCGATCACGCGGTCCAGGCTCGACTCCGTCAGCCCCAGCTCCTCCATGAACACGGCGGCCTCGCCGGGGTCGAGCTCGCCCAGCTCCATCTCGATCTTCGCCGACATCGCGTCCACGAGCGCGTGGCGGTGCGGGTAGCCGGCCGCGATCCGCTCCACGAGCGCCGGGGCCGTCGGCAGGTCGTCCTCGCCCACGTTGACCAGCACCAGCACGGGCTTCTGGGTCAGGAACCGGAAGCCGCGGACCGCCTTCTCGTCATCCGGGTCGAGGGTCTCGTCGCGGATCGGGCGGCCGGCCTCCAGCGTCGCCTTCAGCCCCACGAGGATCACCTCCTCGCGCTCGTTCGCCTCGCGCTCGGCCGGAGTGCCATGGCGCCCGCCACCCGCGTGGAGCCGCTCGAGCCGGCGGTCGATCATCGCGAGGTCGGCGAGCATGAACTCCAGGTCCAGCTGCTCCAGGTCCCGCACCGGGTCCACGGAGCCCGCGAGGTGCGGGTGGTGGACGTCATCCCAGGCCCGCACGACGTGGATCAGTGCGTCCGCCTCGCGCAGCCGGGCGAGGTGCTCGGCCGGGAGCTCCTCCGTGCCCACGTGCCCCTCGCTGGACGCGGGCGGCGCGGGGAGGTCCACGTAGGTGACGTCGGCGTGCACGATCTTCCTGGGCTTGAACACCTCGGCCAGGCGGTCGAGGCGAAGGTCGGGCACCTTGACGACGCCGACGTTGAGCTGGAGCCCGCCGTACCCGCCGGTCTCGGCATGGCCACGAGTCAGCGTGTTGAACACGGTGGTCTTGCCGCTCCCGGCAAGCCCGACGATCGCGATCTGCATGGCTCCGATCGTATCGGGGCTTATGGGTCGATGCCTGCCTTGCGCCCAACGAGTCGCGACAGCCGGACCCTCAGCGTGTCCTTGGCCGGGATCGACGTCCAGCCCTCGGACAGCGATCCCGTCATGAACACCTGGCCCCCAACGACGGCACCAATGGCCGGAACTGCCGGCTCGTCAGGCATGCACACGTCGACGTCGAAGGCGACGCACGCTGCGCGCGCGACGATGAAGGTCTGACCGGTGAGGGCGTTGGCTCGCCGCTCGGCATGCATGACCACGCCGTTCAGACGCGCCTCTGCTGTGACGTGGTCGCCTTCTGGCCCGGCGGAGACGCCAAACGAGATGAACGACTGGCTGGCCATCCTCGGCGGCCATGGCATCCTCATCTCCAGCGCCCTGGGGGGCGGCTCGGTGACTTCTCCCTCGGGATCGATCAGGCTGTCACGCGAAGCCGCGAAGGTGTCCTCGTCCGGGTACACCTTCACATCGGTAGCCAGCGCGACCAGGCTGGCTGGACCGCTCGCGACACCGCCGCGGAACAGGTCCCGCTGCTCCAGCTCGACGGTCAACATCGTGGCGTCATTCCCCTCGTCGTCCGTCACCATGGCCTTCGAAACATCCTCGTTGACTTCGACGACGTGCGCCAGCCTTGCGCCGGGCGTCCCGGCCAACGTGGGCAGGAAGTTGACGATCTCGCGCTTCCGAACGGAGAACACCAGGCACGCGCCGCTCGCGTCCTCCCACCTGAGGACGTCGACGCCACGGTGCCGACCGACCAGGGCGGCGTGTTGCAGGACGGACGACACGAGCCGCTCCGTCGACGCGGAATCCGGCGCATCCATCCCGATGCAGGCAAGGTGCGACGCCATGCTCGGCTCGCTCAGTACCCGGCGTTGGGATCAACGACGTTGAGCAGCGGCCGCCCGTCCGCGTAGCGGCGGAGGTTCTCGCAGAACAGCTCCACCGAGCGGTCCACGACCCGCGTGGACGACCAGGAGGTGTGCGGCGTGAGGATCACGTTGGGCAGGTCGTACAGCGGTGACGACGCAGAGAGCGGCTCCTCGCGGAACGTGTCCAGCACCGCGCCGCCCAGCCGTCCCTCGCGGAGGGCGCGGATCAGCGCCCGGTCGTCCACCAGCTCGCCGCGGGCCACGTTGATCACCCACGCCCCGGGCTTCATCTGCGCGATCGCCGCGTCGCCGATCAGCCCGCGCGTGTCGTCGGTGAGGGGGGCCGCGAGGACGACGAAGTCGGATTCGCCCAGGAGCTCCGGCAGGTGCTCCGGCGGCAGCACCCGGTCCAGCATCATCGAGCCCAGGAAGGGCTCGTCCTCCGTGCCATCGGTGGCGTGGTGGCCAGCCTCGGGGCGGCGTCGCGTGGCCACCACCCGGCACCCGAACGCGGTCGCCAGCGCACCCACGGCCCGCCCGATGGACCCGAGGCCCACGATGCCCACGGTGACGTCGCGCAGCTCGCGCGACTCCCGCGGCTGCCAGGTCCGCTCGGCCTGGAGCTCGAGCAGCGAGGGCAGCCGCCGCGCCACCGCCAGGATCATCAGCAACACGTACTCGGCGATCGGCCGCGAGAAGACGCCCCGCGCGTTGGTGATCACGAGCCCCCGCGACCGGCTGGCCGGCGTGAGGACGCGCTCCACACCGGCGGTCGCGGAGTGCACCCAACGGAGCGAGGGCGCCCGGACGAGGATCCGGTCGAACGTGTCCGCGGGGAGCCGGCCGCGAAGCATGACCTCCACGTCGTCGAGCGGGCCGTCGGGGTGGCCGTCGAACCCGATCGTGACCAGGCGCGCGCCGGGCGCGGCGGCCCGGATCGCGTCGAGGTCCTGCGTCCGGTAGCGCGCGGACAGGATCGGCGTCAGCGCGATCGCCGCCGGCACGCCGCCCGGCCCGGAGCCCGGACCCGGCCCGGCCGATTCCACCGGCCCGCCCGCCTCCTCCGGTCCGCTCTCCGACTCGCGCCCCGGTCGCCCGGTCACTGCACGCCTCCCGCGATCCGGTCCAGGCCCAGCCGGCGCAGCCAGTCCGCCGGCCTGTCGATCTCCTCAGGCGTCGGCAGCGTCTCCGGGCCGTCCCACAACCGGCGCAGCGCGGCCGACCCGGCCAGTCGCTCGATCTCCGCGACGAACGCCTCGCCCTTCCGGTACTGCTCCATCTTGAGGTCCATGCCGGTGATGCGCAGCATCGCGCGCTCGAACGGCGTGCGCTGCTCGCGCCGGCCGTGGAACCGGGCCGATATCCGCTCGACGCCCGGCACCAGGTCCCGGCCCACCTCGTCCATCACGTGGTCGCCGAACCCCTCGAGCAGGCTCATCACCGCCTGCGTCTCGCGGAACAGGCGTCGCTGCTCGTCGGACATCAGCCGCTCCAGCCAGTGCTGATCGTCGCGCCGGCCCTCGCCGCGCAGGGCCGCGCCGATCGTCGCCACCGCCTCGCGACCCATCGACGCCGCGTCCGACGACAGCATCGAGATCTGCCGTTCCAGGCGCTCGGCAAGGTACGGCCGGAGCCACGGGTGTGCCTCGAACTCGAACGCGTGGGTGGTCTCGTGGAGCGCGATCCAGGTCCGGAACGGCCCGACCGGGACATCCAGCACCCGCGCCGTGTGGCGGATGTTCTCCTCCACGAACAGCAGCCGCCCCGGCGTCGTCTCCGCCGTGAGCAGGGCGAGGTCGTACTGGCCCAGCACGCGCTGGCCCATGAACCCCAGCAGCAGCCCCAGCTGGCGGGTCGTCACCCAGCGGTTGGCGAGCGCGACGGTCGCCTTGCCCAGCCCGCCGCCCGGCGGCAGGAGCTGGTCCAGGAGCTCGCCCTCGAGCCGGCCGATGAGCCCGGCGAAGGCCGCGGTGTTGGCCCGGACCCATTCGGCGCGGTCCACGATCGCGACCCGGTCCACCACGCCCGGCAGCTCCGTGCCCAGGTGCCGCGCCAGGGCCGGGGCGACGCGTGCCATCGCGTCCGCGTACTCGCCCTCGACCGCCCGCAGCTCCGCCTCCGTGAGCGCGCCGGGCGCGTTGCGCAGGCGCGCGATGGCGATCGACTCCACGCGCCGCCAGTCGACGAGCCCGGCCGCTCGTGCGGAGCGCTCCAGCTGTCGCCCGGCGACGGTGACGGCCGCGCCCAGCACGGACCCGACGAGGAAGCCGAGCTGCCACAGCCGCTCGTCGGGCACGCCGCCGCGGCGGCTCGGGCGACCCCCGGGCTCGTCGTGCGCCGGCATCAGCCGCCCCCGGCTCGTGCGGCGCCGGCGCCGCCCGCGGCCCGCATGGGCCCGGCCCGCACGGC
>MGOE01000037.1:12799-15027 GCA_001797035.1 Chloroflexi bacterium RBG_16_72_14
CGCGCCGCCCCGGCCGAGACCAGCTCCACGCCGTCCACGTCCGGGAACGCCTCCCCGAACATCCGCGTGGCGATCGAGCGGAACCGGTCCACGTCCCCGGTCGTGAGCTGGATGTGGACGGGGGGCTCGCCGGCCCAGTGCTCGGCCGGGCGCGAGTGGCCGGCCGCACCAGGGTCCGCGGCCGTGCCCCGGGTCGTGCCCGGCGCTTCGAGGCCGTTCACCGACAGCAGCTCCGCCAGCGTCGCCGCCGTGGCCGTGGCCGAGTCCACGATCGCCACCCGGTCGCCCACCGCGGCCGCCAGCACCGGGCGCAGCAGCGGGTAGTGTGTGCAGCCCAGCAGCAGCGTGTCGATCTTCGCGGAGGGCGGTCGCGGGAACACGAACTCCCCTGCCCCGTCGCGCTCACCCAGGAGCGGCGCCAGCTCCTCGTCGACGGCCGCCTCGAGCTCCGGGCCGGACAGGATGCCGGCCTCGACCATCGGCACGAAGCGCGGCGTGGCGTGCTCGTAGACCTCGACGGCCGGGTTCTCGTCCTTGATCGCGTTGAAGTACGCGTGCGATCGGACCGTGGCCGGGGTCGCGATCACGCCCACGCGCCGGTTGCGCGTCGCCAGCGCCGCCGCGGCCGCTCCGGGCCGCACGACCCCCAACACCGGCAGGTCGTAGCGTGCCCGGAGGTCGCGCAGCGCCACCGCGGTGGAGGTGTTGCAGGCGACGACCAGCGCCTTGACGTCGCGTGACGCCAGCTCGTCCAGCGCCTCCGCGGAGAACCGGCGGACCTCGTCGTCGCTCCGGGTGCCGTACGGCGCCCGTGCGTTGTCGCCGAGGTAGATCGTGGACTCGTGCGGCGAGCGCCGGAGGATCTCGCGCAGCACGGTGAGCCCGCCGACGCCGGAATCGAAGACGCCGATGGCCCGGGGATCGGACACGCGGCTCCCGCTACCGCCGGCTCGCGGCGGCCGCGCCCCGACCCACGAGCTCGCCGGCCGTGCGCATCACGTCCTGGCTGATCGCCGCCGTCGGGTCCGCGAGCACGAACGGGATCCCCTCGTTGTTGGCGTTGACCACCAGCGCCCCGCCCGACCCGACGTAATGCTCAGGCTTGCGCCCCAGCGCCCGCTGGAGCGTCTCGGGATCGATGCCGCCCTGCGAGTCGGCGCGGTTGACGATGTAGCGCACCTTGGCCGGCGGGTACCCGATCATCCGGAACGCGTCGGCCATGACCATCGTGCTGTGGATGGTCGTCGAGTCGAAGGTCACGACCTCGAGGATCGTGTCCGACGCGTCGAGGAACGCGAGGTTGACGTCGTTGACGACGGCCGGGGTGTCGACGATCACGAACTCGTACACGCGGCGCAGGAGCGACAGGACCTTCTCCAGGTCGCGCACCGTGACCATCTCGGCCATCTCGACGCGCGGCGGGGCGAGCAGGATGTCGATGCCCGAGGGATCTCGCCACAGGACGTCCTGGAGGTCCGACTCCTGGATCCGGTCGGTGGGCAGGTCGAGCAGCGACGGCGTCTCGAGCGGCACCTTGAGCAGGGCGCGCATGTCGCCGAACTGGAGGCTGCCGTCGATGAGCACGGTCCGCTGGCCGAGCTGGCCGATCGCGACGGCGAGGTTGAAGGCAAGGGTCGTCTTGCCCACGCCGCCCTTGGGCGCGAACAGCGTGACCATCCGCGCCGTCCCGGTGTGCTCGGCGGTCGCCGCCGCCTGGCGAACCGCCTGGAGCCGGGTCACCAGCTCGTAGCCGGTGAACGGCATCGACAGCACGCCGTGGATGCCGTGCTCGGGGCTCGCGACCACGGGCTGCTGCGGCACCGTGAGCACGATGACCGGCACCCGGCTGTCAGCCTTGTGGATGTGCTCGACCAGCGCCATGCCCTTGACGCGGCCCTGCAGCAGCGCATCCACGAGGACGACGTCTGGCCGGAGCTCGGAGATCAGCTTGAGGACCCGCGACCCGTCGGTGACGACGTCCAGCAGCTTGATCGACGACTGCGAGTTGAGCAGCCCGCGGATGTACTGCGCGACCTGGGAGACGTCCTCGACGACGAGCAGGCGGATCTGGTCCGACATCGGCGCGACTCTACCACGCGGCCGCTCCCGGGCGGCCGGAGCCCGATGGTCCCGGTCGGGGGCCCCGCATGGGCCACCCTCGGCCCGGGCCGTCAGGGCGTCGGGTCAGGCGGGCCGGCGGGCGACCAGCACCACGCGTTCGGCGCCGG
>MGOE01000037.1:15041-18165 GCA_001797035.1 Chloroflexi bacterium RBG_16_72_14
AGCCGCCGGCCAGCGTCTCCACCACCAGCCCCGCGGCCTCCGCGAAGCCGACGAGGTCGTCCGGGCCGGCCAGGCGCAGACGGTCCGCGCGGACCCAGCGCACGGGAGCCTCGCCCGGTCGTCCCTCCTCGAAGATCGTCGTGAGCCGGACGACGCCGCTGGCCGCGTCCAGCACGGCGCTCCCGGTCTTGGTCACCGTCAGGCCGGTCGCCGGGTCCTCGCGCACCCACTCGAGTACCAGCCGGCCGTCGTAGCGGGCGAGGTCCTCGGCATCGGGCAGCCAGGCGTCGAGGACCGCCAGCCCGCCGGGGGCGAGGTGGGCCGCCAGCGTCGCGACGGCGGCCGCCTGGTCCGCGCGGGTGCCGAACACGAAGATGGAGTTGAGCGGGATGAACGCGAGCCGGTACGAGCCGGCGTCGGGCAGGCGGATCGACCGCCCGTCGCCCTCGACCAGCCGGAGGCGATGCGCGACGGCCGCGCCGGCGGCGTCCGCCGCGAGGCGCGCGCGCGCCAGCATCGCCGGATCGGGGTCCACGCCGGTGACCTGGTGGCCGCCGGCGGCGAGGGGGACGGCGATACGGCCGCTCCCCACCGCGAGCTCGAGGATCGGGCCGCCCGTGCGGGCGGCCAGGGCGAGGTACAGGTCCAGGTCGCCGGGGTCCTCGGCGAGGTCGAGGTCGTACAGGCGCGCCAGGGCCGCGGCGACGGACCCCGCGGCGGCGAGGGCCGGCAGCGGCGCCCCGGCCGGCGGCGTCCCCGTCACGGTCGCTCGAATCGCACCGGCTGGCCGGCCAGGCGCTTGCTCGCCAGCGCCGAGATCGCTTCCAGCGCGATGCGGTTGGCCGCCATCGCGGTGACCTCGGCGTGGTCGTACGGCGGCGAGACCTCCACGATGTCCATGCCCGCGACCTCCACCGCCGACGCGACGCGCCGTACCGCCCGCAGGACCTCGCGCGGGAGCATGCCGCCGGGCTCCGGAGTTCCCGTGCCGGGGGCGCTGCCCGGGTCGATGACGTCGATGTCCACCGAGATGTAGATCGCGTCCGGACCGTCGAGCGCCTCGGCGATCGCGTCGTCGATGACGGCCTCGGCGCCGCGCTCCTCGATCTCGCGCATCAGGTGCCAGCGGAGGCCCTGCTCCTGCATCCACTCGAACGTCTCGACGGGCGGCCAGTAGCCGCGCAGCCCGACCTGGACGAAGTTGCGTCCCTTGACCGCGCCCGACTCGATCAGCCGGCGCATCGGCGTGCCGTGCCCGGCCAGCACGCCCCAGTCGTCGTTTGCGGTGTCCGCGTGAGCGTCGAAGTGGACGATGCCGATGCTCCCGGGACGCCGGATGTCGGCGACCGCGGTGGCCGACGGCCAGGTGATCGAGTGGTCGCCGCCGAGCACGATCGGGATCGCGCCGGTCGAGGCCACCTCGTGGACCTTGCGGTAGATCAGGGCGTGCGCCCGGTCGATCCAGGCCGGGATGATGTTGGCGTCGCCGGCGTCGACGACCGTCAGGAGCTCGAATGGCTCGTTGCCCAGCTGGAGCGAGTAGATCGAGCCTGACGTGTACTGCGCCTCGCGGATCGCCCGCGGGCCGAAGCGGGCGCCCGGCCGGTGGCTGACCGCGTCGTCGAACGGGGCGCCGACGATCGCGATGTCCACGTTCCGCGCCCGGAGCTCCGACGGGTCGGGCACCCAGGGCAGCTTCATGAACGTGGGCAGCCCGACGTAGGTGGGGAGGTCGAAGTCGTCGTAGATCTCGTACGCGCGGTCCCACCCGTTGCGCGCCGCGAAGTCGACGTCGCCCTGGTGATGGGGACGCTCGGCCACGTTGCTCCTCCGGGCGGCGGGCCGTCGCGAGCGACGGTCAGGGCGGTGCCGCCACCTGTAGCCTGGGCGCCGCCGGTTCGGGTCCGCCGTCCAGCGGGGCGCGCCGGGCGGCATCGTACCCGGTCGTGCGGGCGCTGGCCATCACCCGGGGCGATCAGCCTCCCCGCGGAACTCCCGCCAGGCGGCCGCGACCAGCGCCGGGTCCGCCAGCAGGTCGATCGCGGTCTGGGCCACGAGGGTCGCGGCGAGCAGCACCGTCCGGTCCGCCCGCGGCCGGGCCGCCGCGTCGCGGAACTCGATGGAGTGGCCGACGGTGGGCTCGTCGGTGATCGCGAGCTCGGGGTGGATGGCCGGCACCACCCACGACACGTTCGCCATGTCCGTCGAGCCGGACGAGGAGTCCATGCCCTGGTCCACGATCCCGTACGCCTCGGCGTTGGCCACCCAGCGCGCGGCCAGTTCGCGGTTGAGCTTCATCGTCATCGCCAGGCCGGAGAACTCGACCTCGACCTCGACGCCGGCGGCCATCGCCGCCGCCTGGCACAGCTCGCGGAACCGGGCCTTCATGACCTCGTAGTAGGCCTGGTCGGCGCTCCGGATCATGAACCAGGCGCGGGTCCGGGCCGGGATGATGTTGGCCGCCGTGCCGCCCTCGGAGATGATCCCGTGGACGCGGCAGTGGGTCGGCAGCTGCTGGCGCCACAGGCCGACGGACACGAACAACGCGATCATCGCGTCCAGGGCGTTCCGTCCGCGCCACGGGTCCGACGCCGCGTGCGACGCCTCGCCGGTGAACACGATGCTGACGTCCTCGGACGCCAGGGGCGCGCTCTCCACGTGGTTGCGGTCGCAGGGATGGAACAGCAGCGCCGCGTCCAGGCCCTCGAACAGGCCGTCGCGGATCATGATCTCCTTGCCGCTCCCCCGCTCCTCCGCCGGTGTGCCGAGGAACACGACCTCGCCCGCCCACGCGTCACGCACCGCGGCCAGGGCGATCGCGGCGCCCACGCCCGATGACGCCATCGTGTTGTGGCCGCAACCGTGGCCGAGCCCGGGCAGCGCGTCGTACTCGGCGAGCACGCCGATCCGCGGCCCGTCGGGGCCCAGCCCGCCGATGAGGCGGCCGCGGAGAGCGGTGGCGAGGCTGCCGACCGGGTGCTCCACCGCGTAGCCGTGCCGGGCGATCGCCTCGGCCACCCAAGCCGCGGCCTGGTGCTCCTCGAAGGCGGGCTCCGGGTTGGCATGGATGCGGTGCGACAGGTCGAGGATCTCGTCGCGGGCCGCCTCGACCGCCGCGGCGGCG
>MGOE01000037.1:18194-19424 GCA_001797035.1 Chloroflexi bacterium RBG_16_72_14
GGCGGGCGACGGCGAGGGGCTCGGTCACGGGTCCTCCTAGCGTTCCGCCGAGAGCGTGACCTCGGCGACGACGAAGATGGCGGCGAGGAACAGGATGATCGGCAGCTGGAACGCGTCCACGAGCCGCAGGACCACGATCACGGCGACGAACAGCCCGATCCAGCCGCCGCGCCGGCCGGCGCGGATCCAGTCGCCCTGGTAGGCGATGCGCCGGTGACGGCTGAACACCACCAGCCAGGCGAGCGGGATCGCCGTGAGACCGACCGCCAGGCCGATCAGCAGCGCGCCGAGGTAGCCGGCAATCGCGTCCAGGAAGGGGTCGCGCGTCGCGACGATCAGGCCGACCAGAACCCAGACGACGCCGGCCACGGCCAGCAGCCCGAGGTTAAGGAGTCGGTCGCGCGGTTCCATCGCCCCCGAGTCTATCGGCTGTGGCGGCGCCGTCAGAGCGTGCCCAGCGCCCGCTCGAGGTCGTCGAGGCTCGCCAGCTCGACGTCCGGCGCCACGCCGTCGTCGCGCTCGCTCGACGGGAGCGGCGAGTCCGCCGGCCGGGCGACCAGGTACGCCACCCGCCAGCCGGCCGCCTTGCCGCCCACGACGTCCGCCACCCAGTCGTCGCCGACGTGCAGGATCCGCTCCGGCGCGGGACCACCCAGGGCCGCGCGGGCCGCCGCGAAGATCGCCGGGTGGGGCTTGATCACGCCCACGCGCTGCGAGACGGTGATCGCCGCGAGGTACGGCATCCAGCCGGCGGCCTCCGCGTAGCGGTCGATCGTCGCCGCGAGCGGCCAGTTGGACAGGATTCCAAGCCGGTACCCGGCGGCCAGTCGGGCGAGCAGCTCGCGGACAGCCGGCCGTGGCGGAAGCGCATCCACGAACGCCCGCGAGTACACCTCGATCGCCCAGTCGACCTCCGTCGGCGTGCTCAGTCGGGCGGCCGCCGCGTGGTCCCATCGCGCATCCGGCAGGGGCGCGGCCATCCCCCGCAGCCGCGCCAGCACGCGCACGATCCGTTGGCCGAGATCCACCTCGCGGAACTCGGGCACCTCCTCGCGGAACTGCCGCTCCCGCTCCTCGGCCCACGCGTGCAGCACCGCCTCCCGGTCGAACGGGCCGAGTTGCACGGCCATCGCGTCCGCCGTGGCGGCGACGACGCCGCGCAGGCCGGGTCCGGCCACCGGCACGAGCGTGTTCCCGAAGTCGAACGTGATCGCCTCGATCGTCATCGGC
>MGOE01000037.1:19475-19873 GCA_001797035.1 Chloroflexi bacterium RBG_16_72_14
CTCCCTCGGGGCTCCCGTCGCCTCGGCCGGCCTCCGCCGCCAGCCGCGCCCGCGCGATCTCGACCGCCGTCGGGTTGCGGTCCACCAGCAACCAGCGGCGCCCGAGCCGGAGCGCGGCCACCCCGGTGGTGCCACTGCCGGCGTAGGGGTCCAGCACGAGGTCGCCGGGCCGGCTGGACGCGGCCACGATCCGCTCCAGGAGCCCGACCGGTTTCTGGGTGGGATAGCCGGTCCGCTCCCGCGAGGCCGGCGGCACGATCGTCATCCACCACACGTCGGTGGGCAGCTTGCCGCGGGCGGCCTTCTCGGGCCCCACGAGCCCGGGGGCGAGGTACGGGATCCGGTCCACGGCGTCGCGGTCGAACAGCCACGTCTCGCCCCGGGCGTACCACAGGATC
>MGOE01000037.1:19879-20172 GCA_001797035.1 Chloroflexi bacterium RBG_16_72_14
TGCTTGCGCGGCCACCGGTCCCGCGCCCGGCCGCCGTAGTCGTACGCCCAGACGATCTCGTTGAGGAACCGCTCCGCGCCGAACACCTCGTCGAGCAGGTACCGGGCGTGATGCGCCGTCCGCCAGTCCACGTGCAGGTACAGCGACCCGTGACCGGCCAGCACGCGGTGGACCTCGACCAGGCGGGCGTGGAGCGCCTCCAGGTGCTCGTCGAGCGGCAGGTCGTCGGCCCAGGCCAGGTCGCGGACGACCTCGTAGCGGTACGCTCGCCCGCCGAACCCTCGCCGCGTTCG
>MGOE01000037.1:20192-26482 GCA_001797035.1 Chloroflexi bacterium RBG_16_72_14
CCCCGGTGCGGATGGACGCCAGCCGGCGTGCTCCCCCGGTGGCGAACGGCGGGTCCGCGTAGGCGAGGTCCACGACCCCGTCCGGCAGGGCACGCAGCGCCTCGATGTTGTCGGCCCCGATCACCGCCCCACGCGCCGCGCCCGCCACCACGGCGGCGATCGCGGCCCGGTCAGGTGCCGCCAGACCGCCCATCGCTAGCGGACCGCGCTGGCCGGGCAGATCTCCCGGAACGCGCAATAGCTGCACGAGAGGTAGTCCGGCCTGGGCCCGAACTCCCGCGCCCGGATGCCTGCAGCGGCCGTCCGGATCGACTCGCGGGCCTTCTCCATGCGCCGACGGTCCACGGTCGCCGTGCCGACGAGGCCCGACTCCAGGAAGTGGAGCGCCACCGCGTCGGGCAGCCGGCCGGTCATCGCCTCGTAGCCCATCGCGTAGATCGAGAGCTGGAGCGACTCCTTCGCCCGCTGGCGTGCCCTCGCGGGGTCGCGGACGTCCGAGGACTTGTAGTCCGTGATCGTGACCCGCTCGGGCGACAGGTCGAGGGTGGGCTCCACCACGTCCGCGCCGGGGGCGAAGTCGCCGTCCGCGGACGTCGGCGCCGGGGTCCCCGGCTCGCGGGGAATGATGTCCACGCGGTCGAACCGGCCCCGGACCCGGTCGCCGTCGAGCAGGAAGCTGAACTCCCGCTCCACGTAGGCCGGCACCACCGCGCCGGGGGCCAGCTGCTCGTCCCGGAACCGCTGCAGCGCCGCCCGGCCGGCGGCCAGCCGCGCCTCCTCGTGCTCGCGCGACAGGAACCCGTCGTTGGTCCAGGCGTCGACGAACGACGCGTAGAGCTCGTCCTCGGTCATCACGTCGCCACGCGCATGACGCTTGTGGAACTCGGAGACGGCGGCATGGAGCGCGGAGCCGTAGATGATCGAGTGGTGGGGCGCCAGTGGCACCCGCAGCAGGTGGGCGTACTTGTACTTGAGCGGGCAGGTCAGGTAGTCGTCGATGGCGTAGAACGAGAGCATCAGCGGTTGGTCGCCCGGCTCCCGGAGCTCGACTGGCGACGGCTCCGTCCGCTCGAGGCCCGCGAGCCGCTCCAGCGGCGAGGCCGGCTTCGCCCCCGCGCCGGCCGTCCCGGCCGCGACCGGCAGGTCCAGCGCCTCGAGCACGAACGGCGACACGCGCCGGGCACGCTGGCCGCCGTAATCCGCCGCGTGCGAGAGCACCAGCTCGTCGCGGGCCCGGGTCATGCCCACGTAGAACAGCCGTCGCTCCTCCTGGAGCTGGTAGTCGCCCTCGGGCAGGGTCTCCCTCACGAGCTCGAGTGGCAGCCCGAGGGGTTCCCGCCGGCCGATCGCGGGGAACCGCCCGGTCACCAGCCCCGGCAGGTACACCACCGGGAACTCGAGGCCCTTCGCCTTGTGGACGGTCATCACCGCCACGGCCTCCGCGTCCGGGTCGATGTCCGCGGTCGGCGGGTCATCGCCGGCCTGGATCAGCGTCTGCAGGTGGCGGGCGACGAATACCGCCCGGTCATCGGTGAGCAGCGCCGACTGCGCCCGGACGATGTCGAAGAAGCGGGCGATGTTGGACAGCGCCTCCTCGGCCGCGACGGAGTCCGCCGCAGCCAGGCGCTTGAGCCACCCGGTGCCGCGCAGGAACGCGTACAGCACCTCGCCGGCCGGACGCTCGTGGGCCAGGGCGACGTACCGCCGCAGGTCCTCGACCAGCGTCGACGCGCTCGCCCGGCTCTCCGGGGAGAGTCGAAGGATCCCCGGCTGGCGACCCAGCTCGTCGAGCACCTCCCAGACCGAGCGATTGCGCCGCCGGGCCATGTTCACGATCGCCACCAGGTCCTCGCCGCCCAGCCCGTACAGCTCCGACGCGGCGAGCGCGTAGACGTCCACGGACGACCCGAGATCCGCGATCGAGCGCAGGAAGGCGAGCAGCAGCCTGACCTCCGGGCGGGCGTACAGGCCGGACGTGCCGGAGAACCGCCACGGGATCCCCTCGAGATTGAGCGAGCGCAGGACCGGATCCGCCGCCGCGTTCGAGCGCACGAGGATCGCCATCTGCCGCGGTTGCGCTCCCTCGCGCACGCGCCGTCCGATGTCCGCCGCGATCCAGTCCGCCTCGTCCGCGCCGGTCGCGAACGCCTCGTGGCGGACGGCGGGAGCGCCGTCGCTGCCCCGCACCGGGACCAGCCGCTTGACGATCCCGGCCCGCACCTCGAGGCGATCCGGGTCGTTGTGGCGGACGAGGCGGTAGGCGGCGTCGAGGATCGGGCCACGCGACCGGTAGTTGCGCCGGAGCACGACCACCCGGGCGTGGCGATATCGCTCGCGGAACTCGAGGATGTTGCTGATCGCCGCGCCGCGGAACTTGTAGATCGACTGGTCGTCGTCCCCCACGACCGTCACGTTGCGGTGCGGCTGGGCCACCAGCGCGACGAGCTCCGCCTGTGCCCGGTTGGTGTCCTGGAACTCGTCCACGAGCAGGTACCGGAACCGCTGCTGGACCACCTCGCGCGCCGCCGGCGATTCCCGGAGCAGGCGCAGCGCCAGCGAGACCTGGTCGCCGAAGTCGATCGCCCCGCTCC
This sequence comes from Chloroflexi bacterium RBG_16_72_14, assembly GCA_001797035.1. Taxonomy (GTDB): domain Bacteria; phylum Chloroflexota; class Limnocylindria; order Limnocylindrales; family CSP1-4; genus CAIXZV01. The sequence goes on from MGOE01000037.1 coordinate 22,784, forward strand.
CTGCGAGGAGCGCCTGGTAGCGGGAGTAGGCCCGGGCCAGCTCCTGCTGGCGCCTCGCATCCTCCTCGAGCGCCGCGGCCGCGTCGCGGTCCGAATCGGTCGCCGCCTCGCCCGCGGCATCCACGCCGGCCTGTGCCGCCGCGGCCGCATCGGCCAGGCGGTCCGCATGGGCGAGGAAGGCCTCCGGCGAGACGTCCTCGTCCTTGGCGCGGGAGAACAGCGTGGCGAGGGCATCGAGGAACCGCGTCGGGTCCCCGAGGGGCCGGTACTGGTCCAGCTCGAACTCGAACAGGTGCTCCCGAAGGAACACCACGGTCTCGGGGCGCGACAGGACGCGCACGTCGGTGGGCAGCCCAAGCTCCAGCGCGAACTCGCGGATCAGCCGGTCGCCGAAGGCGTGGAACGTGGAGATCGCGGTGTCCGTGTAGCCGTACGGCACAAGCTGGTCCACCCGGGCCTGCATCTCGTCCGCGGCCTGGTCCGTGAACGTCAGGGCGAGGATCTCGGACGGCTTCGCGCGGCGGGTCGCGATCAGCCAGGCGACTCGGCGGGTGATCACCTGCGTCTTGCCGGTGCCGGCACCGGCCACGACGAGCAGCGGACCCTCGCCGTGGGTGACCGCGCGCCGCTGCTCGGGGTTCAGCCCGTCGAGCAGGGCCTCGATGCCGGTGGGTTCCAGGCCCGCGGCCGGGGCCGGCGGCTCCGCGTGACCCCAGACCGGGATCTGGACCAGCGGCGGCGGGTCGGCGCGAGGGCCGCAGCGCTTCACGCGACGGCGACCGGGCTCGGGGGGGCGGGTGGTCGGATCGGAGACGCGGGGCCGGGGAAGAGGGGGCATGGGGCCACGATGCGCGGCGTCCGTGCCAGCTCGGGTGTCACGGCCGGGGCGCCGCGATCAGCCGGAGCGCGTGGCGTCCGTGCCGGACGCGAGCGCGAGGCGCAGCGCCTCGGCCTCCTCGGCCGAGAGCGCGGACTCGGACCGACCGCCGGCGATCGCCTTGCCGTAGACGCGCGTGCCGGCTCGCGCATGCAGGCTGCTGACCACGAAGCCGTCCCCGCGCGCATCCACGACCGCGAGGGCGAAGCTCTGGTTGCCGCCGGTGTCCTCGAACGGGTTGTAGCGCACGAGCCCGATCCGCTGGAGGGCGCGCCGCTGGTTCGCCTCGAGGACCGCGGCCCTCGCGGCGAGGTCGTCGAGGTCCCGGGCGACCGCGTACACCTTGTCCAGGTGCGCGTCGAGGATCGCCTCCAGGCTCCTGCCCTCGGCGCCCCGCGTCACGCCCCGCAGCCGCCGGTCCAGCCGCGACGTGCGACGGACGAGGAGCAGGACCAGGACGAGCAGCAGCGCGCACGCGGCCGCGAGCGCCACCACGAGGGCGCCGATCGACGGGTTCACGAGCGCGTTGAGATCGTCCACATGGTCCTCCGGGCGGGGCCGTCCGAGTCTAGCAGCCGGTCCCCTCCCGCCACTCACCGGTGTCCCGCCACTCACCGGCGCCGTCCCGGCCGCCGTCCGGCCCGGCCGGTGTATCCTCTGCCGCCGACGGCGCCGCGCATGCGGCGAGCCCACCCAGGAGGCCCTGACCCCGACATGGCGAAGCGCGTTCGCGGCAGCTCCCGCCCCGGCCATCGCCGGCCGACCGAGCGGCGCCCCGCCGCCGGCCAGGCGGCCGCGCCCGCCGCGCCGCGTGCCTCGGGCCTGACCGCCGCCGAGGCCGCGCGCGCCGCCGAGCTCGAGGCCCAGCTCCTCGCCGAGGAGCGCGCGGCGGAGGAGGCGCGCCGCCGGACCCGCGAGCGGGGGTTTGCCGGGCGGGACATCACCCCCGGCGGCTCGCTTGCGACCCAGGCCCGGGAGCAGTACGCCTACGTCGCCCGGGACGTGAAGGAGATCATCCGCATCGCGCTGATCCTGTTCGCGATCCTGCTCGGGCTCTGGATCCTGATCGACGTCGCCGGGGTCGTCACAATCGCCTGACGCCGGCCGGGCTACCATCGGCGCATGCCCGCCCGGCGCACCGCTCCAGGCGCCCGCCCCGAACCCCTGTTCCGGCCGCCGCCCGAGCGGCAGCCGCTGGCCGCGCGCATGCGCCCCCGGACCCTCGAGGAGTTCGTCGGGCAGGCGCACCTCGTCGGGGAGCGCGGCCCGCTCCGCCGCTCGGTCGCCCGGGGCCATCTCGCCTCGCTCCTGCTGTGGGGCCCGCCGGGGACCGGCAAGACGTCCCTTGCCCGGCTGCTCGCGGACGCCGTGGGCGCCGAGTTCCGGACGATCTCCGCGGTCATGGCCGGCGTGGCCGACGTCCGCTCGATCGTCGCCGCGGCGCAGGAGCTGCTGACCCTCGAAGGCCGGCGCAGCGTCCTGTTCCTGGACGAGATCCACCGCTTCAACAAGGCCCAGCAGGACGCGCTCCTGCCCCACGTCGAGGACGGCACGGTCACGCTCATCGGGGCCAGCACCGAGAATCCGTACTTCGAGGTGAACTCGGCCCTGCTGTCGCGGATGCGGGTGTGGCGGCTCGAGCCGCTGACCGACGAGGACGTGGCCGTGATCGTGCGGCGGGCGCTCGACGACGCCGAGCGGGGCCTCGCCGGCCCGTACGGGCCGCGTGGCGGCGTCGCGCTCGACCAGGACGCCTTCGAGCACCTGGTGGACCTCTCGGGCGGCGACGCGCGCCAGGCCCTCAACGTGCTCGAGGGGGCCGTCGCGCTGGCCGAGGACGAAGGCCACCGCTCGCCTGACGGCGGTGCCGTCTCCCCCACCCTGTCGGACGTCGAATCGGCGGCCCAGCAGCGCGTGCTCGCCTACGACCGCGCCGGCGACGGCCACTACGACACGGTGTCCGCGTTCATCAAGAGCCTCCGCGGCAACGACCCCGACGCCGCCCTCTACTGGCTGGCCGCGATGGTCGCCGCCGGCGAGGACCCGCGGTTCATCGCGCGGCGGCTGATCATCAGCGCGTCGGAGGACGTCGGCAACGCCGATCCGCGGGCGCTCCAGGTCGCGGTCTCGGCCGCCGCGGCACTGGACCACGTCGGGCTGCCGGAAGCGCAGTACGCGCTCGCCCAGGCGGCGGCCTACATCGCCACGGCCCCCAAGTCGAACCGGGCCGGGGCTGCCTACTGGGCGGCCGTCGCCGACGTCGTGGAGCACGGCTCGCTCCCCGTGCCGCTCCACCTGCGCAACGCCGCGGACCGCCGGATGAAGCACCACGGGATCGGCGTCGGCTATCAGTACCCCCACGACTTCGACGGCCACGATGTCGCCCAGCAGTACCTGCCCGACGAGCTCGCGGCGCAGCGCTACTACCTCCCGTCGGACCAGGGATACGAGCGCACCATCGGCGAGCGCATGGGCGCGCGCGAGGCGGCGCGCGAGGAGGCGCGGGCCCGCGGCCTGACGCCGCGCAACCACGTCCCCGGGCCGCAGGTCAACGGCATGGGCGCCGCCTCGAAGATCACCCGGGTCCGGGAGGAGAGCCGCAAGCGGCTCGCGGACACGAACCGGCGCGACGCCGAGTGAAGCGACCCGCCGAACGACCTTGCCGCCGGGCGAGCGCCACGGTCAGGCGGTCGCCGGGACCAGCTCGCTGACGGGAGCGGGGCGGCCGAGCAGGAACCCCTGGCCGTGCGTGATCCCGAGCTCCCGGAGCGCGGCCAGCTCCGCCTCGGTCTCGATCCCCTCGGCGATCAGCTGGCAGGCGA
>MGOE01000037.1:26496-32519 GCA_001797035.1 Chloroflexi bacterium RBG_16_72_14
GGCGAGGTGGCGGAAGCCGGACACGAGGGCCTGGCGGGCCGGGTCGGCCTCGAGGCCACCTACCAGCGACCGGTCGATCTTGACGATGTCGGGCCGGAGCTCCAGCACGTGGCGCAGGCTGGCGAACCCGGCGCCGGCGTCGTCCACCGCGAGCCGGACGTCGAGTCCCAGGGCCGCGACGGCCTCGCGGAACGCGGCGTAGTCGGTGATCGCCTCGTGCTCGGTCAGCTCGAGCACGACCGGACGACTGGAACCAGCGACGATCGAGGCCAGCGGCTCACGTGCCGTGACCATCGCCGGTGACACGTTCGCGTTGAGGAACGCGCTCTCCGGCAGCGGCGCCGCGGCGGCCACCGCCGCGCGCAGCGTCGCGCTCTCGATCTCGATCGCGAGGCCCACCCGCATCGCCTCCGCGAACTCGACGTCGGGCGGGGTCCCGTCGGCGAACCGGGTCAGCGCCTCGTAGCCCTCGACCTCGCCCGTCGCCAGGTTCACGATCGGCTGGAACACCGGCACGAACGCCGATTCCTCGAGCATCGTCCGGATCCGGTTGCGCGCCTGCGCGAACCGCGTGCGCTGGAGCAGGGAGGGGCCGAGAACGGCACCGCCGATGCCGGCGAACTCGACCAGCGCCGGCAGGCGCTCCGTGAGGCCTGCGGCATCGGTCTGCGCGGAGCCCGCAAGGATCAGCAGCCCGGCCACCTCGTCATCCAGCCCGAACGGAGCGTAGGCGACGGCCCGGACGCCCCGCCGCCGGAGCTCGTCCGTGTACGGGTGGCCGCGCCTGGGCACCCAGCGCTCGACCCACGGGCCCTCCTGGGCACGGGCCCGGAGCTGCGCCGTCCGGGCCGGCGGCACGGGCATACGGGTGGTCGGCGTGCCGTCACGGGCGGCCCCGGCGAGGGGGACCGCGGATCCGCCGGGGTCGAACACGAACAGCCAGGCGCCGGCGGCCTCGGGCAGGCGGACGAGCTGCTGGCAGATCGCCTCGGCGGTGTCCTCGGGGCCGTGCTCCGCCCGCAGCGCGCCGATCGCCTCGGCGATCAGCGCCCGCTCACGGGCGCGCGTGCGGTCGCGCTCCTCCACCGCCCGAAGGTGGGTGACGTCGCGCTTGACGGCGACGTAGCCCGCCAGCTCGCCGTCGCCGTTGCGGATCGGCGAGATCACGGCCTCCTCGGTGAACAGCGAGCCGTCCTTCCGCCGGTTGACCAGGTCGCCGACCCACGTCCGCCCCGCGGCCAGCGCCTGCCACATCGCGGCGTAGAACGAGGGCGGCTGGACGCCGCTCTTGAGGACCCTGGGGTTGCGCCCGGTGACCTCGTCACGACCGTACCCGGTCAGCCGCTCGAAGGCCGGGTTGACGTATTCGATCCGCGCCTGCGGGTCGGTGATCACCACCGATTCGCCCGACTGGGCGACGGCCGCCGCCAGGCGCAGCCGCTCCGCCTCGCCGGCGGCGTGCGCGGCGCGTGCCCGCAGCACCTCGATCCCGTAGGCGAGATCGGCGGCGAGCTCCTCGAGCAGCTTGGTCTCGTCCGGTCCGAACGCGGCCGGCTCGCCGCCGTAGATCGCGAGCGCGCCGAACACGCCGGATCGTCCCGCGAGCGGCAGCGCCACCATCGAGGCGTAGCCACGCTGGAGCGCCTCGTCGCGCCACGGCGCCATGAGCTGGTCGTGACCGATGTCCTGGCTGGCGATGGGGCGGCTATCGCGGATCGCAGTGCGGACCGGACCTCGGCCGTGCGCGGCGTCCACGGCGTTGAACTGCACGGCGGACAGGTACCCGGCCTCGTGACCCGCGTGGGCCACGGGCCGCACGGTCCGCCCGTCGGCCTCGACGTAGCCGACCCATGCGAACCGGAACCCGCCGTCTTCCGCGATCGTGGTGCAGATGGTGTCCAGCAGCGCGGCCTCGGTGTCGGCGCGGATCAGCGCCCGGTTGACCGCGCTCAGGGTGCGCAGGACCCGGTTCAGCCGGCGGACCTCGGCCTCCTGTCGCACGCGCTCGGTGATGTCACGGGCGACGCCTTCGATGATCACCTCCCCAGCGGGGCCAGGTGGCTGCCCGCTGAGGTGGACCTCGAACGGCACCCAACGGCCGTCGGCGGCGCGGATCCGGACGACGGCCAGATCACTCGGGGGGACGTCGTCCGGGTTCACCGGGAACGCAGGCGTGTCCCCTGGGTGGACGAGACTGCCGAGCAGGCCCGGCTGCCGGTAGAACTGCGCGGGCGAGTACCCCAGGACCGTCTCGATCGACGGGCTCACGTACTGGACGGCCGGGTCCGGGGCGACCCGGTACCGGAACACGACATCGCGCGCGTGCTCGGCCAGCAGGCGGAACGTGCGCTCGCGCTCCGCGAGCACGGCCGTCTGCCGGGCGCGGTCCTCCTCGTACCGCCGCAGGAGGAGGCCGAGGAGCAGCCCCGTGGCGGCGATGAAGCCCAGGCCCTTGAGCGTCTGGGCGGCGGCGAGGTCGGCGGACGTGGGGAACAGGGCGGCCACCGCGCGATCGCTGAAGGCGATCCAGGCCGCGGCGGCCACGACATAGGCGAGCAGGATCCGCCTCGGGGTCACGGTGTGACGGGACGGGACGCCTGCCTGCAGGTCCTGGTGCGTCGCCGGGAGGTGCATGCTGGCACCAACTGTCCCGGCCGGGCGCACGATCGGCTAGGGCTCGAAAGTACCGGACGCCTGCGGGCGCGCGGGCGGGCCCCGATCAGGCGGGGCTGAGCTCCGTGGCGACGGCGGCGCGGGCGGCCCGGCGGGTCCGGCGCGCCCGTCGAGCCCCGGCCGCGGCCTCCGCCATCGCCTTTGCCTCGGCCGTTGCGGTCATCGCGGCCTCGCACGCCGTCGCGACCTCGGGCAGCTCCTCGGGCAGCAGCGGCTGGGCGAAGAAGTAGCCCTGTCCGTAGGTGCACTGCAGCGACCGCATCCGGTCGGCCTGGGCCGACGTCTCGATCCCCTCGGCGACGGTCTCGATGCCGAGCGAGCGGGCCATGGCCACGATCGCCGCGGCCAGCGCGGACGAGCGCGTCGCCGTCTCCGACTCCCCCTCCTGGGTGAACTCGCCCGCGATCTTGAGGGCGTCGACCGGGAACTGCCGCAGGTGGCTCAGGGAGAAGTAGCCGGTGCCGAAGTCGTCGATGACGACCCGGGCGCCGAGGTCGCGCAGGCCCCGCAGGGTCTCGATCGTGGTGGGCGTCGCGCGGAGCAGGGCGGTCTCGGTGATCTCGATCACGAGGAGCGACGCGGCCACGCCGAACTCGGACAGCGCCTCGCGGACGCCGTCCACGAAGCCGGCTTCCTGGACCTCGCGGGCGGACACGTTGACGCCCACGAACATGTCCTCGGGGGTGGCCCCGGCCGCGCGCCAGGCCGCGGTCTGGCGGCACGCCTCGCGGAGCACCCAGCGGCCGATCGGCAGGATCGACCCGTGCTCCTCGGCGATCTCGATGAACTGGCCGGGGGCGATCAGGCCCTTCTCGGGATGGCGCCACCGCACCAGCGCCTCGACGCCGGCGAGGCGGCCGGTACCGAGCTCGATGATTGGCTGGTAGCGGAGGACCAGCTGGTCGAGGTCGACCGCCTGCTTGAGCTCCATCGCCAGCTCGTGGCGCTCGCGGATGGCCTGGTGCATGCCGGGATCGAAGATCGCGAACCCGGCCTTGCCACCCGCCTTGGCCATGTACATCGCCACGTCCGCGTTGCGGACCATGTCGGCGGCGCCGTCGATCGCGTCGTGGGCGCCCGCGATGCCGATGCTCACCGAGATCGAGACGATGCGCCCCGCGACCTGGTACGGCGACCGCAGCTCGCGGATCAGCCGCTCGGCCATCGCCCGCGACCGGCGCAGGTCGGGCAGGTCCTGGGTCAGGATCGCGAACTCGTCACCGCCGAGCCGGGCGACGAGGTCGCCGTCGCGGACCAGGGTCGAGATCCGGTGCGTGACCGCGACCAGCAGCTCGTCGCCCGCAGCGTGGCCCAGCGTGTCGTTGACGATCTTGAAGTCGTCGAGGTCGATGAACAGGACCGCGGAGATCCGCGAGGCGCGCTCGCCGGCGTTCTCCAGGACGCGCTCGAGGGTGGCCTGGAAGGAGCGCCGGTTGGCGGCACCGGTGAGCGAGTCGCGCTCGGCGAGATCCCGGACCCGGTTGAGCAGGACCGCGTTCCGGAGGTTGAGGGCGGCGATGGACGCGAGCTGCGCGACGACGCCCATGACGCGCCGCTCGATGCCGGTGATGGCACCGCCGCGGTGCTCGAGGACCACGGCCCCGACCGGGCGCCCATCGGCAACCATCGGCGCGACGATGACGTGGCGAGCGTCGGGCATGAGGCCCGCGAGCACGGGCTCGCGGTCGGCGCGGATCCGGCGCAGTGCCAGTGGCGCGCGGGCGGCCCATGCGCGGACGATGACGGGATCCACCGCCAGCAGCTCGCCGTCCGGACGGCCGTCGATGCCGTGCGTGCCGAGCACCAGCAGCTGGTCCTCGGCGGCACCCAGGACCACGCCGCGGGGGAACCTGTAGCGACCGACGAGCGTGCCCAGCACGAGCCGCGCCTGGTGGACCGGGTCGCCCTCGTCGTCCAGCCGTACGCTGACGCGGACGAGCGTCTCGAGGTCGGCGCGCCGTTGGCGGAGCTCCCGCTCGTTCATGGCCGAGAACAGCGACGTGGCGAGCGCGAACAGCCAGAACGCGGTCACGTTGAGGGCCGGGACGCCGTCGAGCCCGATCGAGCCGCCGGGCAGGACGTCCACGGGCGGCAGCAGCGCCGCGCCCTGAGCGTACAGGACGACGAACAGCAGCAGCGAGTGCCAGAGCGCGATCTTGAGGCCGGTCCGATAGGACGCCAGCAGCGACACCGCGACGAGGTGCAGGTAGATCAGGAACCGCATCGGGCTCTGGGTCCCACCCGTGCCGTACATCGCGGCGGCCAGGAACAGCCCATCGACCAGGAGGGTGACCGTGAGCACGGCGAATGACGCCGCCGGGGCGCGGTGACCCAGCCACTGCAGGGCCACCGAAAGAACGAGGTAGCCGATCGTCATCCCGCCGAGGGTCTCGAGCGGCATGCCCAGCGTGGTCGGGCTGGCCAGCCCGAACCCGACCGTGATGGCGGCGAGGGCGAACCGCAGCCCCAGGAGGTACCGCAGCCGGTCACCGAGGGCCGCATAGTCGGTGTGCGTCCGGTCCGCTGTCATCGGACGTCGTCCTCGAAGGCGACCAGCGTGTCCGCCATGGTCCGAGGTGCCGACCGGAGCTTGGGATCGCGATCGTCCAGGCGCGACTGCACGAGCAGGAACAGCAGCACGAGGAGGGCCAGTGCCAGCGGGAAGCCGAAGGTGGTCGCGACGGCCGCCGCGGCCTCGGGCCGGAGCACGCGGGACGCGCCGTCGACGGCGAAGCCGACGATCGCATCCACGGCGCCCGACAGCCCGTCCGAGGGCCGGTCCTGGGTCGGGGCGCGGACGCCGTCGATGACGAGGCCGCCCGTCCCACCGCCGCCGCCGGCGGACGGGACCACCGCGGCCGTGTCCGGCTCGGGATCCCGCGACTCGTCGGGCGTCTCGCCCACCAGGGCGTCGCTCGGGGTCTCACTCGGCGTCTCACTGGGGGTCTCGCCGGGCGCCTCGCTCGGGGCTGCCGACGGGCCCGCGTTGCCGTCGGGGGAAGGGTCGGGGTCGTCGGACGGCTGGGCGCTGGGCGATGGATCCTGGCTCGGCTCGGCCGAGGGCGTCGCGCTGGGCGAGGGATCCTGGCTCGGCGCGGCCGAGGGCGTCGCGCTGGGCGCGGGATCGGCGCTCGGCGCGGCCGAGGGCGTCGCGCTGGGCGAGGGCTCGACGGCCGGCGAAGGATCGGGGCTCGGGCTGGGTGAGGGCTCGACGGCCGGCGACGGGTCCGGGCTGGGCGAGGGGCTCGGGTCCGGGCTGGGCGACGGGTCCGGGCTGGGCGAGGGGCTCGGATCCGAGCTGGGTGACGGATCGGGGCTCGACGATGGATCGGGGCTCGGCGAAGGACTCG
>MGOE01000038.1:0-2927 GCA_001797035.1 Chloroflexi bacterium RBG_16_72_14
TTGTCGCGCACGACCTCGCCCGTCTTGAGCAGCTCCGGGTACTGCGGCAGGCCCAGGTACTTGATCTTGTCGCGCACGACCTCGCCCGTCTTGAGCAGCTCCGGGTACTGCGGCAGGCCCAGGTACTTGATCGTGAACGGCGTCGTGATCCCGGCCTCGACGAGCTTCGCCTTGGCCTTCTCGAGGTCCGGGCCGCCCGCGTAGGGGTCGTTGGCGCTGAACCAGATGGAGCCGCTGGGGACCTCGGCCGACCCGACCTCGCCCGCGCCGAAGTACGCGATGTCGCGGATCTGTGCGCGGTCGACCGCCCAGGCGATGGCCTGGCGGAGCGCCACGTTGTCGAACGGAGGCTTGGCGCAGTTGAGCGACAGGAAGTCCGGGATGCCGGCGATGGGCGAGGTCACGTACGTGAACGCCGCATCGGCCGACAGGGTCTTGAGCTGCTGCAGCGGGATCGCGTCGGCCCAGTCCAGGTCGCCCGAGCGGAGCGCCTCGACGCGGCTCTGGTCGACGTTCCGGAACTTGAACTCGATCCCGTCGAGGTACGGCCGGCCCGCGTGGAAGTAGCCGTCGAACTTCTTGAGCGTCACGTGGTCGCCCTGACCCACTCGACGAACTGGAAGGGTCCGGTCCCGATCGGGTTGCGGGCGGGGTCGCCCGCGTCGATCGCCTTCTTGTTCTGGATCCAGCTCTCGCCGACCAGGTTGATGAACAGCGGCCCGAACGTGTACTTGAGGTTGAACTTGACCTGCGTCGGGCTGACGACCTCCACCGAGTCGATGGCCTCGAACGAGGCCGCGGACGTGGCCCCGGTCGCCGGATCCAGCATCCGGTCGAAGGTGTACTTGACGTCCTCGGCCGTGAACTTCTCGCCGTTGTGGAAGGTCGCGTTGTCGACGAGGTCGAACACCCACGTCAGGGGATCGGGCTGGTCCCACTTGGTGGCGAGGACCCCGTAGAACTCGTTGTTCTCGTCGATCCCGACGAGGGTGCTGAAGATGTGCGAGAACACCTGGGTCGCCGTGTAGATCGCCGACGTCGCGGGGTCCAGCGTGTCGGGCTCGCCCGTGAGAGCCGCGAGCAGGGTGCCCCCCGACTTCGGCTCATCGGACGCGGCGGGACCGCCGGACGCCGGTGCCGGCGTTCCCGAGGAGCCGCCGCAGGCGGCGACGACCGCGCCCAGGCTCGACAGCGCGACGGCGACCACGCTGAACGCGCCAGCCCGGCGAAGCAGCTCCCGCCGGGTGAGCTGCCCGTCGAGGAACCGGCGGGCCAGCGCCTCGGCCTGCAGGATCTCGGTGGCCTGGTGATCGCTCATGGGTTTCCTCCTCCGAATTCGTGATTGGTCAGCGGTGGCGGGCGAGGAACGCAAGCACGGCCTCGTTGAACGGCCTGGGGTGCTCCCAGATCGAGGCGTGTCCGCCCGGGGTCGTGGCCCACTCGGACCTGGCGATCCCCTGGTGCAGGCGGCGCGACAGCGCCACGGGAATGAGGATGTCCTCCTCGCCGGCGATGACGAGGGTCGGTGCGGTGATCCGGTCAAGCCGCGACGTGGTGTCGTGGGTGCGGATCGAGCTGAGCTGGGCGAGGTACGCCTCCAGGGGCTGCGTGCCCTCGGCCATCGCGGCCTCGAACTCCCGCAGCTCGTCCTCGCGTTGCTCGAAGAACGGCAGGGTGAACGCCCACAGCGTCACGTCGCGCATGACGAGCGGGACGCCGAGCGCCGGCGCGAGGTCCGCCCACAGGGCGAACATCCGCCCGCAGAACGGCCCGGGGGCGGCGTAGGTGGAGCTCAGGACGAGGCTCCGCAGGTCGCCCGGGTTCGCGATCGCGTACTCCTGGGCGATCATGCCGCCCATGCTGGTCCCCAGCAGGTGGAAGCCACGCAGGCCCAGGGCGTCGACCAGGGCCTTCGTGTCCCGGGCAAACAGCCCCGTCGTGTACGGCCCGTCGGGCTTGCTCGACGAGCCGACGCCCCGGTTGTCGAAGGCGAGCACGCGGTAGCCGGCGGCCAGGAAGTCCTCGGTCTGGTAGGCCCAGGTCTCGAGGTCGTCCGCGAGCCCGTTGACCAGCACGATGGTCTCGGGGCCGTCGCCCTCCAGGCGATAGTTGATCTCGATCCCGTTCGCGTTGACGATTGGCATGGCTCCTCCTTCTCGCCTGGGTCAGTGGTCGGGGTATGCGGTGGTGCCCGCCACGACCGGGGTCGACGGGTCGGGGCCATCCGCCCGCAGGCGTGCGACGTGACAGGCCGCCCGGTGCGACGGCCCGAAGGTGGTCAGCTCGGGGTGCTCCACCCGGCAGCGGTCGATGGCGACCGGGCAGCGCGGGTGGAACCGGCACCCGGCCGGTGGGTGGATGGGACTGGGGATCTCGCCCCGGATCCCGGCGCTCGCGAGGCGGCGGGTCGGGTCCGGGTACGGGATCGCGGCCATCAGCGTCCGCGTGTACGGGTGCTCGGGGTCGCCGAACAGCTGCTCGATGGGGCCCTCCTCGGCCAACTGGCCGAGGTACAGGACCGCCGCCCGGTCGCACACGTGCTCGACCACCGCGAGGTTATGGGTGATCAGCAGCATCGCCAGCCCGAGGTCCCGTTGCAGCTCCGCGAGCAGGTTGAGGATCTGCGCCTGGACCGAGACGTCGAGGGCCGACACGGGCTCGTCCGCGACGATCAGCTCGGGGTCGAGGGCGAGGGCAGCCGCGATGCCCACCCGCTGGCGCTGGCCGCCGGACAGCTCGTGGGGCCGCCGGTCCGCGAATCGGCCGGGCAGCCCGACGCGCTCCAGCAGCGCAGTGACGCGCCTGGCCCGCTCCGCCGGGGTCCCGATCCCGAACGCGTCGAGCGGCTCGCGGATCGTGCGCGAGATCGGCCACCGGGGGTCGAGCGAGGCGTATGGGTCCTGGAAGATCGGCTGGACGCGCCGCCG
>MGOE01000038.1:2953-4815 GCA_001797035.1 Chloroflexi bacterium RBG_16_72_14
TGCGTGACGTCCGAGCCGTGGAACCGGATCTCCCCGCTCGTCGGCCGTGCCAGCCCGAGGATGCAGCGCGCGAGCGTCGTCTTGCCCGAGCCCGATTCCCCGACCACGGCGATCAGCTCGCCGGGGTTGACGTCGAGGTCCACGCCGTCCAACGCGTGCACGACGGCCGACGACCCGAGGAGCGCCCCGCGAACCGGGAAGTGCTTGACGAGGCTGCGGACCTGGAGCAGCGGCGCGCTCATCCGGCAGCCTCGTCGGCAGGCCCGGCCGCCGCGCGGGTGGCGGGATCGGCCCAGCAGGCGATGGCGTGCCCTTCGGCCGCCCGGGCGAGCGGCGGCACCCGGTCGCACTCGGCCCGGCGCACGGGGCAGCGCGGCGAGAACCGGCAGCCAGGAGGCGGCGCGGTGAGGTCCGGCACCTGGCCCTCGATCACGCGCAACGAACCCCGCTCCTGGTCGCTCGTGGGCAGCGCGGCAATGAGGGCCCGGGTGTAGGGATGGCGTGGCGCCGCGAACAGCTCGGCGACGGGCGCCGTCTCGACCAGCTGCCCGGCATACATCACGCCGACGCGGTCACACACCTGCGCGATCACGCCCAGGTCGTGGGTGATCAGGACCACGGTCGTGCGGTGCCGCTCGCGGAGCGATCGGATCAGGTCCAGGATCTGCGCCTGGATCGTCACGTCGAGCGCGGTCGTCGGCTCGTCCGCGAGCAGCAGCACCGGGTCGTTGGCGAGCGCGGTCGCGACGACCACACGCTGCCGCATCCCGCCCGAGAACCGGTGGGGCGGCTCCGCGTACCGGTGCTCGGACGCCGGGATGCCGACCTCGCTCAGCAGCTGGAGGGCGCGGGCGCGGGCCTCGTCGCGCGACCCGTCGCGGTGGGCCCGGATCGTCTCGGCCACCTGCTCGCCGACGCCGAAGGTCGGGTCGAGCGAGGTCATCGGGTCCTGGAACACCATGCTGATCCGGTCACCGCGCAGCGCGCGGAGCGCCTGCTCGCCGAGGCCGATCAGCTGCTGGCCCTCGAACGCGACCTGGCCCTGCACGCGCGCCTTGCTCGGGAGCAGGCCCATGATCGCGAGCGCGAGCGTGGACTTGCCACAGCCCGACTCCCCCACCAGGCCGAAGATCTCGCCCTGGTTGACGGTCAGCGAGACGTCGCACACGGCGGACACAGCGTCGTCCTCGCCCACGAAGTCCACCGAGACGTGGCGGAGCTCGAGCACCGGCCCCTCGGCCGCCTCGCCGCGGACCCGCGCCGTGGCCGGCGCCGAGCCGCTCATCGGGCCATCCCGCGGGGGTCGAGGCGTCGCCTGAGGCCGTCGCCGACGAGGTTGAACCCCAGCACCACCACCGCGAGCGCGAGCCCCGGGAAGATCTCCACCCAGGGCGCGAGCGTGATCACGTCCCGTCCGTCGCTGAGCATGATCCCCAGCGAAGGCGTGGGCGGCTGGGCACCCAGCCCGAGGAACGAGAGGGCGGCCTCGATCTGGATCGCGAAGCCCATCAGCACGGTGGCCTGGACGAGGGCGGGGCCGAGCGAGTTGGGCAGGACATGCCGGACGGCCACGGACAGCTCGGACGCGCCCCGGGCGCGCGCCCCGTCCACGTACGGCTGCTCGCGGACGACGAGCACCGAGCTGCGGATCACCCGGGCGATGATCGGCAGGTAGATGATCGAGATCGCCAGCAGCGCGATCAGGGCGCCGGGGCCGACGATCGCGATCATCGCGACCGCGAGCAGCAGCGCGGGCAGCGCGAGCAGGAGGTCCAGCGGCCGCATCAGGAGCCCGTCGACCCAGCCGCCGCGGAAGCCGGCCAGGAGGCCGATGGGTGCCCCGATGGCGAACGCGACGACGA
>MGOE01000038.1:4821-5099 GCA_001797035.1 Chloroflexi bacterium RBG_16_72_14
CGATCGCGACCAGCAGCGACACCCGGAACGCGTGGATGACGCGCGACAGGACGTCGCGGCCCAGCGAGTCCGAGCCGAACGGGTGCTGCAGGTCCGGGGCCGCGAGGATCCGGTCGGAGCTGATCGCCTCGGGGTCGTGGGGCGCGATCCACGGGGCGAGCACGGCCACCAGGACCAGCGTGGTCACGATCACCACGCCCGCGGCGGCCTCCCAGCCGCCCACGCCACGGACGAGCCGCCGCAGCCTGGAGGGAGCGGGCCGGGACACGGCCGGAGCC
>MGOE01000038.1:5133-5329 GCA_001797035.1 Chloroflexi bacterium RBG_16_72_14
GCGGGTCAAGCGCGCCGTACACGAGGTCGGTCAGCAGGTTGACCACGATGAACAGGGCAGCGACCACGAGCACGCCCGCCTGCACCACGGGGTAGTTCCGCTGCTGGATCCCCGTCACGATCAGCCGGCCCACGCCCGGCAGCGCGAACAGCGTCTCGATGACGATCGCGCCGCCGAGGAGCACGCCGAACTGGAT
>MGOE01000038.1:5537-5768 GCA_001797035.1 Chloroflexi bacterium RBG_16_72_14
CCGAGGTCCTCGGTGATCGGCGTGTACCCCGATGGGGGCAGCAGGCCGAGGGTGCCCGAGAACACCAGGACGAGCATGATCCCGAGCCAGAAGTCGGGGACGCTGATGGCGCCGATGACGAAGCCGCTGGTCGCCCGGCCCGACCACCGGCCGCGCGTGGCGGCGAGCACGCCGAGGGGGACGCCGACGATCACGCCCAGGGTCATGGCCATGATCGTCAGCTGGAGGGTC
>MGOE01000038.1:5808-7038 GCA_001797035.1 Chloroflexi bacterium RBG_16_72_14
CGCTGATGAAATCCTGCCCGAGGTCGCCCTGGAGCACCCCGCCGACCCACGACAGGTACTGCTCCACGAGCGGGCGATCGAGACCCAGCGCTTCGCGGACCACGGCCACGTTCTCGTCCGTGGCGCGGAAGCCGAGCATCGTGCGGACGGGGTCGCCGGGCACCAGCCGGATCATGAGGAACACGAACACGCTCATCGCGAACAGGACCGGGATGGTCAGCAGCAGGCGGCGGACGATGAACCGGTTGCGGGCGCTCATGGCTGGTCCCGGGTGGCCGCGGCGCGCGCCTGCTCGTAGAGCTCGCGCAGCCGGGTCTCGGTGGTGGTGAAGTGGTGGGCCGCGATGGCCGAGGCCGCGTCGGGATCGCCGGCGATCACGGCGGCCGCGAGCTCGCCGTGCTCCACGATCGCCCGCTCGCGGATGGCGAGGCTGTACGCCTCGGACCGGAAGCCGAGGGTGGACCCCTGCCGGATGCGCTCCGAGAGGTCGACGAGGTACGTGTTGTGGGCGGCTGCGGCGATCGCCAGGTGCAGCGCCCGGTCGGCCGCACTCGACGCCTCGCGGTTCGAGCCTGCACCGCGGTAGCCCTCGAGCGCCGCAGCGATCCGGTCGATGTCCTCCGGCGTCCGGCGACGCGCGGCCGTGCCGGCGATCATCGGCTCGACGAGCACCCGGAAGTCGAACAGCTGCTCGAACTGGTCCCAGTCCGGAACCAGCGTCCGCCGGACCATCTCGTCGGTGTCGGGACCCAGCTCGGCGATCACGAACGCGCCGCCGTGCCGGCCGCGGCGGACCTCCACGTACCCGGTGGCGGCGAGCCGCGATACGGCCTCGCGGATGGTCGTCCGGCTGACGCCGAGGGTCGCCGCGAGGTCCCGCTCCGTGGGCAGGCGCTGCCCGGGGACGAACACGCCGAGCGCCAGCGCCGTCACCAGCCGCTCGGCCACCTGCTCGCCAGCGTTCTTGAACCTGAGCGGCGCGAACAGCTCCACGACGTGCTGCGCCTCGGGGGCGTCGAGCAGGGGCTCCGACTGCCGGCCACGGACGTTGACGCCGGCGTCGACGGCGAGCTGGCGCACCATCACGCGCCCTCCCCGGGCTGCCGGTACCAGTCGGCCAGGAAGCGGCCCAGGGTCCTCGCCCCGTCCACGATGCTCGCGAGCTCCACGCCCTCGTCGATCCCGTGGATCCGCGTGGTGCGCGGTCCGTAGCAGATCGCCGGGACGCCG
>MGOE01000038.1:7226-7356 GCA_001797035.1 Chloroflexi bacterium RBG_16_72_14
GCTGGCGGCGGCCGCCTGGAGGTGGGCCCGGACGCGCGCCTCGGCCTCCGCCGCGGTCCAGGTGCGCGGGAACCCGACCCGAACCTCGAACCGGGCGACGGCGGGGACGCTGGACGCCCAGTCGCCGGCC
>MGOE01000038.1:7383-7775 GCA_001797035.1 Chloroflexi bacterium RBG_16_72_14
GGGTGCGCGAGGTGGGGCATCCGCGGGTCGCGTTCCTGTTCGTTGAGCGCACGTTCGAAGTCGCGCAGCGCGGCCAGCAGCGGCATCGCCGCCTCGATCGCGTTGACGCCCGACCCGGCCACGCTCGCGTGCGCCGGACGGCCCGTGACCGTCACCCCCAGCCACAGCACGCCCACCCCGCCGAGCAGCAGCTCGAGGTCGGTCGGCTCGAGGAGCACGACGGCATCGGCCAGGACACCTTCGGCGGCCGTGGCGAGGGTGCCGTTCCCGGTGCACTCCTCCTCGACCGCGGCGACCAGCGTGAGGGCCCCGGCGAGCGCCTCCGGCTCGACCTCCAGCAGCGACCGGATCGCGAGCACGCCCATCGCAAACCCGCACTTCATGTCCCCGGC
>MGOE01000038.1:7834-14066 GCA_001797035.1 Chloroflexi bacterium RBG_16_72_14
GCTCGGGTTCCGTGGCCGGCACGACATCGATGTGGCCGTTGAGCAGCAGTGACGGCCGGTCCGCCGCGCCTGTCCGCCGGGCGACGAGGTTGTAGCGCCCCTCGTACGAGCGCAGCGGCACGCCCGCGCCGGGCGCGTCGCCGATGTCGGCGGGGATCGGGGTTCGCTCGATCTCGAAGCCCAGCGCCTCGAGCTCAGCGGCCAGCACCTCCAGGGCCGACTGCTCGCTGCCGACGACGCTTGGGGCGGCGACCAGCCGCTCGAGCAGCGAGAACGCGTCCTCGGCGTGCGCGGCGATGCTCGCGTCGAGGGCGGCATCGAGCGCCTGCCGGGTGGTCTGGGTCTTCATTGGCCTAATGGTAGGCCCAAATGTCAATATGGTTGCGGCCGGCGGATTCCGTGCGGCCGCAGGGCGCTCTCGCCTACGCGTCCCCGCCCAGGAAGTCGATCGCGGCGGCGGCGTACAACGCCACGCCCAGCGCCATCGACGGCTCGTCGAACACGACCAGGTTGGAGTGGTTCTGGGGCGCCGTGGCCGGGTCCTCGGAGGCCGGGCGGGCGCCGAGGAAGGCCATCATCCCAGGCACCCGCTGGGTGACGTACGAGAAGTCCTCGCCGCCCATGATCGGGTGCGCCATGTCCAGGACGGCGGCCTCGCCCGCGAGCTCAGCAGCTAGGCCGCGGACCCACGCCGTGACATCCGGGTCGCACAGCGTCACGGGGTAGCCCTCGTCGATCTCGAGGTCGATCTCGGTGCCCTGGGCCGCCGCGACCCCCGCCGCCACGCGACGGACGAGGTCGCGCATCAGCGCGCGGTTCTCGGGGGAGGTCGTGCGGATCGTGCCCTCGATCTCGACGCGCTCGGGGATGATGTTGTTGGTCGTGCCGCCGCTGATCCGCGCGATCGTGAGGACCACGGGATCGAAGGCATCGACCGAGCGGCTGACGGCCGCCTGGAGGGCGAGCACGAGCTCGGCGGCGGTCGGGATCGGGTCCAGCGCAAGGTGCGGCGCCGACGCGTGGCCGCCACGCCCGCGGACGGTGGCCCGGATGGCGTCGGTGGACGCGAGCAGCGGCCCGGGCCGGAGGGCGATCGTCGCCGACGGGTAGCGGGTGCTGATGTGGATCGCCACTGCCCGCTCGACGCCGCCGGCCCCGTGGGCGCCCTCCACCAGCAGACCCTCATCGAGCATGAAGCGGGCGCCGTGGTACCCCTCCTCGCCCGGCTGGAACATGAGCAGGACCCGGCCGGCGAGGGCATCGCGCCGCTCCGCGAGCAGCCGCGCCGCGCCCAGGAGCATCGCCACGTGCGTGTCGTGCCCGCACGCGTGCATGGCGCCTGGGACCTCGGACGCGAAGCCGAGCCCGGTGTCCTCGGTGAGCGGCAGGCCGTCCATGTCGGCGCGCAGCAGGATCGTGGGGCCGGGGCGGGCGCCCTCGATGACCGTCGTGACCGACGTGGTCGAGCCTCCGACGCGCGGCTCCAGCCCGAGCGCCCGCAGCGCCTCCGCGATCACCGCCTGCGTCTGTGGCAGGTGGAGGCCGATCTCCGGACGCCGGTGGAGACGCCGGCGGACCTCGACGACGCCGGGGAGGATCGCCTCGGCCGCGGCACGGAGCAGGTGCGGAGCGGTCGCCCGGGCGGCTTCGGCCCCGGTGGTCATGCCGACGGCCTCGGCCCCGGCGCATCGGCCGACTCGGCCACCTGTGCCGCCGCGGCGATGGCCACGGCGCGAGCGTCGCCCGCAGCGCCCAGCCAGACCCGGACCCCCATCCTCGCCATCGTGTGCTGCATCGGTGGCCCGACGTGGCCGGCCGCCACCCCTTCGACGCCGTTGTCGATCAGGAAGCGGGCGATCCGGGCGTGGTGGCTGCCCTCGGGCCCAGCATCGTGGAGCTCGTCCCAGCGCACGTCATGGACGTCGGCGGCCACCACCCTGCCGTCCTCGACCCGGAAGACCGCGACGCGGGGGGCGCGGCCAAAGCCTCCGTCCACCGTGCCCTCGGGCGTCACCGGGACGCAGATCACCATCGTGCTGTCTCCTCATCGTCAGGACTGGGGCGCTGCGACGACTGTACGTGAACCGCTGCGTGACAGGCCGCGATTCCGGGTTGCATGGCCTCGTCTGCTGCTTCCGATGCAGCGGCGATGCGATCCGTGGGCGCTCGAAGGGCCCGATCCGGAGCGATTACGGCTTCCCAGGCAGCGCCCGCGGCCCCGGGGGCCGGAATCGCGGCATGGGGGGCAGCGCGGGACAGTGGGCCAGCAGGGGCCCGACCGCCCGGGAGCCCGGACGGTCAGGGGACGGCGGCCGCGCCCACGCAGTCGTGGCACAGGTCCACCCCTCCGCGGGCTCGCGGCCGCTCACCGTCCGCCGGCGTCAGCCCGCGGTGTTGAGCCACAGGTCGTGCCACAACCGCTCGCCCCGCGTCCGGTCCGCCGCGCGACCGAAGGTCTCGGACCGGTCACGGAGGGCTGCGATCGCGTCGCCCATCGAGACCCGCACGAACCCGACCGGCGACCCCGGGCGCAGCTGGGCGAGCACCGGCAGGTCCGCGGTGATGACCACGGATGGGACCACGTAGCCGCCCACGGTCTGGTGGTCGGCCCCGAGGACGATCGGCGCCCCCGACGGCGGCACCTGGATCGCGCCCCAGGTCACGGGCCGGGACACGAGTTGGCCGACGTCCGGGATCGGCCCGCCGTCGCCGGGGTGGAGCCGGACGCCCGTCCGGTCGCTCCCCTCGTCGACGACCCAGGTCGCGCCAAGGAGCGCGTCGAGCACGTCCGGGAGGTCAGCCGCGTCGGGGCCGTCGACGACGCGCAGCACGGGGTCCCCGTCCGGCTCCAGCGACGGGCGGTCAGGCCAGACGCGCGTGCCGATCTCGTCGCCGGCCGCCGTGGCCGCCGCGAGCACGTCCCCGGCCTCGAGGGCCCGGCCGTCCATCCCGCCCAGCCGCGCCGCGAGGTAGGTGGACCGCGAGCCCAGCACGGGCGGCACGTCGAACCCGCCCGGGACGGCGAGGTATCCGCGCATGCCGCGGCCGCCGCCCGGGAACCGCAGCACGTCGCCCTCGCGCAGCGTGTGCGTGGTCCCGGGCGCGAGCCGGACGCCGGTCCGCACGACCTCGGCTCCCAGGTCCGCACCGCCGAGCGCGATCGCACACGAGCCGCGGGCTCGGAGCGTTGGGCCCACGAGCGTCATCTCGAGCGCCGCCGCGTCCGCCGGGTTGTCCAGCAGCGCGTTGGCCACGGCCAGGGCCCACCGATCGCACGCCCCCGCGTGCGGCACGCCGAGGTGCTCCCAGCCGACGCGACCGGCGTCCTGGACGGTGGTCAGCAGGCCCGGCTCCAGGACCTCGAGGGCACCGGCCGTCATCGATCCGGCACCGGGACGAAGCGGACCCGCGACCCGGGCGCGAGGCGCGCCGGCGGGTCTCGCTGCGCATCCCAGGGCCGCAGGTCCGTCCGCCCGATCAGGTTCCAGCCGCCCGGCGACGCGAACGGGTAGACCGTGCCCTGGGTCCCGGCGATGGCCACGCTGCCGGCGGCGACGCGGGTCCGCGGCGTGGGCCGACGCGGATGGTCCAGCGCCGCCGGCCCGCCGATCATGTACGGGAAGCCGGGCATGAACCCGAGGAATGCGACCACGTACTCCGCCCCGGCATGGCACTCGATCGCCTGGGGGACCGTCAGCCCGTGCGCCTCGGCGACCTCGAGCAGGTCGGGGCCGTCCTCGCCGCCGTAGCGGGTCGGGACCTCGATCGCGGCCGCGGCGATCGCCGGGTCCTCGGCCGCCGCGGTCGCCAGCGCCTCGAGCGCCAGCCGTGCAGCGGCCTCCGCCGACGTCGCCAGGGGATCGAACGGCAGGAGGATCGAGGCGTAGGCGGCCACCGGGGCGCCGATCCCGACATGGTCGTCGCGCAGCCGCCGGAGGACGCGGGCGGCCTGCCTGACCCGCCGGCTGACCGCCTCGTCGATCCCGTCGCCGAACGTGAGCAGGAGCGCCGAGTCGCCGAACGGGCCGATACGGGGACGATCCACGTGACTGTCGTTCGCGGGCGACGGCTACCCGCGCAACTCCCGGTCTGCCGAGACGCGGATCCCGTGCGCCGCGAACGCCTCGCGGACGGCGAGGGCGTGCTCCACGGCGCCGGGCGTGTCCCCGTGGAGGCACAGGGTGTCGGCCTCGATCCGGAGCCGAGAGCCATCGAACGCGATCACCGGCCCGCCGGTGGCGATCGCGAGCGCCTGGCGCACGACGGCATCGGCGTCCGCGTGGACGGCCCCGGGCAGGCGACGGGATCGCAGGCGGCCGTTCGGCTCGTAGGCGCGATCGGCGAAGGCCTCGGCACTCACCGCGAGCCCGGCCGCCCGCCCGGCGGCGACGAGCGCGGAGCCCGCCATCCCGACGAGGACCAGGTCCCGCGAAACCCTTGCGACACCGTCGACGATCGCCTCGGCCACCGCCGCGTCGTCGGCGGCGATGTTGTACAGGGCACCGTGCGGCTTGACGTGGCGAAGCTCGCCGCCGGCCGCGCGGGTCATCCCGGCCAGCGCCGCGACCTGGTACTCCACGGCGGCGCTCAGCTCATCGGCCACCATGTCCAGCCGCCGGCGCCCGAAGCCGCCGAGGTCCGGGTACCCGGGATGGGCGCCGACGGCGACGCCGCTCGCGAGCGCGAGCGCGATCGTCCGCCGGATGACGAGCGGGTCACCGGCGTGGAAGCCGCACGCGACGTTGGCCGAGGTCACGAGCGGGATGAGGGCCTCGTCGCGACCCATCGGCCACGCGCCGAAGCTCTCCCCGACGTCCGCGTTGAGGTCGATCGTGGCGTCACCGGCCATGGCGCCACGATATCGCAGGGACCGCGGAGCGGCTGGGTGCCGTTGACGCGCGGCCGATCACATCTGGCGGTGTCCGGTGAGCGCTGCCTCGTGTCAGCCGCTGGGCGGTTGAACGAGCCCACGGCATGCGATTCCGGCCGCCCAGCGGACGATCCGGCGCATGCGCGGCCCGGCGTTGGGCCATCTCGTTCGCGCAGCGGCTGAAACCGGACACGGTGTGCTCGTTCAACCGCTGGGCGGCGCGCGGCGCCGCGCCCGCTTGCGTGCACGCGACCCCAGCCCGTCGCTGGCCGGCGGTCAGCGCACGGTTCAGTGGATCGCGGCCGCGCCCTCCAGCTCCTCGAACGTGATGCAGCCCTCGACCGGGCACACGTACTGGCACAGGCGGCAGCCCACGCAGTAGTCGTCCTCCACCACGAGGTGCGACGTCCCGTTGCTGCCCTCGAACCGGATCGCCTGGTGCGCGCCGTCGTTGCAGGCGGCGTAGCACAGGTTGCAGTGGATGCAGCGCTCCTGGTCGATCTTCGCGAGCAGCCGGAACTCCTGGTCCAGCTGGCCCCAGTCGCCGATCATCGGCAGCGCCTTGCCCACCAGCTCCGAGGGCGAGTGCAGCCCCTTCGAGCGCAGGTACGTCGACAGGCCGTCCACGAGGTCGTCGGCCAGCCGGAAGCCGTAGTGCATGACGCTGGTACCGACCTGGACGGTGGTCGCGCCGAGGAGCAGGAAGTCGACGGCGTCGCGCCAGGTCTCGATGCCGCCGATGCCGGACACCGGGAGGCCCACCTCGGGATCGGCCGCGACCTGCGAGACCATGTTGAGCGCGATCGGCTTGACTGCCGGACCGGCATCCCCGCCGTGCGAGCCCCGGCCCCGCACGTCCGGCATCGGCGCCCACGTGTCGAGATTGACCCCGATCAGGCTGCTGATCGTGTTGATCAGCGCGATGCCGTCGGCCCCGGCCGCCCTGGCCGCCCGGGCCGGGTAGCGGATATCGGTGATGTTGGGCGTGAGCTTGACGAGGACCGGCATCTCCGCCTTCTCCATCACCCATTCGGTGATCATCTGGCAGTAGTCGGGCACCTGGCCGACCGCGGCGCCCATGCCGCGCTCGCTCATGCCGTGCGGGCAACCGAAGTTGAGCTCGTACCCGTCCGCCCCCGTGTCGTTGCATCTGGCCAGGATCTCGTGCCACGCCTCGCGCTTCGCCTCGACCATGAGGCTGATCACGACCGCATGGTTCGGGTACCGCCTCTTGACCTCGGCGATCTCGGCGATGTTGACCTCGGTCGGGCGGTCGCTGATCAGCTCGATGTTGTTGATCCCGACCACGCGCCGGCCGTGGTAGTCGAAGGTGCCCAGCCGCGCGGTGACGTTCCGGATCGG
>MGOE01000038.1:14118-16002 GCA_001797035.1 Chloroflexi bacterium RBG_16_72_14
CGACCATCTCGCCGTTGTTGGTGATCGGGCAGCTGGCCAGCCAGAACGGGTTCGGGCTGCGGATGCCCGCCATGTCCGTGAACAGGTCCACGCCCGGGACGGTGGCGTCGGTCGGGCGCACGGGAACGATGCGCGGACCGCCGAGGCCGAGGGCGTCGACGATCGAATTCGCGGCCAACTTGCCGGCCTGGACGGCGTTGACGACCTCGGCACCACCGTTGGCGATGTCGCCGATCGCCCACACCCTGGGGTTCGACGTCCGCCCGGTCTGCGGGTCCGAGGCGGCCACGCCGTCACGGACGGGGACCTTGAGCGCGCCGAGCAGCCCGGCCATCGCCGCCGGACCGTCCTGGCCCACGGCCCGCACGAGCATGTCCAGCGTCACGTCGAACCGCGAGCCCGGCACGGGCTGCGGCCGGCGTCGACCGGACGCGTCCGGCTCACCCAGGGTCATGGCCTCGAAGGCGACGCTCGCGACGCGGCCGGCGCCGCTGATCTCGACCGGCGCGGTGAGCCACCGGACGACGACGCCCAGCGAGCGGGCGAGGTCGATGGCGTGCGGGTAGGCCGGTGCCTCCGCTGCGCTCCGGCGGTAGAACAGCGTGACCTCGCCGGCGCCCAGGCGGACGGCCGCGGCCGCCGCGTCGAACGCCGTGCTGCCACCGCCGATCACCCCGACCCGTCGGCCGGCCAGCGTGTCGGCGGGCGCGCCGTCGATCGCCTGCCCGATGAGGTCGAGCGCATCCACGACGCCCGCCAGGTCCTCGCCCGGGATGCCCAGCCGCTTGCCGTGGCCCAGCCCGGCCGCGACGACGACCGCGTCGTTGCCCGCCAGCAGCGCCTCTGCCTCCACGTCCCGGCCGACGGTCGTGCCGAGCACGAGCTGGGCGCCGGCCCGCTCCACCTCGGCGACGTCGAGCGCGACGGTCTCGCGCGGCAGGCGCCAGGGCACGATGCCGTGGTCACCCAGCCCGCCGGCGCGCGGCTTCGCGTCGTACAGCGTCACGCCGACACCCGCCTTGCGGAGCTCCGCGGCGCAGGCGAGGCCCGCAGGACCCGCGCCGACGATCGCGACGCTGACCGGGGCCGGCTCGCCGGGCGTGAACAGCGCCGCGCCGGTGGCCGCGTACGTCTCGACCGCGTAGCGCTGGAGGCGCCCGATCGCGATCGGCCGGTCGAGCGCGCTGCGCACGCAGGCGCCCTCGCACAGGCGCTCGACCGGGCAGGCGGCCCCGCACGTGGCGCCCAGCGGGTTGGCCGCGAGGATCGTGCGAGCGCTGCCCTCGAGGTTGCCGGTCGCGATCTTGCGGATGAACGAGGGGACGTCGATGCCCGTGGGGCAGGCGCGCGTGCACGCGGCCTCGTAGCAGTACAGGCAGCGCTC
Organism: Chloroflexi bacterium RBG_16_72_14; assembly: GCA_001797035.1. GTDB lineage: Bacteria > Chloroflexota > Limnocylindria > Limnocylindrales > CSP1-4 > CAIXZV01. The sequence goes on from MGOE01000038.1 coordinate 15,503, forward strand.
GGCTTCCGTGCGGGCGGCACCCGCGGACAGCAGCGGCAACGGGAGGAACGGGCTGGCCCCGAAGCCAATGGACGCGTCAACGGTCATGGTGGGTGGACCCTCGGTCGGTCGCCGGCGGGCGGCGACGTCATGGACGCAAGGCCTGATTGTCGGCGCGCCTCGCCGGTCCTCCGACGGCCGAACCGCCCGACGCGGGCGGGCCGAAGGGCGTCTCCGTTCGCCTGCGATGATGGCGCCGTGCGCACGATCGACTGGGTGGATGGCGAGATCCGGCTCATCGATCAGACGCGGCTGCCGGAGAAGGTCGTCGAGCTACGGATCTCGGACGTGGACGCGCTGATCGACGCGATCCGGTCGCTCGCGGTCCGGGGCGCGCCGGCGCTCGGCGTGGCGGGGGCGATGGGGGTCGCCCTGGCGGCGGCGCGGCACCCGGGTGATGCGCCGAAGGTGATCGCGGACGCGGGCCGGCTGCGGGCCGCGCGACCCACGGCGGTGAACCT
>MGOE01000039.1:0-210 GCA_001797035.1 Chloroflexi bacterium RBG_16_72_14
AGCGCCGCGGCCTCGACCGCCTGGTACAGCACCTGCGGGCCGGATTGACCCGCCGGCGCTGTGGCCTGGAACGCGCCGGCGGCCGCCTCGACGCCGGGCAGCGACGCAGCGTCGAAGTCGGCCGGCAGCGCGCCGGCCGACTGCGCGATCCGGTACTGGGCCCCGACCTCCTGCCACGAGGCGATGTCGGCCCCGCGGTCGAGGTTGTCC
>MGOE01000039.1:335-656 GCA_001797035.1 Chloroflexi bacterium RBG_16_72_14
GAACCAGGCGACCAGCCGCAGGGGGAGCGGGTACACCCGCGCGGCCACGAGTCCCGCCGCCACGCCGGCCAGCCCGGGGACCGCGGCGATCAGGGGATCGAAGCCCGCGACCTCGCCGGCGCTGCTCGCGCTGCGTACGCCGCGCGAGGCGAGCAGGTACGCGGCGCCGACCGCGAGGGCGACCACGAACCCCTCGAACACGAGCCGCCGGCTGGCGACCCGGCCGGCCACGATCCGGTCGCGCTCCTCGACCTGCGCGCCGGCGACCTGGCCACGTGCGATCGGCACGACCGTCGCCACGAGCACGCCCACTGCCGCCCC
>MGOE01000039.1:714-2087 GCA_001797035.1 Chloroflexi bacterium RBG_16_72_14
ATCACCGACAGCAGCGTGCCGACGGCCGCCGCGGGCAGTGCGATCAGCAGGCCCTCCACCAGCGCCGGACCCAGCACCTGGCGCGGCGACGCCCCGCGGCTGCGGGCGAGGGCCATCGTCGCCCGGCGGCGCCGCGCGGCGAGGATGGCGATCAGGGCCAGCGTGGCGGCGGCCACCAGCGCGGGGCCGAGGGCCATGACGGCGAGGATCGACTCGGCGGCCGTCCAGCGCCCCAGGTGGCCCTCGAGGATGGCGCGCATCCCGGTGCGGAGCGCGGTGTCGTCGGACGGGGTCACGTTCGCGGACGGGTACGCGACCTGGAGCTGCCGGAAGCTCGTGATGAGGCCCGGGACGCTGCGACCGGTGATCCGCCCCGCGTCCAGGAACGAACGCCACGTGTAACGCATCGGCCGGTGGCCCTCGTCCATGTACGTGGCCAGAGGGCCGTGGGTGTGCTCGTCGATCAGCAGGGCCGCGTCGAGCAGCTGGATCTCGGCCGAGAGCGCCCGGATCACGGGGTGGATCAGCTGCTCGTCGCCCAGCCACCAGTCGGCCCCGGGGTCGGGCACGTCGTAGATGCCGGTGATCCGCGCGAAGGCGTAGAGGTCCTGCTGCGCGCGCCCGAACAGCGGATCACCCGGGTCACCGACGAGGAACAGCTCCTCGCCGATGCGCACGCCGAGCCGAGCCGCGGTCTGGCTCGAGACCGCGGCCTCGTAGACCGGGATCCCGTTCTGGCTGTCGGGCCCGACCGCGTCCCGGTGCTCCACGGCGGCCGTCGGCGGGACGCCCTCGACGTACGCGACGTGCTCGGCGATCCCCTCCTGGATCCGGAGCCGGACGAAGGCCGGGTCCGTGGTCTGCTTCTGGAGGCGGAACCGGCCGCTCTCGACCACCACGTCCCGGTTCGTGATGAGGCTCCGGATCCGGGTCGGGAACGTCTCCTCGAGGGCCGCGCCGGCCGTCCGGATCTCCGCCAGCGGAGCGTCGTCCGGGCCGCTGGGCAGCCGCCGGTGCTGCTGGACGACCAGGTTGCGGGCTGACGCGGTGACGCCCGCAATCTCCGTCCGCACGGCGTCATCCGCCAGCCGGGCGAGGACGCGCGGCGCGAGCGTGGCGACGAGCGCGGTCACCAGCACCAGCACGAGCAGGCCCACGGTCGGGGCGCGGTCGGCGCGCAGGCGACGGAGGGCGAGGCGGGTCCAGGCCACGGCTACTCGTCCCGGGCGCGGAGGACCGCGCTGGTGCGGGCCGCGGGCAGCTGGCGCCGGACGAGCAGCCAGGTCGCCACGACCAGGAGGGCGGCCAGGACGACCGTCGGCAGCAGCGCCTCGAGCGGCACCACGACGATCGCATCGGGGACCGGCGGCTCG
>MGOE01000039.1:2140-3644 GCA_001797035.1 Chloroflexi bacterium RBG_16_72_14
GGCCGGTCCCGGCCACCAGCCCGATCACCAGCAGCGTCACGCTCTCCATCGACAGCCAGGCCTGGAGCTGGCGCGGTGAGAGTCCCAGGGCCTTGAGCAACGCGAACTCGCCCAGCCGCTCGGCGGTGGACACGGTCGCGCTGACGAGGAAGCCGATCGCCGCGAACACCAGGGCCGCGATCGAGCCGAGGCCCAGGATGCCGATCACGCCGAGCGCGAGCGGGTCACCCGTCAGGTCCGCCAGCAGCGACTCGCGGTCCACGACCTCGTTGGCATCGATGCCAGGGGCCTCCAGCGCCGCCACCACCCCGGGTGCGCTGCCGGGCTCCACCGAGAGCCACCACTCGTCGGTCTCGGCCATGGTCGCCCCGGCGTTGAACCGGGCGAGGTCGAGCGCCAGGCCGTCCACGACGATGAACGGCCTCGCCGGGTCGCGGGGTGGAAACGCGTCGACCCGGCCCACGAGGTCGAGCGTGAGGCGCACCCCGAACACGGAGGCCTTGACCTGGTCGCCGACCCGGGCGCCGGTCCGCTCGAGGAACACCGGCCCGGCGAGGGCGGCCAGGGGCTCGACCTCGGCCGGCAGGTACGTGCGCCTGAACACGACCTGCTGGAGGCTGAACATGCCCTCCAACGACAGCCGGTTCGGGTGACCCTCGGGCGGGCGGTAGGGCGAGCCGGCGCCGCCCTCGATCCGGATCCAGCGCGAGGGGGTCAGTGTGTCGAACGCCAGCGGCGTCCACGCCTCGTCCGCGTCCGCCGCGCTCGCCTCCAGCGCCTCGACGTCCACGACGCCCTGGATCGCGGTCTCGCCGAGGCCCGACCAGGTGAACGACAGCTCGAGGGCCACGATCCGCAGCGGACCGGCGGCGGCCCAGCCGCTCGCCCCGTCGAGCTCGAGCGGGATCTCGATCCGGGCGTGCTCGACGCCCAGCGCCCCCGGCGCCGAGGTGATCCGGAACAGCCGGCCGTCCGCGTCGGCCACCACGACGCCGGCGATGGCGCCCTCGTGCCCCGACGGGATCTCGGGATAGCCCTCGACCGGCAGGAACGACGAGGAGATGACCAGCGATAGTCGACGCGTGCCGTCGGGGATGTCGAGCCCCGGCGCCGTCGCGCGCGCGGCCGCGAGCGTGGCCAGCCCGTCGAGCGTGACCGTCCGCGTTTCGTCGTCGCGGAGACGGATCACATCCGACATCGGCGCCGGGTCCACGGCGATCACCACGCCGTCGCGGAGCGTCGCGCCGAGGTCGACCCCGGCGTACACGACCGGCGTCGCCGCGGTCACACCGGGGATGGCGCGCACCGCCGACCCCAGGGCCCAGCCCGGCGTCGGCCCCTGCGCCCCGGGCGTCATGCGGACGTCGGCACCCGTCGCGTACACGGCCTGGTCCGCCTGGCTGCGCGCCCACGTCGCGGCGTGCGCCGAGGCGAAGGTGCCGAGCGCCGCGGCAAGGATCAGCAGCAGGGCGGCGCGGGTGTAGCGCAGCGGGCGCCGGGCGAT
>MGOE01000039.1:3671-6959 GCA_001797035.1 Chloroflexi bacterium RBG_16_72_14
GCCGCGGCCACGGGCCAGCACCCGCTCCGCAAGCTCGGCCAGCCGGGGCACGATCCGGATCGCCAGGACCGCCCCGCCCAGCAGGCCGATTGCGGGCGCCGCCACCAGCAGCGGGTCCACTCCCAGCGTGCCCCGCGCATTCTCGGTCAGGGGCGCGCCGTACAGGCGCAGCTGGAACAGCGCGATCGCCGCCAGCAGCACGAGGGCGAGGTCCAGGCCCAGCCGCTGCGGCAGCGTGCGACCCACCTGCCGCCCGATCGCGGCGCGCACCCCGGCGATGCCCAGGTTCGAGGTCAGTGTCGGCAGGGTCAGCGCGACCACCGCGACCAGCCCGCCCACCCCGGCCACCACGAACGTGGGCGAGCCCGGCAGCGGGGCATCGAGGCCAACCCCCTCCATCGCCGGGTTGAGCCGGACGGCCGCCACCAGCAGCGCGGCCAGCCACGGCGCGGCGATCGCGGAGGGGATCGCGATCAGCAGCGCCTCGCCCAGGGCGAGCACCGACAGGTGGCCGAGGCCGGCGCCGCGGGCGCGGAGCAGGGCCGTCTCCGTCCGCCGGCGTTCCAGCAGCAGCGCCGCGACCAGCACCACGGCGTACCCGGCCAGGACGCCGAACTGGACGAGCAGCAGCAGGATGCCCGCCTGGGTGACCAGCACCGAGCGGTCCACCGACCCGAGGATGGTCGGCAGCCTCGTCGCCACCGACGCCTTGTTGGACTGGGGCAGCGCCGCGTTGATCCGCGCGGACAGGCCGTCCAGCGAGTCGCCGACGACCTCGAGCGTGTCCGGCCGGAACCCGTCGATGTCCGGGATGGCGCGCCACTGGGCGTCGAGCGCCTCCGCCAGGGTCCCGGTGGTGAGGTCGTCGCCGGTCACCACGAGCGGCCCGCGGGTCGTGAACCGGCCGCCCGTGTCGGTGCCGACGAGCACCAGCGGCTCGCCGAGCCAGTACGGATCCGCGAGGTCGGCGCGCCAGGTGCCGGTGATGACCACCTCGACCCGGCGCGTCGCATCGATCCGCCCAACGAGCGAAAGCCGGTCGCCCGTGCGCACGCCCAGCACGCCCGCGGCGGCCTCGGACAGGGTGGCCTCGAGCGGCGACGCGCCCGGCTCTGCCCACCGCCCGTCCACGATCGACGCGTGGCCCTCGAGCCCCTCGAACGACCCGAAGACCACGAGATCGGTCACCGTCTCCGGGTCCGCGGCGGCAGCGGCGTAGGGCGACGAGCGCAGCACCCTCGCGAGCTCGCCGCCGATCGGCGCCACGACCCGTTCCAGCTCGGGGGTGATGACCCCGTCGGCGACCGCGAGGCGGTCGGGGGTGATCCTGGTCCGGACGACGATGGCGCGATCCGCCGGCGACGACTCCCGCAGCTCACGGTGGAGCCCGGCGAGCGTCACCGCGTCCGTGTACAGCGTGCCGGCCGCCAGCAGCGACAGCGCGCTGGCCAGGAGCGCCCACGAGGCAAGGACGACGGGCCAGTCGGCGCGCGCCCGGTGCAGCACCGTGCGCCAGAGGCCGAGCGACGTGGGCAGGGGGAGACCTCCTCGCGGTGCAGGGGAGACGCTCACTCGACAATAACCCGCGGGGCCCCGAAAGGTTCGCGGCGGACGGCTACACTCCGGACCGTCGCACCTGGAGAGCCCATGACCGTCGCCGCCGTGATCCTTGCCGCCACCCCGGCCTCCGCGCTCGCCGACGCCGACGGCACCCCGGCCGCCCGCCGGCTCGCGGACGCCGCGTGGTCCGGCGGCGCGACCCCCGTCGTCGTCTGCTCGTTCGACCCTGACGGCGCAGTGGGGCGGGCGCTGGCGAATGCCGCGGTCACGCTGGTGGACCCCGTGGACGTCACCCGCGGCCCCGTCGGCCAGATCACGAACGGCATCGAGGCGGCCGTGCAGCTGGTGGCGGACACCGACGCCGCCCTCGTCTGGCCGGCGCGCCTCGCCTGGGTGGACGCCGAGACCGTGACCACGTTGATCGCCGCGCACGGCGAGGACCGGTCCACCGTCCTCCGCCCCACGTACGGCGGGGTGGCCGGCTGGCCGATCCTGCTGCCCCTGGTCCGCCTGGAGGCGTTCCGGACGCTCGCCACCGAGCGCATGCCGGACGAGCTGTTCGACGACCTGGCCGCCTCGGGCATCCCCCTGCGCGAGCTCGAGTCCGGCGATCCCGGCGTCGTGCACCCGGTGACGACGCCGCGCCCGGACCTGCCGCCCTACGACGGCCCGCCGAAGCCCGCCGACGCCCACGCGTACGAGTGGGGCGCCGCCGCGGCGGACGAGCCGGACGACGCGCCGCTCGAGGGCCCGGGACGGCTCTCGCGCACCGCCGGCTGACCCTGTCCGATCACCAGGTGCAGGCCCTCTCCCAGCGGCCCGTCCACCGGTCGAGGTGGTTCGTTCAGCCGGCCCGGGCCGGCCCCGTCCGCACCGCCGACCGGACGCGCCGCAGCGCACCGGTGGCCAGCGCGATGCCGCCGACGACCAGCGCAACGCCGGCAAGCTGGGCGGTCGACGGCGCCTCGCCGAGCAGGATCGCGCCCAGGACGACGGTGGTCACCGGCTGCACGAGCAGGAGCACCGACGAGATCACCGCCGGCAGCCGCGGCAGCGATACCTGGATGGCGAGGTAGCCGATCGACTGGGACAGCACGCCCAGGGCCAGCAGGTACGCGTGCGCCGGCAGGGCCGGCACGAGATCTAGATCCCGAGCCGCCGCGCCGAACACCGCCGCCACGACACCCGTCACCAGCGTCGCGACCGCCACCGGGCCGGCCGGGCGGTGGTCGGGGCTCGCCCGGCGGATCACCAGCAGGTACCCGGCATAGGCGGCCGCGGTCAGGAGACCGATCACCACGCCCAGCCGCGGGTCCGCGCCGTACGCACCCGCCCCGATCACGCCCGAGATGAGGACGACCCCCGCCAGCATGATCGGGATCGCGACCAGCACCTCGCGTCGCGGCCGCTCGCCCCACACCAGCCAGGCCACGACCGCCACCAGCACGACCTGCAGATTGCCCATGACCGTGCCGAGGCCCGCCCCGATGAGGTCCACGGCGTAGTGGAACGAGAGCAGGTCCACGGCGAACAGCACGCCGGCGGCCGTGCTGACGGCCAGCGTGCGGCGCGACATCGGCCCCAGGCGGCGCGACTCCACGACCGCGACCAGGAGCAGGATCGGCAGGCCGTACAGCGACCGGAAGACCACGCCCGTCGAGGGCGACACCTCCGACCAGCGGTAGAAGATCCCCGACGACGCGATCGCGAGGGCGCCCAGGACGGCGG
>MGOE01000039.1:7008-15147 GCA_001797035.1 Chloroflexi bacterium RBG_16_72_14
CGGGGCGCGACCGCGGGCGGGGCTCCCCGCACGCGCTCAGCGCTTCTCCGGCACCCCCACGAACCGCAGGCCCAGCTCCGCGAACTGCTCCTCGTCGGGCGCCGACGGCGCCTCGAGCATCAGGTCGGAGCCGGACTGTGTCTTGGGGAACGCCATGACCTCGCGGATGTTCGTCTGGTACGAGAGCAGCGCCGCCCAGCGGTCCACGCCCAGCGCGATCCCGCCGTGGGGCGGGGCGCCGTACTCGAACGCCTCGAGCATCGCGCCGAAGCGCTCCCGCATCTGCTCCAGCGTGTAGCCCTGGAGGTTGAAGCTGCGGGCCAGCAGGTCGTGGCGCCAGATCCGGACCGAGCCGCCACCCAGCTCCCAGCCGTTGAGCACGATGTCGTACTGCATCGCCCGGGCGCGGCCCGCCGGGTCGCGCGGCGAGCGGTCGTCGAGGTCGCCGGACACGGTCGTGAGCAGGGGCTCGTCCTCGGGGACCACGCCACTGAACGGGTTGTGCGTCGCGTCCCAGCGACGGTGCTCCTCGTCCCACTGGTACATCGGGAAGCGGTGGACCCAGCAGTACGCGAGCTCGTCGGGATCCGCGAGCTCGAGGCGGGCTCCCAGCTCCACGCGCAGCCGGCCGAGGACGTCGTTGGCCCGCTCACCGGTGTCCGCGACGACCAGCACCAGGTCGCCCTCGCCCGCGCCCGCGAGCTCGCGGATCCCGGTCCGCGTGCCGACGGACAGGAACTTCGCGATCGGCCCGTGCAGCTCGCCCTCGGCGACCGAGAGGTGGACGAGGCCCCGGGCGCCGAAGCGCCTGGAGAGCTCGGTCAGCTCGTCGATCTGGCGGCGGGTGGCGCCGCCCATGCCGGGCGCCGTGATCCCCTTGACGCGGCCCCCGTTGGCCAGCGTCTCGTCGAACACCCGGAAGCCCGACTCCGGCCTCCCGTCGTCCGCGGTCATGGCCGGCGCGAGGTCGAACAGCTCCATCGCAAAGCGGAGGTCCGGCTTGTCGGAGCCGAAGCGCTCCATCGCTTCCTCGAACCGGAACACCGGGAACGGGACCTGGCGGATCGGGCGCTCCGGGACGGTGGCCCGGCTGACCTCGATCACCATCCGCTCGATGAACGCCATCACCGTGGGCTCGTCCACGAAGCTCATCTCGAGGTCGAGCTGGGTGAACTCCGGCTGGCGGTCGCCCCGGAGGTCCTCGTCGCGGAAGCAGCGCGCGATCTGGAAGTAGCGGTCGATGCCCGCCACCATGAGCAGCTGCTTGAGCTGCTGCGGGCTCTGGGGCAGCGCGTAGACCGTCCCCGGCTGGAGGCGCGACGGGACGATGAAGTCCCGCGCCCCTTCCGGGGTGCTCTTGATCAGGTTGGGCGTCTCCACCTCGACGAACCCGGTCGCGTGGTGGACCTCGCGGATGGCCTGCACGAGGCGGCTGCGCAGCAGCAGGCGGCGCTGCATCGCCTCGCGGCGGATGTCCAGGTAGCGATAGCGGAGGCGCAGGCTCTCGTCGATCGGGGCGTCCGGGTCGTTCACGTAGAACGGCGGGGTCTTCGCCTCGTTGAGGATCGCGACATCGCGGGCCTGGAGCTCCACTGCGCCGGTGGCGAGCTTCGGGTTCTCGGTGCCCGGCTGGCGGTTGGCGACGACGCCCTCCACGGCGATCACGAACTCGGAGCGCACGCGGCTGGCGACGTCGTGCGCATCGGGGGCATCCGCGGCGTCCACGACGACCTGCGTGATCCCATGCCGGTCGCGGAGGTCGATGAAGATCAGCTTCCCGTAGTCGCGGCGACGGTGTACCCAGCCGGCGAGCCGCGCGCTCGCCCCGGCGCCGTCCGTCCGCAGCTCCCCGCAGGTGTGCGTGCGGTACGGCGTGGCAAGAGAGGCGGGCTCGGCGGGCACGGGCAGCGGACTCCGATCTGCGGGCAGGGTGTTGACCATATCGTAGTCGAGGACCGGGCCCGGACCGGGGCTCGACCGGGGCTCGACCGGGTGCGCCCTGACGACGCCCCCGCCGAGGACCGCTAGGAATGCCCGCCGTGATGGGGCCACGAGGCGCGGGCACCCCGCGAGCACAACTCGCCGCGGCGCCGGGGCACCTCGCGGTCGGGGCTCGCCGCGGGCCCCTACGCTCGCTCGCCGGTGGCGGTCCCCCGGAGGCCCAGGTCGCGCAGCCAGCCGACCAGCACGCCGTGGAGCGCCGGGGCGCCCACGATCGGCTGCTCGGGCGCCGGGAACGACGACGGGAACAGGATGAACGCCTCGGTCTGCGCCCCGCCCAGCCCGCCGTGCGACCCCACCAGCTCCTCGAACGCCGCAACCTCGCTCGTGAGCGGGTCCAGGAGCGACACGACCACCAGGTCGCCCACGGTCGAGAACCCGTCCAGCCGGCGCAGGGACGCCTCCGCCAGCGGGCCGAAGGCGACCAGCGGGTCCGTGCCGGTCACGTGCCCGTCCCCGAGGCGCCGCATGCCGCCGCCGCCCAGCACGACCGGGCCGTCGCGCTCGGAGCGCACCAGCACGAGCCCCACGCCCGGGTGCGACGCGAGCGCCTCCACGAGACCCGGATGCGCGACCCCGATGGCCTCCCAGGTGGCCCGACCCGGCAGCCCCGTGAAGTACACGTTGGCAAGGTTCCCGGACGCCGCGACGACCACGTCCTGGTCGCCAACCTCGCGCCCGGCCTGGCGCGCCGGCGCCGCCTCGAGGTCCACCGGCCCGGGCGTCTGGTCCAGGGCGTCGGGAGCATCCTCGCCACGCGTGCGCAGGCGCCGGCGGGCCATCCGGGCGCCGCGGCCCTCGCCCCCCGCCATCTGCGTCAGCACGGTGTTGACGTGGCCCCAGCCCTCCACGTCCGAGGTCGCGGCCAGCACCTCAGGCTCGCCGGCCATCAGCTCGCGGACGAGCTCGTCCAGCGTCCGCCCGAACCGCTGGCGGAACGTCGCTCCCTGGCTCTGGCCGTGGTCCGAGAGCACGACCACGTGGTACGGCCGCGGCGCGGACCCCGCCGCGCGGGCGATGATCCCGATCTGGCGGTCCACCTCCGCCACGGCGTCGAGCGATTCCGGGCGCTCCGGCCCGGCGTGGTGGGCGACCTCGTCGTAGCCCACGAGGTCCACGTAGATGACCGGCACGCCGCGGTACATGTCCTCGAGCACCAGGCCGACCGACACGTCGCGCAGCAGCACGCACGCCGCCACCCGCAGCATCGGGAACGGCCATGCGCGCGCGATTCGCGGCTCCAGCTCGCGCAGCCGTTGGCGGCGTGCCTCGTTGAACTCGCGGAGCAGCTCCATCACGCTGAGCGCCAGCGTCCGGAACACGGTGGAGGGATCGGCGAAGAACCCGAAGAAGTCCCGCGACCGGACCCCGCGGACGCCCAGCAGCGTGGAGTTGGTCAGCACGCTGCGCGAGGCGTCGCCGGACAGCAGGTTGGTCACCGACGAGCCGCCGTGGACCAGCAGCCCGGCTCCCGAGGACACGCGCCGCTCGATCTCCGCCGCGTCGGCCGGGCGGTTCGACACCAGCAGCCGCCCCGAGGACTTCTCGAACCAGCGGAAGGCGGGGATGTCGTCGTTGTTGCCGTGCAGGATGCCGGCCTGGCTGGCGGACGTCTGGGACGGGAGCAGCACGTCCCAGCGCGCGATCCGGTGACTGCCGCCGCGGACCCAGCTCGAGAGGTGCGACGCGTTGCCGGTGCGGATCGCGAACCGGAGCAGCGGCTCGGACAGGCCGTCCACCTGGACGAACACCACGCCGGGCCTCGTCTCGCCGGTCCGGTGCCGCTCCCGCCGGACGAGCTCCAGGACGACCTGCCGGTAGTAGGAGTCGGACCAGTCGAGGTCCAGGACCAGGCCCAGCAGCAGGTTCACCACGGCGAGGTACAGCGACACCAGGAAGGCGACGAGGAATGAGCCCACCTCGAACCCGGGCAGCACGGTGGCCACCAGGCCGATCATCAGCCCGTTGATGAGCAGCGACAGCAGCCCGAACGTGAGCACCGCATAGCGGATCACGAACCGGACGACGATGGGTCGGACGAGGGCGTTCGCCAGCGAGATCAGCACGACGGCCGCGAGCAGGCTCAGGGGCTCGTGGAACCGGATCGGCTCGGCGACCCAGGCCGCGGCCGCCAGCGCGAGGGCGTCGATCAGCCAGGTCAGGAGGACGTAGCGGACGAGCCGGCGCCGATCCTGGCGCCATTCGTCGGCGACTCGGAGGTTGGCGGCCCAGAACGCCCGCAGGTCGCGGAACGCCCGCCGGACGAGGGCCAGGACCCGCATCGCGTGCCCGCCCCGCTCGCGTCAGCCGGCCCGGTCAGCCGTGCCGGTGGCTGGCCTCGGCCCGGGCCAGCTCCCGCGCGAGGTCGCCCACCGCCACGGTCCGCTGGGTGCCGGCGAGCAGGTCCCGGACCTGGACCTGACCGCCCTCGAGCTCGTCGCCCAGGATCACCGCAAAGTGCGCACCATCCCGGCCGGCCGCCTCGAGCTGGCGGCCCAGCTTCCGCCGACCGAGCTCCGCGCGGACCCGGAGTCCCGCGGCGCGCAGCTCGGTCGCGACCCGCAGCCGGGCCACGGTGTCCTCGGCATCCGCGCCCACGACGACGGCCAGCGGTCCCTCGGGGGCGCCGACCGCGCCGCCACCCTGCTCGGCCAGCACGAGCATCACGCGGTCCAGGCCGAGCCCGAACCCGATGCCGGGCGTCGGCTTGCCGCCCAGCAGCGCCACCAACCCGTCGTAGCGGCCGCCGCCGCCGAGCGCCTGCTGCTGACCCTCGCGCCCGGCGACATAGAACTCGAACGCGGTCCGCGTGTAGTAGTCCAGGCCGCGGACGAGGCCCGGCGCCACCCGGTACGGCACCCCCAGCGCGGCCAGGTGCGCCTTCATCGACTCGAAGTGCGCCGCGCACGCATCGCACAGGTGGTCGGTGATGCGCGGCGCCGCGGCGTTGAGGTCGGCCATCGCCGGGTCCTTGGAGTCCAGCAGGCGGAGCGCGTTCCGCTCGAGGCGGTCCAGCTCGGTCGGGGGCAGCGAGGCCGCGTGCCGCCGGTAGTACCTGACCAGCTCCGCGATGTACGCCGGACGGCAGGCCGCGTCGCCGATCGAGTTGACGAGGACCTCCACGCCGTCCACGCCGACCTCGGCGTAGAAGCGGTGCCCGAGCTCGATGATCTCGGCGTCCACCGCCGGCCCCGGGTCGCCGATCGCCTCCACGTCGAACTGCCAGAACTGCCGGTAGCGGCCCGCCTGCGGCCGGTCGTAGCGGAACATCGGGCCGGTCATCGTGAGCTTCACCGGCTGGGGGAGGGTCTGCATCCCGTGCTGCACGTAGGCGCGCACGATTCCCGCCGTCGGCTCCGGGCGGAGCGTCCACGATTCCGACTCCTCGGTGCGGGGCGCCAGCCGGAACAGCTCCTTCTCGACAACGTCCGTCACCTCGCCGATCCCCCGCTCGAAGACCGCCGTCTGCTCGAACAGCGGGGTCTCGATCGGGTGGTAGCCGTACCGGGTCGCGAGGTCCGCCGCGGTGCGCAGCAGGCGGTCGAAGACGACGTGGTCGGCGGGCAGCAGGTCCCGGGTGCCCCGGGGGGCGCGGAAGGTCGGCATCGCCCGAAGTCTATCCGTCGCAGGACCGCCGGCCGGGCCCGCGCGTCACGATCCCGACAGCAGCCAGACGAACAGGAGCGCGATGACGGCCGTGACCAGGATGGCGGCCGAGGCGGCCAGGATCGAGCGGCCGGCCGGCCGGAACACCGCGGCCTCGATGCGGTCGCGGCCGGTGACGTACCGGTAGGCGCCGACGACCACGAGGAACGCCCCGATCAGGATGGAGACGGCGGCCAGCTCCCGGTCGAGCGGCGGGTCCCCGCCGGTGCTCTGCGCGAGCAGCGCCGCGGCGGCCAGCCCCAGCGCCACGAGCGTGACGCCGGTGCGGAACCAGGCCAGGAACGTGCGCTCATTGGCCAGGTGCGTGCGCGCCCGGGAGTCGGGATCGGGCTCCATCGGCCGAAGGATAGCGTGCGCTCCGATCGACCGGCGCGTCAGGCGGGGCGGGCGGCGCGTCAGGCGCGGAGCGAGCCGGTGAGTGACGTCCGCCCGCTGACGTGCTCGGCCACGACCCGGCCGAACAGCTCGCGGTACTGGGCCGCCACGTTCCACCACGTCCGCGGCCGACTGTGCTCGTGCGCACGACGACCCATCGCGGCCCGCGCGCCGGCGTCGGCCAGGAGGCACATCGCAGCCGCGGCGATCGCCGCGGGGCTGCCGGGAGCCACGATCACGCCCCGGCCATCGGCCAGCAGTTCCTCGGCCGGGATGAACGGGGTCGAGACCACCGCGCGGCCGGCGGCCATCGCATAGGCCAGGGTCCCCGTCGCGCTGCGGGCCGGGTCCGTGGACGGCGCGATGACCAGGTCGGCCGCCTCGAGCCAGCGGGTGAGCTCGACCCGCCCCACGAACCGGTCCACGAACAGCACGTGGTCCGTCATCCCCAGGTCGCCGGCCAACGCCACGAGCGACTCGCGGTAGGCCTCGCCGTCGCGGCGGAGCACGTCGGGATGGGTCGCACCGACCATCACGTAGGTGACGGCCGGGTGGGCTTCGACGATCCGGGGCAACGCGGAGATGGCCAGCTCCCAGCCCTTGTCAGGGCCCAGCTGGCCGAAGCTCAGGAGGACGTCGCGACCGGCCAGGCCCATCGCGGGCTTCACCGTCGCCGCGTCCACCAGGGGCAGCTCCGGCACCCCGTGCGCGATGACCTCGACCCGTCGCGGGTCGGCCCCGTAGGCCTCCTGGAGCAGGGTTGCAGCGGCCCGCGAGGTCACCACGCTGACCGAGACGGCCCGCACCAGCTCCGCGAGCACGTCGTGTTCGCGGCGGTCCGGCAAGCCCGGCACCGAGTGCAGGGTCGCCACCGCCGGTACGTCGAGGGCGGCGACGAACTCCAGCACGCTCCGGCCGTCCTGCGCGCCCCAGACGTCGAAGTCGTGCTGGATGGCCGCGATGTCCGAGCAGTCGCGAAGCGACCGCGCGGTGCGCACGAAGTCCTCGGGCTCGTCGGTCCGGATCCGGTGATGGACCTCGAGCGGCGAGGGCTTGGGATCGTCGGCCGAATACAGCGCGACGATCTCGCGGCCGCCGACCGCCGACGCCAGGTTATGCGTGAAGCGCGCGATGCTGCACTGGCGCGGCGGGTAGCTGGCCACGAACGCCGTCCGGACCACGGTGCGGCTCCCTGCTCGAGCCCCCGTGGCCGTCAGGCCGCGCGGACGCGGACGGCTCGCGGGCCCTTGGGCGAGGCCTCGACGTCGAACTCGACCCGCTCGCCGCCGACGAGGCGCTCGAACTCGAGGGTGGGGTCCAGGCCGCCGCGGTGGAAGAAGTACTCCTTCTCGTCCTCCGCGAGGATGAATCCGAAGCCGCGGTCGCCAATGATCCGCTTGATGGTGCCGGTGGCCATGTGGGCCTCCTCGCTCCCCGAACTGGGACAGCGGTCACGCACGGTCCGTTCGAAGAGGGGGTCGACCACGCGGCGCGTCGCGGCGTAAGGCCGCGAGGCGCCCATGATAGCACGGTCATCCCGGCCAGACCCTAACCTTTACGTCAACGGCAAGGTTTGGTACGATCGTCGGCGTGAGCCGCCTCTCCCCCGCCGACCCCGCGCCGCCCCCGACGCGCCTCCTGCGCATCCAGGAGGTCGCCGCGGAGACCGGCCTCACGCCGCGCTCGATCCGCTACTACGAGGAGCTCGGGCTGCTCGCGCCCGCCGCCCGGTCCGAGGGCGCCTACCGGCTGTACGACACCGAGGACCTCGAGCGGCTCCGGTTCATCCGCGGGCTGCGCGACGACGCGGGGTTCTCCCTCGCCGAGATCCGCCGGCTGCTCGAGGACGAGCAGGCGCGCGCCCGGATCCGGGCCCGGTTCCAGGCCTCGCACGACCAGGCGGAGCGGCGCGAGATCCTCGTGGACGCGATCGCCCGCGTGGACCGCCAGATCGAGACCCTGCGCACCAAGATCGACCGCCTGGAGACGATGATCCTCGACGCCCGGGCGCGCCGCGACCACCTCGCCGGCCACCTGGAGGAGGTGGAGTCCGGCCGCGAGCCGTCGCCCCACGAGCACGGGCAGGCCCGCCGGTGA
>MGOE01000039.1:15162-22320 GCA_001797035.1 Chloroflexi bacterium RBG_16_72_14
CCGCGTCGCGGCCTCCCCTCCCCCGCCGCGGGGTTCGCGCTGGCCAACGCCTCCCGGGCCTTCCGGCACCGGAACTACCGGCTGTTCTTCGGCAGCCAGCTGGTCTCGCTCGTGGGCACGTGGATGCAGAGCGTCGCCCAGGCGTGGCTCGTGCTGGAGCTCACCGGCGACCCGTTCCTGCTCGGCCTCGTGGCCGCGATGCAGTTCCTGCCGGTCACGGTCCTCGGGCTGTTCGGCGGGCTGCTCGCCGACGCCCTGCCCAAGCGCCGCACGCTGATCGCCACCCAGGTCGCGCAGCTGGTGCTGGCGTTCGCGCTGTTCGGGCTGGTCGCGTCGGGCCTGGTCGAGGTGTGGCACATCGTGGTGTTCGCCGCCCTGCTCGGGATCTCGAACGCCGTGGACATGCCCACCCGGCAGGCGTTCGTCGTCGAGATGGTCGGCCGCGAGGACGTGGCCAACGCGGTGGCGCTCAACTCGGCCGTGTTCAACGGCGCACGGATCGTGGGGCCGGCCATCGCGGGCCTCGTGATCGGCGCCGTGGGCGGCGACACCAGCATCGCGTTCCTGGTGAACGGGCTCTCGTTCCTGGCCGTGATCTGCGGCTATGCGCTGATGCGCGACGAGGAGCTGAACCTGCCGCCGCTGCTCGCCCGGCCCACCAGCGTCGCCGACGTCCGGATGACGCTGGCCGAGGGCATCGGGTACGTCCGTCGCACGGACCTCGTCCTGATGGCGACGATCGTGGTGGGCCTCGCGTCCACGTTCGGCATGAACTTCGGGGTCATCATCCCCGCGCTCGCCCGCGAGGTGCTCCACACCGACGCCACGGGCTACGGGTTCCTGATGGCCGCCAGCGGGATCGGCTCGTTCAGCGCGGCGATGCTGATCGCGTTCTCCGGCCGGTCGCAGCCCGCGATTGTCGGCGGCGGGGCCCTGGTGCTGGGCCTCGCGCTCCTGACCGCGGCGGCGGTGCACGCCTTCGTGCCCGCGCTCGTGGCGATGGCCTTCGTGGGCATGGGCGCGATCGCGATGGCCGCGACGGCGAACACCACGATCCAGCTCAACGTGCCCGACGAGCTCCGCGGCCGTGTCATCGCGGTGTACACCACCGTGTTCGTGGGCTCGACGCCGCTGGGCGGCCTGCTGGTCGGCTTCATCGCGTCACGGGCCGGGGTCGAGGCGTCGCTCGCGGTGTCGGGCGTCGCGTGCGTCGCGGTCGGCGTCGCCGGGCTCGCCTGGCTGCGCAGGATCCGGGCCCGGGCCCGGGCCGCGACACATGCCCCCGGCAACGTCGCGCCGGCCGGCGCGCGCGCTGAGGTCAGCTCAGGTCGCGCTGCACGCTGAGGACGTCCTTGAGCTGCTCGACGCGGCTCATGACCTTCGCCAGCTGTGCCACCGAGGCCACCTGCAGGGTCATCGCGACGACCGCGGTGTGGTCCGAGTTCACGCCCACGTTGGCGGCCAGGATGTTGACCCGGTTCTCGGCCATGACCTGCGTGATGTCCGACAGCAGGCCCGTGCGGTCGTACGCCTCGACCCGGATCGCGATCGGGTAGGTCTGGGCGGGCGCCGCCTCCCACTCGACGTCGATCAGGCGGCTCACCTCGCGCTCGTTGAGCACCGTGGGACAGGACCGGAGGTGGACGGTGATCCCCTTGCCGCGGGTGATGAAGCCCTGGATCGGATCGCCCGGGATCGGGTGGCAGCACTTCGCGAAGCGCACCAGGAGGTCACCCACGCCCTTGACCCGTACGCCACCGGTGCGGGCGGGCTGGTGCGGGGCGACGGTCGGCAGCGTGATCTCGCCGTCGTCGAGGACGCCCAGCCGCATCACGACCGTCTGGGCCGAGATCGCGCCGTAGCCGATGGCGGCCATGAAGTCGTCTACCGTCTCGTGCTGGTAGGCCCTCGCCACCTCGGCCACCTTGTCATGGCCGACGGCCTGGAGGCTGGTCCGGGCGAGGCGGCGAAGCTCGCGCTCCAGCGACTCCCGCCCGTGGACGATGTTCTCGGCGCGGTCCTTCTTCTTGAACCACTGCCGGATCTTCTCCCGGGCGTGGGAGGTGCGGACCAGGTTCAGCCAGTCGCGTGACGGACCATGCTCGCCCTTGGTGGTCACGATCTCGACGATGTCGCCGTTCTTGAGCCGGTAGTCGAGCGGCACCAGGCGATTGTTGACCTTGGCGCCGATCGTGCGGTGCCCAATGTCGGTGTGGATGCGGTACGCGAAGTCGAGCGGCGTGGCGCCCGCCGGCAGGTCCTTGATGTCGCCGCGCGGCGTGAACACGAACACCTGGTCCTGGAAGATGTCGAGCTTGATCCCCTCGACGAACTCCGTGGCGTCCGACTCGCTGACGTCGCGTTGCCACTCCATGAGCTGGCGGAGCCAGGCGAGCTTCGCGTCGTAGTCGCGCTCGGCCTTGGACCCCTCCTTGTACCGCCAGTGGGCCGCGATGCCGACCTCGGACACCTGGTGCATCGCATGGGTCCGGATCTGGATCTCGAGCGGCTTGCCGTCGAGCGCGATGACGGCGGTGTGGAGCGACTGGTACAGGTTGTTCTTGGGGACGGCGATGTAGTCGTCGAACTGGCCCGGGATCGGGCGCCAGATCGAGTGGACGATGCCCAGGGCGGCGTAGCAGTCGCGCACCTCGTCCACGAGCAAGCGGATGGCGTAGACGTCGTAGATCTCGCCGAACTCGGCGCCCTTGCGCTGCATCTTCTTCCAGATGCTGTAGATGTGCTTGGGGCGGCCCTGGAGCTCGGCCTCGATGCCGGCCTCCGCGAGGCGCGGACGGAGCTCCTCGATGGCCCGCTCGATGTAGCTCTCGCGGCCCTTGCGCCGGGTGTCGAGGAGGCGGGCGAGATCCCGGTAGGCCTCGGGCTCGAGCGCCTTGAACGAGAGGTCCTCGAGCTCCCACTTGATCTGCCAGATCCCCAGCCGCTCCGCCAGCGGCGCGTAGATCTCCATCGTCTGGCGGGCGATGCGCTGCTGCTTGTCGACGCCCAGGGCGCCGAGGGTCCGCATGTTGTGCAGCCGGTCCGCAAGCTTGATCAGGACGACCCGGATGTCGTCCGCCATGGCCAGGAACATCTTCCGGATGTTCTCGGCCTGCTGCTGCTCGTGGGTGTGGGTGCTGAACCGGGACAGCTTCGTGACGCCGTCCACGAGCTGGACGACCTCGGGGCCGAAGCGCTCCTCGACGTCGGCAAGGCTGTACTCGGTGTCCTCGGGCACGTCGTGGAGGAGCGCAGCCGCGACCGCCACGGGGTCGATGCCGAGGTCGGCGAGGATCTGGGCCGAGGCGATCGGGTGGGTGGCGTAGGGCTCGCCGGACGCACGGACCTGGCTCGCGTGCGCCTCCACGGCGAGGTCGAATGCCCGGTCGACGATCGTGAGGTCCGGCTGCTGCTGGTGCTCGCGGAGCGATGCAAGGAGCTTGCGGCGCAGCGCCTCGAGGTCGTAGGTCTCGGGCGCCCTGGCCGGTGCGGCCGCACGGCGGGGCCCCCGGCGCTGGCCGGTGCCGGCCGCGGACGCCGGCTTGCCCGCGGCGGGGCGCGTCGCGGCGAGCGGCACCTCGGGATCGCGGACGACAGGTTCTGCCATGCGGGGGAGTCTACTCTGCCGGCCGCGTCGCCCAGATCGGCGCGGTCAGCCCAGCAGGCTCACCGCGAGCTCGCCGGCCAGCCGCAGGTCCCCGCCGGCGGTGACCGTGACGCTCGTCAGCCGGATCGGCAGGTCCTCGCCGCCCTGGAGGAGCGTGATCTCCCGGCCCGCGGCCGGCCCGTCGCTCACGGTGACGATGAGGTCCCCGGCCGCCGTCACCGAGAGCCGGCCGTGGACCGCGACGCCGAGGTTCACGGTGATCCGGTCCGGGGCGGCCATGGCAACCGACGCCGGGCGGGCGCCGAGCTCGGCCTCGAGGGCGTCCGCGATCAGGCGCCCGGCCTGCGCGCCTTCCACGGTGGTGGCCGCGGTCACGACCTCGCCACCTCCGCCCAGGGTGATGGACCCGAGCCGGACCTCGCGGGCGCCGACGTTGGCCAGCACGACGTCCGTGAGCCGTCCGTCCACGGTGCCGGCGGTGCGGTCCACGATCGCGACGTCGCCCAGCGTTACGTCCAGGGCGCCGATCTCGAGGCCCCGGAACGTGGCGTCCGTGGCACGCACCCGGACGCGGTCCGCGTGGAACCCGACGAGGTCGGTGGGCGGATCGCTGGTCACCGTGACAGTCGTGTCGTCCGCCTGCAGGCCGGCAGCGGTGACGCCCGCGGTCAGGACCCCGGCGAACACCGCGGGCAGCCCCACCACGACGACCAGCGCGACGGTCACCACGCCAAGGGCGACGACGAACAGGCAGCCGCGCATGCTCAGCCTTCCGCGTAGCCGAGCTCGGCGAGGACCTCGCGCGCGACCCGCGCTTCGTCCCAGGCGAGGGCGCCGTCCGCGTACAGGATCGTGGGCTCGTGGCCCTTGCCGGCGAGCAGCACGATGTCGCCGGGCCGCGCCCGCGCGAACGCCGCCCGGATCGCGTCGCGGCGGTCGGCGATCGCGAGGACGTCCGTCCCCCGCCGGCGGCCGGCGCCCTCCACGCCCCGCACGATCTCCTCGATGATCGCGTGGCGGTCCTCGCCGCGGGGGTCCTCGTCGGTGGCGATCACGAGCCGGCAGCGCTCGCCCGCGATCCGGCCCATGACCGCGCGCTTCGCCGTGTCGCGCTCCCCCCGCCGAGCCGAACACGGCGATCGGCGCCCCACCCCGCGCCGCGGCGACCGAGGCGAGCAGGTCGAGCACGCCCTGGAGCGAGGCCGGCGAGTGCGCGTAGTCCACAATCACGCCGAACGGCTGGCCCGCCTCGACGCGCTCCATGCGGCCCGGCACGCCCGGCACCGACTCGAGGCCCGCCCGCACCGCCCCAGGGTCCAGGCCCAGCGCCTCGCCCAGCGCCACGACCGCGAGTGCGTTGTGGACGTTGAACCGGCCCGCCAGCCGCAGCTCGAGCGTCCCTGCGCCCGAGGGCGCGGTGAACCCGACCCGGAGACGGTGGGCATCCTCATCGATCGTGGCGGCCCGGACGTCCGCGGCCGGGTCCGTGCCATAGGTCAGCAGGCGGGCGCCGGCAGCGCGGGTCGCCGCCGCGAACCAGGCGGCGGACGGGTCGTCGAGGTTCACGATGCCGGCCCTCGGCCACGGGCGGCCCGCGACGGCCTTGGCCGGGTTGTCCGGCCCGAGCGCGAGCCGCTCGAACAGGCGGAGCTTGGCGGCGCGGTAGCGCTCGAACGTGCCGTGGAGCTCGAGGTGCTCGTGGGTCAGGTTCGTGAACACCGCCACGTCCCAGGCGATGCCCGCCACCCGGTCGAGCTCGAGGGCGTGCGAGGTCGTCTCGATGACCGCCGCCTCGTTGCCGGCGCCGGCCATCGCCCGCAGGGCGGCCTGGAGCGCGGGGGCGGCCGGCGTGGTCACGTGGGTCTCGTGGCGCTCGCGCGCCCGGCCGATCCTCGTCTCGACCGTGCCCAGCAGCCCGGTCGAGCGGCCGGCCGCCTCGAGCGCCGCCACGGCGAGGAACGAGGTCGTGGTCTTGCCGTCCGTGCCGGTGATGCCGATCGTTCCGATCTCGTGCGACGGATCGCCGTACCACCACGCCGCGGCCGTCGCGAGCGCCCGGCGGGCGTCGGTCACGACGACCTGTGGGACCTCGACGTCTGGGACCTCGCGCTCCACGATCGCCACGGCCGCCCCGGCGGCGGCGGCACGGCCCACGAAGTCGTGCCCATCCACGTGGAAGCCGTGCACGGCGACGAACAGCGACCCCGCGCGCACCTCGCGCGAGTCCTCGACCACACCGCGGACCTCGACCGGGCCCGGTTCGCGGGTCGGCGTGTGTGCGGCCTCGCCCACGGGCACCGGTCCGCGCACCGTCGTGCGCAGGAGCCCGGCCGCCTCCAGGCGGGCGACGAGCCCCGCGAGAGCCCGCGCGTCCCGTGGCTCGGCGGCGGCGACCAGCGCCTCGACCGACGGACCGTCGGCGGTCATCGGCCGCCTCCGCGCCCGAGCAGCCGCGTCGCGCGCGCGAGGCCCCGCCCCGCTGCGTAGCGCCACGGCCGGAGCACGGTCTCGTGCGCCCCGGCCAGGCCGACCCACTGCGCCCCGAAGCTCCGCTTGTGCTCGTACAGTCCAAAGGTGGCTTCGCCCTGCTCGGGCGGCCGGCGGGCGCCTGCGACATCGACGCCGCCCAGGTCCATCTCGGTGCGTCCCTCGGCGAGGGCAAGCTGGATCGCGCGCCAGCGCAGGAGGTGCATCGTGCCCGGGTGCTCACGGCGCCGGTCCGCGGGGTCCGCCGAATGGGCGGTCGAGAGCCGGCGGCCGTGGCGGTACAGGACGAGTCCGCCCAGGACCGCCCCGCCGGGGCCGCCGTCGTCGCCGGTCTCGCCGCCTTTGCCGCCCTCGCGCGCCTCGAGGTAGACGAGGTGGCCGGCGGCCAGCGCCCGGACCCACCAGGCGACGAACCCGCCCGGACCGCCGAGCCCGAACCCGCGCCGGTCCCCCGTCGCGCGGAGCAGGTCGTAGAAGCGGCGCAGCGCGGCCTCGCCGGGCTCGGCGGACGCGACGAACCCCTCGAGCGACGTCGCCCGAGCGTCGTGCCGGACGACCACGACCCCGTCGCGCTCCGCGCGACGGATCCGCTGCCGGGTGGCCTTGGCGACGCCGGCGAGCACCGCCTCCGGGTCGCGGTCCGCCGGCAGGGCGAGCGCGGTGCGGTGGCGCGAGGGCTGGATCTCCTCGATCTGGTGGTAGCCGGCGGACGCGAGCGCGGCGCGGTAGCCGGCATCGTCCTCCGCGACCTCTGGGTCGGCAGCGACCACGTCCACGCCCTCGGCGGCCAGCACGCGCGTCGCGGCCGCCAGCGCATCGCCGATGGCACCCCCGGAACCGTCACCGGTCCATGGCATGCGCGGACCCACGGGACCCCGGGGCAGGTACGCCGACCCGCCGCCGAGCCCCGGCCACGGTCGCACCAGCGCCAACGCTCGGACCTCGCCGGCCACCAGGAACCGGGGCCGCCAGCCGCCGGCCTCGCGGTGTGCGGCCCAGGCCCGCGACTGGAGGACGTGCCCGCCGGCCGCGTCGACCGCCGCGGCGTCCCAGCCATCGAGCTC
>MGOE01000039.1:22364-23310 GCA_001797035.1 Chloroflexi bacterium RBG_16_72_14
GTCGCCGGCGCCGTCGGTGGGCACCGAGCCCGCGTACCCCGCGGCCGTGGCGCCGCCGGCGCCGCGCAGCCCGTGGCGCAGCCGCTCCACGCGCACCCTCGCCCGCTGCGCGACCACGTACGTCCGGCGCCCAAAGGCATCGAGGACGAGGTCCCACGCCCCGACGTACCGGATCTCGCGGCCGCCGAACCCGGTCTTGAAATGGGCGATGCCCGGGTGCGCGAGGCCCCACAGGTCGTACACCGCGGCGCCTGCGGCCTTCGAGCTCCGGATCGCCTCCCACTTGAGCAGGTAGTTGGCGCGGCTGTCCCCGCCGGCCTGGGTCATGCCCCCGTACGGCTCCACCACCCGCGTCCCGGCGCGCACCAGGAACAGCGTGGCGACCGGCGTCCCGTCCGGGAGCTCCGCGAACAGGAGACGCGCGTGGCCGGACGGCCCGAACGCGTCCCACACGTCACGGTATGCCGAAGGCGCCCGGATCAGGAACCCGGCCCGGTCCGCGGTCTCGCGGTAGATCCGGCAGAACTCGTCCAGGCGCTCGGGGCCGGCGTCCACGACCCGCACGCCGCCCGCACGCGCCTTGTTCACGTACTGGCGCCACTTCTTGCGCAGGTCGCCCCACAGGGCGTCCTCGCCCGCGGTGAGGTCGATGGCGCGCGTGGACACGGGCTGGATCGGCGGCGCGGGGCGCCAGCCGGCGGCCCGGAGCGCTGCGGCGACCGCGCCGCCCTCGTCCGGGCCGGTGCCCGCCTCGACCTCCGGGTCGATCCGCAGGTGGCTGACGCGCGCCCCGGCCCGCAGGCCGTCGCGGACCAGCGCGGTCGCGCGCTCGATCGTGGGGCCGTTCCAGGCCTCCAGCACGGGCCCGCGCGGGGCGTACGCGAACGCCCACGGCAGCGGGCCCGGCCGCCGAAGCAGGACCTGGGCGCCCACCCCGGGCTCGCCC
>MGOE01000039.1:23336-25060 GCA_001797035.1 Chloroflexi bacterium RBG_16_72_14
AGCCGTTGACGGCCTTCACGCGCGCCCAGCCGGCGAGCTGGAGGTAGGACCCCCGGGGATTGGCCTCGACGAACGCGTCCCACGCAGCCGCGTCGGCATCGGCGACGGCCGGCAGCGACGGCGGGGTGCGGGGGCCTGCGTCGGCGGGACGGCCGCTCATGCGCGGCCGCGACGGCGGAGGAGGTCGACCACGACCCCGACGATAAGCCGAGGCTCCTCGATCCGCAACGCGAGCGACCCGGACAGGATCACCGCGCCGCCGGCCGCGACCGAAACGCCCGCCCGGAAGAGCATCGCGAGGACGCCTGGCGACTCGCCCCACGACGCGAGGAGCAGCTGCGTGACCGCGATCGCGGCCCCGGCACCGAGGGCGGACACGACCGCCGACTTCGCCATCACGACGCTCACGTGGCCGAGACCCAGCCCAGGCAGCCGGCGCCGCAGCAGCACTACGAGCGTCGTGAGCTCCAGCCAGGCCGAGGCCGCGATCGCCGCCGCGAGCCCGGTCAGCCCGAACGGCCCGACGAGCGCGATGCCGAGCACGATGTTGGCGGCGACCGCGACCAGGGCCGCCGCCACGGGCGTCGCCGTGTCCTGGTGGGCGTAGAAGGCCCGGGCGAGGACCGCGATCAGGGAGTGCGCGGTGAGCCCGACCAGGAACACCGCGAGGGTCGCGGCCGTGCGCTCGAGGGCGTCCTCGCCGATCGAGCCGTAGCCAAACAGCAGCCGCGTCACGTCCTCCGCGACCACGAACCCGAGCGCGGCGACGGCGATCATCACCCAGGCGAGCATGCCGAGGCCGCGGACCAGCAGGCGCCGGAACGCCTCGACGCCACCGGTCGCCGCCTCGCGCGACAGCGACGGCAGGAGCACGACGCCCAGCGGCACGCCGATCACGCCGATCGGGATCTGGAGCACGGCGAAGGCGAAGTTGAACACGCTGATCGATCCCGGCTCCAGCGACGACGCGAGGCTGGTCATGACCAGGAACACGATCTGGGTCGCCCCCAGGCCGATCGCCCGCGGCGCCATCAGCAGCAGCGTCCGGCGGGCCTGCGGGTCGGCGAGGTCGATCCCGGGCCGGATCCGCGCCCCGATCCGGCGCAGCGCCGGCAGCTGGACCAGCACGTGCCCGATCGCGCCCGCGACCACGCCGATCGCGAGGCCCGTCACCCCGAGCGCGGGCACCAGCAGGACGGCGCCGCCGATGATCGCGAGGTTGTAGACGAGCGGGGCCATCGCCGCGGCACCGAACCGGCCGCGCGCGTTGAGCACGCTGGTGGCGACCGCGCCGGCCGCGAGGAACAGGGGCGACAGGACCATGACCCGCGTCAGCTCCACGGTCCGAGCGAGGGCCGCCTCGTCGAAGCCCGGCGTGATCGGCGGGACGAGCTGGGGGGCGGCGGCCAGCACGATCGCCGCCAGCACGAGCAGCGCGCCCAGCATGAGGGTGGTGACCGTGGACACGACCCGCCAGGCATGCGCCTCCTCGTCCGTGGCGAACAGCGCGGCGACGATTGGGATCAGTGCCGACGACAGGGCACCGGCCGCGACGAGCTGGAACAGGAAGTCCGGGATCCGGAACGCGGCGAAGAAGGCGTCGAGCTCGGGGCCGACGGGCACGGCGTTGGCGATGACCACGTAGCGGACATAGCCCAGGATCCGCGACAGCAGGAACGCGAACGTCACGATGAGGCCGGCCCGGGCGAGGGTGCGCGTGGTCG
>MGOE01000039.1:25087-25442 GCA_001797035.1 Chloroflexi bacterium RBG_16_72_14
CCCCGGCCGCCGTCGTCCCGTTGGCGGCTGCTGCGGCCGTCGCCGCGGTGTCGTCCATCAGGTGGACCGGGCGCGGGGGTGCGCCAGCCGGTACGCGTCCCGGAGCCGGGACGGCGACACGTGGGTGTAGACCTGGGTCGTGGACAGGCTCTCGTGCCCGAGCAGCTCCTGCACGACGCGCAGGTCGGCGCCGCCCTCGAGCAGGTGGGTGGCGAAGCTGTGGCGCAGCGTGTGAGGCGTGATCCCGTCGGGCAGCCCGGCCCGGCGTCGCAGCCGATCGAGGCGCCCCCGCAGCCCGCGGACCCCGAGCGGGTCACCGCGGTGGTTGAGGAACACGGCCGTCGGCGCGTCGAGG
>MGOE01000039.1:25501-26090 GCA_001797035.1 Chloroflexi bacterium RBG_16_72_14
GGCCCCCCAGGAGCCCCACCCGCTCCTTGCGCCCCTTGCCCATCACCCGCAGCTCGCCGCGGCGCAGGTCGAGGCTGCCGAGCTCGGCAGCGGCGAGCTCGCTGATCCGCAGCCCGGCGGCATACGCCGTCTCGACCAGCGCCAGGTCCCGCAGCGCGATCGCGCGGGTCAGCCCGGGGTCACGCCGGCCGGTCGTGGACCCGCCCGCCGACGAGCCGGCCTCCACCGCCACCAGGTCCGCGTGGACCGCCTCGATGAGCCGCTCGATCTGGTCCACCTCCAGCACCTTCGGCAGGCGGCGGGGCAGCCGCGGCGTGGAGATCGCGCCCCACGGGTCGCCGGGGGCGATGCCGGAGCGGGCTGCGTACCGGTGGAACGAGCGGAGGGCCGCCATCCGCTGGGCGACCGAGCTCTTCGCGTGACCCTCGGTCAGCTCGGCCAGGTAGGCGCGCAGCACGGGCCGGGCCGGCGACCGCCAGTCCGCGCCATGGGCGTCCAGCCACGCGAGGTACGCGGTCAGCGCGGTCTCGTACGACCGCCGCGTCTCCGGCGACGCGTCGCGGGCCTCCAGCGAGCGCAGGAACCGCCG
>MGOE01000040.1:0-2193 GCA_001797035.1 Chloroflexi bacterium RBG_16_72_14
CCGCCGAGCCGGACCCGAGCGTCGAGCCGTCGGCGGAGCCGAGCGCGGAACCGTCGGCCGAGCCGAGCGCCGAACCGAGCGCGGAGCCGTCGCCGTCACCCTCGGTCACCCCCGAGCCGACGCCCCCTGCCGGGATCGAGATCACCCACACCTGGGTCGACGAGCTCGACGCCTCGGGGGACGTGGTCGATCGCGGTGCCGAGGACGACGGGCTCGCCCGGATGGAACGGTTCACCGTTTACCGCGTGCGGTTCCAGGTCGTCAACGCCGGCGACACCGCCGTCGACCTGCGGCCCGTGCTCGAGACGGGCGCCGGCGCCAGCCCCGACGGATGGACGCTCGTGCCGGAGGTCGATCCCGTCGCCGGCCGGCCGTTCTACGCCGCGTCGGACGATGGACGCGTGTTCCGCGTCCGGTCCGCGGATATCGCGCCGGCGACCCTGCGGCCGGCGACCGGACCGGCGGCCGGCTATGCCGCCGTCCCCGGCGTGACCAGCGCCGGCCTGAACCCCGCTCCGGTGATCACGCTGCCGCCAAGGACGTTCACCGAGGTCGAGTTCGCCGTGCGGGCGACGGTGGGCGCCGCCTGGACGCAGACCTACGCGTTCCGCCTCCGGCCCACGGCCGACACCGTCGCCGCCGGCGCACCGGCGGTCGTGACCATGCGACCCAAGCCCCCGATCGTGCTCACGGTGCCGCCGTCCATCACCGCTGCGGGCCAGCCGGCGGCGCGCTACCAGCTGGCCGTGGCGACCGCGCCGGCGACGGGCCCCGTCTACCGCCTGGCGGCGCTCGTGGACCCGACCTCGCCGCACATCTCGTCGACGCTCGACGCGGACGGGTGCGCCTCCTGTCACGCCACGCACCGGGCGACGAACGAGCCGCTGATCTCGAACGCCTATCGCGTGAATCCGCTCCGCTCGGCCATCGAGCCCTATGACGGCGCCGACTTCGGGCTGTGCCTCACCTGCCACCAGGAGTCACCGTTCGCCGACGTGAGTGGCAGCCCCAACGCGCTCACCAGCTTCCCGGGTCACGGCTTCCACCTCGGCCTGATCGAGGAGGACGGCATGGGCGGGGTCGACATCACGGTCCCGGGCGACGGCCAGGGCAACGCCCTGTGCGCGGAGTGCCACTACAACCTCCACGGCGTGCCGACCTCCGAGCGCGGTCTGGTGCTGTTCGCGCCCGACGTCGTCCCGTTCGGCGGCCAGGTCACCTTCGACGCGACCACCCAGTCGTGCACCCTGACCTGCCACGGGAAGGACCACGACGGACTGTCGTTCCAGGCGGCGCAGCCGGGGACCTGACCCGCGAAACCGTGGGTGTCCCGCGGTGCGCGGCCGCCCTGTACCACTCGATACAGGCGGCGTGCCGTTTCTCCCCCCAAAAGCCGTGCCGGGTCCCAGCGGAAATGTGCGCCCCGGTGGATGGGCGCCAGGGCGGAGCCCCCGGACAATTCGTCGCAGGTGTCACGCCGCGGTCCCCCGCGGCACGGAATGAGGGCTCCACGATGTATCGCCAGCCGATGCGCGACCTCCGTCGCGCGCGTCCCCGGGGAGGCCGCGCATGAGCGCGCGGACGATCCCCGCCTCGGGCCGTGAGGCGGTGGAGAACGAGCTGCTGGGCCAGCTCGGGCTCACGCCCGCGGCGTCCCCCGAGGACGTCGACCAGATCCACGAGGCCGTGAGCGAGTACCTCGCGACCGCGCCCGCGAGCATCCGCGGCTGGGCCCACGCCCAGTCGGCGGCGCTCGATGCGGCGTACCTCCAATTGACCGACCCGGTCGGCTTCGGGGGCTCAGCCCTCAGGAGCCCGACGAGGCCGCCGAGGGTCGTACCCGGCGGGCCGGCGACACCTCCGGCCCGCCGGGATTCCCTCCCGACGGCACCCCCGCCCCTCCCCGACGAGCTCGATGACGACGAGGACGCCGGGGTCGAGGTGGATGACGACGAGGTCGCGGCGCTGTACGCCGCGGTGACGCCCAGCGCCCATGCGGACATGGGCCCGGACCGCGGCAAGGCGCACAGCCGCAAGGCCCGCCGCGCGGCTGCCCGGACGCGCGTCCTCCCGCAGCAGCCGGCCCGCAGCAACCCGTGGAAGCAGGTCGCCCTCGGCGTGCTCAGCCTCGGGCTGGTGGCGGGCATCGCGTTCGCGGGCTACACGCTGGGCGGCGGGGGCAGCGCCCCGGCC
>MGOE01000040.1:2211-6161 GCA_001797035.1 Chloroflexi bacterium RBG_16_72_14
GCATCGCCCACCGTGCCGCTGATCGACGAGGCCAAGGTCGCGGGCCTGATGGCGCAGCTCCAGGCCAACCCCAAGGACACCGCGGTCCTGCTCGCCCTCGCCGACGAGTTCTACGCCGGCGGGCAGTACGACACCGCCGCCACGTGGCTGGACAAGCTGCTGGCGATCGACCCGGAGCACATCCAGGGCCTGCTCGCGCGCGGCGCCGTGAGCTTCAACCTCGACCAGCTCGATGCCGCCGAGGCGACGTGGCAGAAGGTCGTCGAGCTCGAGCCCGACAACCAGGAGGTCCACTACGACCTCGGGTTCCTGTACCTGAACCAGGCCACACCGGACTGGGCGGGCGTCCAGCGGGAGTGGAACCGGGTCATCGAGATCGACCCGACGACGACTCTCGCCCAGACGGCCAGGCAGCACCTCGACTCGCTGGTCGCGTCATCGATGATCCCGGGCTCGCCGGCCCCGTCGGCGGGAGCGTCCCCGGCCACGTCCCCGGCGGCCTCGACGGACACGGGCGCCTCGCCGGGCGCATCCCCGGCCACGTCCCCCGTGGCGTCCCCGGCGGCCTCGGCTGCCGCATCCCCGGCGGCGAGCGTCCAGCCATGATCGAGCTCGGCAGCGCGCTCGGCCTCGCGATCGCCTTCGTCGGCGGCGTGGTGTCGTTCGCGTCCCCGTGCTGCCTCCCGCTCGTGCCGGCGTACATCGGCTACATGGTCGGCGCGACCGGGGGCGGCACGGCCGGCCGGCGCGTCGCCTTCAGCCACGGGCTCGCATTCGTGGCCGGCTTCTCGCTCGTGTTCGTCGCCTTCTACGCGGCCATCGGCGCGATCGGCTACGTCCTCGACCGCCGCACCCTGAACATCGTCGGCGGCGCCCTCCTCGTGTTCCTCGGCCTCCAGGTCGCGGGCGTGATCAACGTCCGGGCCCTGTGGCGCGACACCCGCGCGATGCCCACCATGGGCGGCGGGCTCGTGATGGCCGGGGGCGGTGGCGCGGCCGGCGGCGCGGGCGGCGGGCTCTCCGGCGGCACGGGCTTCGCCGCCACCGCCGCGACCGCGGAGCGGCCGACCTACACCCGTTCGCTCCTGTTCGGCCTGCTGTTCGCGGCCGGCTGGAGCCCCTGCATCGGCCCGATCCTGGGCGGGATCCTCGGCCTGGCGACGGCCTCCTCGAGCGTCGCCGCCGGCACCGTCCTCCTGGTCGCCTACGCCGCCGGGCTCGCGGTCCCGTTCCTCGCGGTCGCCCTCGGCGCGTCCTGGGTCTCCCGGCGGCTCGCCTGGGTCGGCCGCCACCACCATGCCGTCTCGCTGGTCACCGGCGTCCTGCTCGTGACCCTCGGCGTGCTCATGCTCACCAACATGCTCGGCCGGCTGGCGACCCTCGGTTCGCCGTTCGGTCTGTAGGAGGTCGTCGGATGGCCCACGAGGTTCACACCCGGCCGCTCCCGCCGACGGCCCAGGCGGCCGCCAGGGCGGACGCGAGCCCCAGCGCGATGGACCGCGTCGACCGGGTCCTGGAAGCCCTCTGGCACTTCCTGACGTCGATGCGCGTCGCACTGGTCCTGATCCTGCTCCTGGCCGCGCTCGGCGTGGTCGGCTCGCTCGTGATCCAGATGTCGCCCGGCATCGCCGCGGACGCCGAGGCGAGGGCGAGCTGGCTGAACGAGATCCGCCCCAAGTTCGGCGGCTGGACCGACGTCATGAACGGCCTCCAGCTGTTCGAGATCTTCAGCTCCGTGATGTTCCGGGTCCTGGTGGCGGCCCTGACCATCAGCCTCATCGCGTGCTCGGTCCACCGCTTCCCCGGCATGTGGCGCACGGCGACCAGGCCGCGCGTGGACGTCGGACCCGCGTTCTTCGAGCACGCGCCCCAGCACGAGGCCGTGGTCGTCCGGCACGCGCCGGCGGAGACGCTGGCCCTCGTCGCGGGCGTCCTGCGCGGGCACCGCTACCGCACGCTGGCCACGGAGGGCGACGCGATCCACCTCTACGCGGACCGGTTCCGCTGGGCACCGTTCGCGGGGCTCATCGGGCACCTGTCGCTGGTCGTGATCCTCGCCGGCGCCATCGTCGGCGCGACGTTCGGCTTCCGCGACTCCAACTTCACGCTGGCCGAGGGCGCCGTCCTCCCGATCGCATCCGAGCCCGGCCTGACGATCGAGCTGATCGACTTCACCGACACCTACTACACGACGACCGGCGCGCCGTCCGACTACGCAAGCCAGGTGATCCTGCGCAAGGACGGCAACGAGGTCGCCCGCCACACGATCCGGGTCAACGACCCGCTCCGGTACGGCGGCACCGCCATCTACCAGGCGTTCTTCGGCTCCGCCGCCGTGATGACGGTCAAGGACGCCGATGGCAAGGTCCTCGTGTCCGAGGGCGTGCCGCTGGCCTGGCGGACCACCGCCGAGCAGCGCCCCATCGGGTCGTTCAGCATCCCCGGCACGCCGTACGTCGGATGGGTGATCGGAACCCTGGGCTCCGGCGACGGCGAGATCCTGCCGGGCCAGATGCGGGTCGACCTGTACACGGCGACGGGCGGCCAACTCGCCCAGTCCGCGGTCATCGACCAGGGCAAGCCCACCGCCATCGGCAACCTGACGGTCACCTTCGAGCGCGAGAGCCAGTTCACCGGCCTCAACGTCGCCAAGGATCCCGGCGTGGTGCTGATCTGGATCGGCTGCACGCTGATGTTCGTGGGCTTCGTGATCCGGTTCACGACGCCGCACAAGCGCCTGTGGGCCCGCATCGTGCCGCGTCCGCGCGGCGGGGCGGTCCTCTCCGTCGCCAGCCTCGGCAGCAAGGACGTGGTGGCGAACACCGAGTTCGACAAGCTCGTCAACGACATCCGCTCGGCGCTCCAGCCGCCGGCGCAGGCCTGAGGGAGTACCCGCCATGGAAAAGATGTCCGGATATGCATTCATCGCGGCGCTGCTGAGCACGGGCCTCGCCACGATCTTCTACTTCCTGTACGCCGTGTCGGGCCTCCGGGCTGCACGCATGCAGACCGCCGGCGGGCCGACCAGCGGCGGGGCCATGGGGTTCATCTCGGGTCCCCGCACCGCCGCCATCGGGCGCTACGCGACGATGCTCGGCTGGCTGGCGGTCGCCGCCCTGCTGGCGAGCCTGACCTTCCGCACGTTCGCCACCGGCCACGGGCCGTTCGCGAACATGTACGAGTTCTCGGTGGCGTTCGCGTTCGGGATCCTGGCCGCCTACATGTGGTTCGAGCGCCGGTACCACCAGCGCATCCTGGGCCTCGTTGCGATGCCCGTGGCGCTGGCCATGCTGCTCTACGCGTGGAGCATCCAGGGCCCGGTCGAGCCGCTCGTCCCGGCACTCCAGAACAACCTCCTGCTCACCGTCCACGTCGCCGTCGCGATCGTTGCCTACGGCAGCTTCGCGATCGGCTTCGCCGCCGCCGCCCTGTTCCTCGTCCAGCCCGAGGGTGGCCGCTGGGGCCTGCCCAAGCCGCAGGTCCTCGACGAGATCGGCTACCGGGCGGTGGTCGTCGGCTTCCCGTTCCTGACCCTCACGATCGTCCTGGGCGCGGTCTGGGCCGAGACCGCGTGGGGCAGTTACTGGAGCTGGGACCCCAAGGAGACCGCGTCGCTGGTGACCTGGCTGATCTACGGCGCCTACCTCCACGCCCGCGTGATGCGCGGCTGGCGGGGCACCCGCGCCGCCTGGCTGCTGGTGCTGGGCTTCGCGGCCACGCTGTTCACCTACTTCGGGAACCTGTTCTTCGGCGGGCTCCACAGCTATTCCGGCCTCGGCTGATCCGGACCGGACGAAGGGAGCGAACCAGATGAGCGCAGCAGGCGTGGCCGCCCGACCGGCAGGCGCGGGAGCCGGCCGGCTGCAGACGCTGGTGGTGATCGTCGTCACGGCGATCGTGATCGGGGTGGCGGCCTTCGCGATGGGCGGCAGCGGCACCGACGGCGTCAC
>MGOE01000040.1:6173-6466 GCA_001797035.1 Chloroflexi bacterium RBG_16_72_14
ACCTCGCGGGTGACGTGGCCGGCGCCGCTCCGGCCGTGGGCGCGGTCCCGCCGGGCTTCTCCGGCCTGACCTACGACGGCACGCCCGTCTCGCTGGCCGACTACGCCGGCAAGCCGATGTGGCTGACCTTCGGCGCGTCGTGGTGCCCGGACTGCCGCTCCGAGGTCCCGGACGTGGAGGCCACCTACCAGAAGTACAAGGACCAGGGCCTGGTGGTGCTGGGCGTGTTCATCAGCGAGACCGCGGCGGACATCTCAGGCTACGCCGGACGCGCCGGGCTCACGTTCCCGATC
>MGOE01000040.1:6474-22322 GCA_001797035.1 Chloroflexi bacterium RBG_16_72_14
CGAGCGCACGATCATCGCGAGCACCTACCGCACGATGGGCATCCCGACCCACTTCTTCATCGGCGCCGACGGGAAGATCCGGGAGATCCGGATCGGGGCGCTGCACCGGGACGACATGGACCGCGCCGTCGCGGCCCTCATGAACTGACCTCCCGATGACCGACGAGACGACGCGCCCCGGCACGCCCGGGGCGGATCCCGCGGACGCGTCGCCGTCGATCGATGACGCCACGGCCGGCGAGCCTCCGGAGCCGGCCGCGGCCGGCGAGCCCGCCCTGACCACCGAGCCTGCCCAGGCCGCCGAGCCCGAGGCACCCCGCGCCCGGCGACGATCGCCGTTCTACCTCCGCGGGCGCAGGCTGCGGCTGCCGCGCTCGCGGGCCGGGCTGTTCGCGCTCCTGCTCGTGCTCTCCGGCGTCGGCGGCGTGGCGACCTTCTCCGCCGTGTCGCTGATCCAGTGGACCGAGACCGCCGACTTCTGCGGTCGCTGCCACTCCATGGCGCCCGAGCTCGCCGCCTACGAGGCAGGCCCCCAGCCAACGTCACCTGTGCCGAGTGCCACGTGGAGCCGGGCATCACCGGCTGGATCAGGGCCAAGCTCAACGGCACCCGCCAGCTGGTGGAGATGGTGCTGGGCACCTACCCCACGCCGATCCCGCCGCCCGAGCACACCGACCTGCCCTCCGCCGACGACACCTGCGCCCACTGCCACGACCCGCTGCGCCGGGCCCTGGCCGGCCTCAAGACGCGGACGGTGTTCAGCGAGGACGAGGACAACACCCGCCAGTTCGTCGGCCTCATGGTCCGGCCCGGTGGCGGCGATGCCTTCGACGTGGACCGCAGCGTCCACTGGCACATCCTGCGCGAGGTCAGCTACGCGACGCCGGACGAGGACGCCGCCTCGATCGACTACGTGGCCGCGACCCAGCCGGACGGCACGATCCGCGAGTACCTCTCGCAGGACAGGATCCGCGTGTCCGACGACGTCCAGCCGGACATCGACGCGATCCTGGCGGCCGATGCCCAGCACGTCATGACCTGCTACGACTGCCACAACCGCGCCGGCCACTCGATCCCCAACCCGCGCACCAGCCTTGACTACGAGCTCTCGACCGGCGGCATCGACGCCACCCTCCCGTACATCAAGCGCGAGGGCATGCGGCTGCTGTGGAGCAGCTATGCGGACGAGGCGGCGGCCGACGAGGAGATCGATCGGCTCCGCGACTTCTACGCGGAGCAGTACCCGGACGTCTACCGGACCAAGGCCGCCCAGATCAACACGGCCATCGACCGGATGCAGGTCCTGTACCGGCTCACCGCCTCGCCCGAGATGCGGGTCACCGCGCAGACGTACCCGGACCACCTCGGGCACACCGACTTCCCCGGCTGCTTCCGGTGCCACGACGGCGGGCACGTCCTGGTCGTGGACGGCGTCGTGACCGCGGAGACGATCCCCTCGACCTGCAATGCCTGCCACACGTTCCCGCAGCTGGGACCGGCCGTCGCCAGCCTGCCGCTCGGCCAGCCGCCCAGCACCCACACGAGCGACTCGCTGTGGGTGTTCAGCCACAAGGACGTCGCGCCGGACCTCGATCCGGGCGGCAACACCTGCGGCGAGTGCCATGCCCGCGACTACTGCGTGAACTGCCACGCCACGGGCGCGGTCACGGTCGACCACGACACCATGGCCACCAACCATGCCGCGGTGATCCGTGCGCAGGGCAACGAGGCCTGCGCCTACTGCCACCAGCCGGTGTACTGCGCCCGCTGCCACAGCGAGCCGGTCCTGCCGGTGACCACGCCGTTCCTCCACGGGCCGCCGGACGAGACCACGCCGACCCCCGGGGTGACACCGACCCCACGGCCGGCGACGGAGGGCGCGGCCTGGCCCCTGGCGGCCCGCACCTGACCATCCGGCGCCGCGGGAGGCCGTCCTCGACGGTGCCCTCCGGGAGGACGATTCGAGGTCCCGCCACCGCACCCGGGGCGCCGTTCATGACCCGCCTATATCCAATCTGTATCGATCCGCACGTTGCCGTGCCGTTCGTTGATCGGACAATGGCACGCAACCAGCCTGTTGCCAGCGGCGGATCGCATCTGCCGCCGAGGGAGCGATGGAGCCTGCGCCCATCCCCGCGACCGACGCGACGGTGACCCGGCCCGGCCGGCGCCGCGTCCTTCGCTGGCTGGGCGGGCTGACCGTCGTGTCCACGGTCGCGATGGTGGTCACGCCCGTCCTCGGCTTTCTCGTGCCGACCAGGTCCGGGCGGGCGGTGGCCGGCGGCAAGGTCCTCGTGGCCACCACCGCCGACATCCCGGCCGGCGGCGGCAAGGTCGTCGCGATGGGCAGCGCGCCCGCGATCGTCGTGAACACCGAGCAGGGCCTGCGCGCCTATTCGGCGATCTGCACGCATCTCGGCTGCGTGGTGGCCTGGAACGACCTCATCGGGGCCATCCAGTGCCCGTGCCACGACGGCCGGTTCAATCCCGCCTCGGGCGCGGTCATCTCGGGTCCACCGCCCGCCCCGCTGCCGCCGCTCAACGTGACGGTCGAGGGTGACCAGATCTTCCTGTCGGAGGCCTGAGATGGCCACCGGGCAGACCGCGGGCGGCTCCCGCCGGACGACGCGCTGGCTCGACGACCGCACCCGGCTCGCGCCGGTGCTGGCGGCGATGGTCCACGTGCGCATCCCGATGACGGCCCGCACCTGGTACTTCGGCGGCATCGCGCTGTTCCTGTTCGGGATCCAGGTCGTCACGGGGACCCTGCTCGCGCTGTACTACAAGCCCACGCCCGAGGCCGCGTACGAGAGCGTCCAGTTCATCACCAGCGACGTGAGCTTCGGCTGGCTGATCCGCAGCGTCCACCACTGGGCCGCGAACCTGATGATCCTGTTCGTGGTCCTCCACCTGCTTCGGGTGTTCTTCCAGGCGGCATACAAGTACCCGCGGGAGGTCACGTGGGTGGTCGGCTGCGGGCTGCTGCTGCTGACGCTGGGCTTCGGGTTCACGGGCTATCTCCTGCCCTGGGACCAGCGTGCGTACTGGGCGACCGTGGTGGGCACCGAGATCGCGGGCGGCGTCCCGGTCATCGGCGACTCGCTGCTGCTCCTGCTGCGCGGCGGCAGCGACGTGTCGGGCGCCACCATGTCCCGGTTCTTCGGCATCCACGTCCTGGTGCTCCCTCTCGCACTGGGCGGGATGCTCGCCCTCCACCTCGTGCTCGTCCACCAGCTCGGCCTGGCGAACCCGAAGAAGCCGGAGCCGAGGGTCCGGACGGCCGACAACGACGACGAGCCGCTGCGCCCGTTCTTCCCCCACTACATCCTCGACGAGCTCGTCGCCTGGTACATCCTGCTCGCGGTGCTGGTCGTGCTCGCGTCGCTGTACCCGGCGACCCTCGAGGAGCCGGCGAACATCCTCGACGCCGGGCACCCCAAGCCCGAGTGGTACTACCTCGCGGTCTACGAGATGCTCAAGTTCCTGCCCAAGGACATCGGCATCCTCGCCCCGATCGTCGGGCTCGGCGTCGTCATCGTCTGGCCGTTCCTGGACCGGAGTCCCGAGGTGCTCGCCCGACGCCGCAAGGTCGTCGTCGGCGGCGCGACCCTGATCGTCCTCGCGCTCGTGTTCCTGACCTGGCGCGGCTATGTCGCCTGACGCCCGCCCTCGCCGCTCGCCGCGTGTCGTGACGCCCGCGCGCCGGCTGCTCCGCCTGGCGGCGACCGGCCTGGTCGCGGGCGGGCTGTGGTTCGGCCTGGCCGTGACCGCGTCGGCGGAGGATCCCACCGCCGCGACCGGCGGGTCGCCCGCGGCCTCCCCCGGGGCCTCACCCGCGGCCTCGTCAGGCACCGCCACGGCCACGGCCTCACCCGGGGCGTCGTCGAGCGCGGCGCCCCTCGTGTCCGCCCCGCCCGTCCCCACGCCGATCGCCCACCCGCCGGCCGGGGACACCAACGGTTGCGTCGACTGCCACTCGGCCGTCAACGACAAGCAGGCGGAGATCAGCGCGGCGTGGGAGGCCAGCGTCCATGCCGGCGCGGACGTGGGCTGCGCCGACTGCCACGGCGGCGATCCGCGGTCCGACCAGATCACCGTGGGCATGTCCACCGAGGCCGGGTTCCTCGGCACGCCGGACCGGACGCAGACCGTCGGCGTGTGCGGCAGCTGCCACGCCAACGTCGAGGTCATGCGGCCCTACAACCTGGCGACGGACCAGTACGCGAAGTACTGGTCCAGCGTCCACGGCCAGCGCCTGGCCACCGCGAACGACACGCGGGTGGCCGTATGCACTGACTGCCACGGTTCGCACGACGTGCGCAAGGTGTCCGACCCGAACGCCAAGGTGTTCCCGCTCAACGTCCCGGAGCTGTGCGCGAGCTGCCACGCCGATGCCAGGCGCATGGAGCCGTACGGCATCCCGACCGACCAGTTCGAGATCTATGCCGGGAGCGTCCATGGCAAGGCGCTCCTCGAGGAGCAGGACGTCCGCGCCCCGAGCTGCGCGTCGTGCCACGGGTCACACGACGCGAAGCCGCCGCGCGCGACCGAGGTCGTCGACGTGTGCGGGAAGTGCCACACCGCCACCCAGGAGCTGTACGAGCAGAGCCGCCACGCCCAGCTCGAGCAGGCGGCGCCGAAGTGCTGGACCTGCCACGGCACCCACGACGTCTCGCAGCCCGGTCCGCGGCTGTTCTTCCATCCCGAGGACCCCGACTACGAGTGCTCGACCTGCCACGACCTCACGAACCGGACGCTTCGCCTCGAGATCGACCGGTTCGCCAACGAGGCCGACCGGCGCTGCGACACCTGCCACCACCCCGATTCGCAGATCTACGCCCAGGTGCAGGGGATCGCCGACGCACTGGGCGGCGCCGAGGGCGCGTTCGAGGCCGCCGGGATGCGGATCGAGGACGCGGCACGCCTGGGCATGATCACCGCGGACGCCGAGGTCGGGATCGCGCAGGCCAGGACGAGCCTGATCCAGGCCCAGGCCGCGGTCCACACCACCAAGCTCAAGCTCGTCTCGGATCTCTCGACCGACGCCCGCATCAAGGCCGACGAGGCACAGGCGATGGCGGTGGCGAAGGTGGACGAGAGCACGTTCCGGCGCCAGGCCATGATCGTCGTGCTGGCGCTCATCGCCCTGAGCGTGGTGTTCCTGGTGATCATCAAGCGACAGCTGGACCGCGAGCTCGAGGGTCGCTGAGGCGGCGCTCCCCCCTCAGACCCGCCCCACCGACACCCGGTCCGGCCGCGCGTAGACGTTGAAGCCGTCGTCGCGCAGGAACCCGACCAGCGTCACGCCCAGGCGCTCCGCCGCCTCGACCGCCAGGTCGGTGGGCGCCGAGACGGCGGCCAGGATCGGCGCCCCGGCGACCGCCGCCTTCTGGACGAGCTCGAAGCTGGCCCGGCCCGACACGAGGACGATGCGCCCATGGAGCGGGAGCTCCCCGGCGAGCAGCCGGCTGCCCACGAGCTTGTCCAGCGCGTTGTGTCGGCCCACGTCCTCACGCACGGCCACCAGCCCGCCGTCCGCTTCGAACAGGCCAGCCGCATGCAGGCCACCGGTGTGCTCGAACACGGCCTGGGCCTCGCGCAGCGTCGCGGGCAGGCCGAGCAGGGTCGCTGGGGTGACCACCGGGCCCGGGGGGATGGGTGCGCAGCGGACCTCCAGCTCGTCCAGCGACGCCTTCCCGCAGATCCCGCACGACGCTGTGGCCACGAAGTGCCGCTCCGCGACGCGTGACACGTCGAACGGGCGCGCCAGGTGGACGGTCACCTCGTCGTCCGGGCGCGAGGTGGCGGCGGGGTCGCCGGTCGTGATCCGAACGATGTCGCCGACGCCGTCGAGCAGCCCCTCGGTCCACAGGAAGCCGGCCGCCAGCTCGGCCTCGTGTCCGGGTGTCCGCATCGTGACGGCCACGTCAACCGGGTCCTCGCCCGGGCCGCAGGCACGGATCGCCATCGGCTCCTCGCCGGACAGGCGGTCCTCGCGGGTGTGCGCGGTGTCGTCGCGCCAGCTGGTCACGCGGACGCGCGTGACCTGGCGCTCGAGGGAGGGGTCGGGGGGATCCGCGGACATCGTTGAGGGACTGTACCCCGGGACGTGGCCGCCGCTGCGCGGCGAGGTCCAGGGTCGCGCGACCCCGCGGCCGAGGTCCGGCCTCCCGCCAACGCTCCACGGCCGGGGCAAGGCTCACCCTCGACACTCCGCAGACAGGATCAGGCTCTCGGTCGCGATGACCCGTGCCGCACCACGGCCCACGCGGGGTGCGGACTGCCCGTGCCGCACCACGGCCCACGCGGGGTGCGGACTGCCCGTGCCGCACCACGGCCCACGCGGGGTGCGGACTGCCCGTGCCGCACCACGGCCCGAGCGGGGTGCGGACTGGAGGTCCATGAGATCGCGATTCGAGCGGCCCGGCGGGCCTGGAATCCCGGGTTCGTGGACCCTGGGTCACCGAAGCCAGGGGCGGAGGGTCGAATTGTCGCCTGCTCGCCGCCGATGCGCGTTCTCATGGACTGTGAGTCCCCATCCGAGCCGGATGCGTCCCCAACCGGGCCGGGTCAGTCGGGCGGGGCGAGGTGCCGGCGCCATCGCCATGGCCGCCTCACCGGCGATGGCGTGCGTCCGCGACGCCCGTGTGGACGAGCACGACCCCGCTGCCCTCGCCCGCCGCCTGGGCCCACAGGCGGCCACCGGCCACTGGCCACGTCCACGAACCGTTCGAACCCGCTCACGGCAACGGCTGCCGCTCCAGGTACACCGCGCCGCCCGTCGGCCGCAGGCAGTGCGTCATCGACATCGCCTGCAGGTAGCCGCCGGCGTTGAGGATCGCGACGACCTCGCCCTCGGCCACGGCGGGGAAGGGGTAGTCCTCGGCGAACACGTCGCCCGCCTCGTTGATGTGCCCGGCCACCGTGACGACCTGGGTCCGCTCGCGGAGCGGGTGGTGCACCGGGACGATCTCCTGCGCGTAGCGGTAGATGAAGTACGCGCAGTTGACGTTCCAGCCGATGTCCAGGCCCACGAACGTGGTCCCGCCCCGCCGCTCCACGGTCACGACCTCGCCGAGCAGCACGCCGGCGTCCTTCATCACGAGGTCGCCGGGCTCGAAGGCGGCCGTCACGCGGTACGGGCGAAGGTGCCGCGCGACCACCTGCGCGTAGGCGTCCAGGTCCACCGGCAGCTCGCCATCGCGGGCCACCCGGCCGACGCCACCGCCCACGTTGACCTCCCGGATCGGGAAGCCGGCCGCAAGCAGGCGGTCGAGGGATCGCGTCGCCCGGGCGAGGGCGGTCTCGAAGCCGTCGAGCTGGTCACCCAGCCAGCCGGACCCGGCGTGGAAGTGCAACGTGTCCACGACCAGCCCGTGCCGCCGGCAGGCGGCGATCGCGTCGTCGAGACGGTCCTCCGTCACCCCGAACTTGGTCGGCCGGTCCCCCGCGTACGCGAGGTGCTCCGTGTAGCCGGCACCCGCACCCGGGTTGACCCGGATGCCGACGGTCCGGCCCGGCGCGCGCCGACCCACCCGCTCCAGCTGGCTGACCGCGTCGAGGTTGAGGTAGATCGGGTGGGCCAGCAGGACGTCGAGGTCCCGCTCGGACACGTTGGTACCCGTGTGGCTGATCTCGTCCGGCCGCCAGCCGTTGGCGAGGGCGTGGAGCACCTCGCCCGGCGAGCAGGCGTCGATCCCGATGCTGCCGGGCTCGCCCGGCCCGCCGAGGCCGCGCAGGACCGCCAGGATCCGCGGGTCCGGGCCCGCCTTGAGCGCGAACCGGACGAGGTGGGGGACGCCGGCCCGCTCGAGCGCACCCTGGAGCGCCCGGACGTTCTCGACCGGCCGCGCCATGTCGTAGGCGAACAGCGGGGTCCCGCGGTCGCGGGCGAGCGCCTCGAGATCGGCGCCGTTGAGCGACAGACGGCCGTCGACGACGTCGAGCCCGGGGCGGCGCCACCACGTGGGGGCGGGGAGGGGGACGGGCGCGCCGGAGCGTTCGGGCGCCGACGCGGCGACCGTGACGGCGGACGGCTCGACCGTCACCGGCGCGGGCCGCGGGCGGCCAGGATCGCCCGGCGCTGCACCGGATCGGCGAACGGGTCCGGACCCTCGGCGACCGGCGTGCCGATGGCCCGGAGCAGCCGCTCGGTGGCCAAGGCGACCTCGTCCACGGCCGCCCGGAACGCGGCCTCGGTCCGCGCCGACGGCGCCCGGAACCCGCTGATCTTGCGCACGTACTGGAGGGCGGCAGCCTGCGCCTCGCCGGTGGTGGCGGGGCCGGCCTCATCGCCGCGACGGAGCTGGCGGATGCTGCGACACATGCTGCGCAGCGTACCTCCGCGGCTCAACCGGCGAGCAGGCGCGTCGGGTCGTGTCGGGTCGCGTCGGCCCGAGCCGGGCGCCCGCACCAGCCTCGCTGCACGTCCGCGACGCGAGGAGCCGCCCTCGGTGCCGGGCGTGGACTGTCAGTCCATGAGATCGCGAATCCGGGCCGCTGTGGGCCGCGAATCCCTGACCTCGTGGACTCGCAGTCCACGCGATCGGGCGAAGGGAGCGGGCGAGCCCCGATCCGAGCGTCGTTGCGCGATCTCATTGACCCTGGGTCCACACCGAGGCCCGGGGCGCCACGTGACCCGCCGGCGGTGCCCCGGCGTCCGCCGACGATCATCGGGGGCCGACGGGCGCACATGACGGGGCCGGGCTCCCCCGGAACCCGGCCCCGATGATTCCCCGGCCGATTGTGGCCGGGCGCCATCGTGCCTCGTGGAGCGCCGCGCGTCCAGTCCCGCGAGGGCGTCCGGGCACCGGAATCCTCGCGCCTTCAGTCCGTGCCCGCCCCCGCCAGCGACGACTGCAGCAGCGCGCGCTGGAGGGCAAGGAAGATGAGCACGACCGGGATCGACATCAGCAGGGCGTGCGCCGCCGTACCGCTCCAGTTCGAGGTGAAGAACCCGGTCGTCGCCATCGCCAGCACCATCGCGAGGGTCACGTTCTCGGGCGAGTCGATGAACAGCCAGGCCAGGGCGAACTCGGTGTATCCGAGCAGGAACGCGACCAGCGCGGCGACCAGGATCGACGGCATCGCGAGCGGCAGCGTGATCGTCCGGAAGGCGGTGAACCGGGTGGCCCCGTCCACGAACGCGGCCTCCTCGAGGTCCGCCGGCACCGCCCGGAACGCCGCCCGCATCAGCCACAGGCACAGCGGCAGCGCGAACGATGCGTACAGGATCGCCAGGGCCAGCGTCGAGTCGCGCAGCCCGAACGCCTCGAGAGCCGGCACCGTCCGCTCCACGGTCACGAACAGGATGAACAGCGGCGTGGCCAGCGCGATCGGCGGCAGGAACGCGCCGAGCAGGATCCCGACCAGGCCCGCGTCGCGCCCGGGAAACCGCAGCCGCGCGAACGCGTACGCCGCCGACGCCCCGAACACGAGCGAAGCGACCGCCGCCGACCCCGACACGACCAGGCTGTTGCGGAGCAGCGTGACGAAGTCCGGCGGATGGTCGGTCCGCACGAACGCCTCGACGAACCGGTCGAGCGTCGGCTCGACGGGGAGCGGGTGGAATCCCTCCGGGTAGCCGATCAGCGAGCCGTCGGTCGCCATCAGCACCAGCGTCCAGATCGGCAGCAGCACGAACAGCCCGACCAGGACGAGGAAGCCCTGGCGGGCGAGGTGGCCGCGGCGGCTCAGGCGACGCATCGCATGCCTCACGCGAACGCCACGCGCTCGGCGCGCGAGCGCCAGCGGAGGAACCACACGACCACCAGCGCGAGGCCGACCAGCGTGAGCACGTTGATGGCGGCGCTCACGGCGTACAGCCCGGCGCCGCTGTTGGAGTTGAACACGTAGTAGCTGAACGTCGCCAGGGTGGTCGTCGTGTCCGGCGGCCCGAGGACGTAGAACAGGTAGAACTGGTTGAACTGCGCGATGCCGCGCACGACGAAGGCCGCGCCCAGCAGGGGCAGCAGCAGCGGCAGCGTCACGTCGCGGAACCTGCGCCAGCGGCCCGCGCCGTCGAGCTCCGCGGCCTCGGACACGGCGCGCGGGATCGTGCGCAGGCCGGCCGTTGCGACCAGCATCCAGAGCGGCCAGCCCATCCAGGTCGACGCGACCAGCAGCATGAGCAACGCCAGGTCCGGGTGCATGTTCCAGGGCACCGATCCGCCGACGAGCTGTGCGAGCAGTCCCTGCTCGGGGTGGACGAGGTTGCGCCAGCCCACCGCGCCCACGACCTCGGGAATGGCCCACGGCAGGATGAACAACGTCCGCCAGGCCGCCGCGAACCGGACGCCGGGCCGCTCCAGCACCACCGCGACGGCGATGCCCAACGCCGCCTGGAGCCCCACCGAGAGGACCATCCAGAGCACCGAGAAGGCGGGGAAGCTCGCGCTGCTGTTGCTGCCCAGCCACAGCCCGCCCAGGAACCCGGTGAGCAGGTCGTCACCGACGTAGCTGACCTCGTGGGCCTGGCTGCGCAGGTCGAACGGCACGGCCGGGATCTGCCCGCTCAGCCCGCCGACAGCCTCGCGCATCACCCCGCCGTTGATCCCGTCGCGCAACGACGAGAGCCGGAGGTCCGTGAGCGACATCAGCGTCTCGTAGGCGAGCGGGATGAGCGCGAGCAGTGCGAACCCGACCACCCCCGGCAGCAGCCAGGGCGCGGCGAGCCGCAGGTCGCGGAGGCCGCCGCGGATGCCGCGGCGATGCCCCCGACCCGGCCCCCTGCTGGCGCCCCTGTCTGCGCGCTCGAGCCTGCCGCGCACGCGCCGGGCGGCGCCGCGCAACCACCGGCCGACGGGCGCGAGGGCCAGCCACGTCCCGTACCCCGCCGACAGCGAGAGCGGCGCCGACAGCACGAGCACGTACTGCGGCCACTTCGTCGGCCAGGCGACGAGGAAGGCGAAGGCGATGACCAGCCACAGCCCGAAGACGCGGTGTCGCCGCCACATCGTCCGGAAGCCGACGGCCGCGAGGATCGCGATCGGCAGGTCGAGGGTCACGAGGAACGTACCGCGATCGTGGAACGGCACCGACCCCATCAGCCACACCAGCGGCTGCCAGGCGGGCCAGCCCGTCTCCTGCACCGCCTCGCTGGTCGCGTAGCCGCCGTGGTACGTGAGCGAGGCGCCCAGCCGGCCGATCGGGTCGGGCCACAGGTAGGGGTTCGCCACGAGGAACACGGCCGCGCCGAGCAGGGCCCAGCCGCCCACCGGCGCCACCCAGCGCGCGACCGCAGCGGGATGGCGGCGCCAGCCGGGCTCCGGCCGGGTGCGCCACAGCCAGTCGGCGACGATCGCCAGGCCCGCGACGCCGTACAGGTACTTGCCGGCGCAGGCGAGCCCGAACGCGACGGCGGCCGCGGTGATCCACGCCCGTCGCCGCCGGCTGCCGGACGGGACCCGGTTCGCGGCCACCCAGGCCAGCACGGCGAGAAGGGCGAACAACGCCGGCACCGACTCGAGCATCACCTGGCTCGTGTACTTGATCGACCAGGTGTGCACGGCCAGCCATACCCCGCCGACCGGCGACAGCAGCCCGAGCGCGAGCGCCGTCGCCGCCCCGAACGCGGCCTGCACGGTCCGGGCGACCGTCAGGTGCGGCTCCGGGAGGTCGGTCGCCGGCGGGGCCGTGGTCGGCCGGTCCGGGACCTCCGCGGCCGGTGGCAGCGGCCACAGCGCGAGCCCGGTGACGATGGTGGACAGCTGAGGATGCTCGGACCGGTAGCTCTCGCGCAGGAGCACGCCCGGATCGCCGCCCTGGAACCCGGCTGCGTAGACCTGCCCGGCGCGGAGGTAGTCGTCTTCGTCGTAGTCGATCGGCAGGACGTTGACCGCCAGCAGCCGCAACGCCAGCGCGAGGATGCCGACGGTCAGGGCACCGGCGGCGACGAGCGCGGCCCTGGCGAGGGCCTCCCTGCGGTCCATCGCCGCCGAGTCTAGGCGCTCGCCGTGGGTGCCGCGGGCCCGTCCGGCGGCGCAGCCGCGGCGTATCCTCGCGGACGTGGACCGCTGGCAGACGATCATCGAGCCGTTCCGGATCCATGCGGTCGAGCCGATCCGGCTGACCACGGCGGCGGAGCGCGAGCGGGCCCTCGAGGCCGCCGGCTGGAACCTGTTCAACCTCCACGCCGACGACGTCCTCATCGACTTCCTGACCGACTCCGGGACGGGTGCGATGAGCCGCGACCAGTGGGCCGCGATCCAGCACGGCGATGAGAGCTACGCCGGC
Source organism: Chloroflexi bacterium RBG_16_72_14 (assembly GCA_001797035.1). Lineage (GTDB taxonomy): Bacteria > Chloroflexota > Limnocylindria > Limnocylindrales > CSP1-4 > CAIXZV01. Next base: position 18,709 of record MGOE01000040.1, read on the forward strand.
AGCCCCAGCTGGTACGCGTTCCTGGCGTCCGTCCAGGCGCTGTTCCCGTTCCGCCACGTCATCCCCACCCACCAGGGCCGCGCGGCCGAGAAGATCCTGTTCAGCGCCATCGGCAGGCCGGGCAGGGTCATTCCCAACAACACCCACTTCGACACGACGCGGGCCAACGTCGAGTACACCGGCGCCGAAGCGGTGGACCTCGTGATCCCGGAGGGCCGGCAGCCCGCCACCATTCACCCGTTCAAGGGCAACATGGACGTGGCGGCGCTGGAGCGCCTGCTCGCGGAGCGCGGCGACGACGTCCCGGTCGTGTTCGTGACGATCACCAACAACTCCGGGGGCGGCCAACCGGTGAGCCTGGCGAACCTGCGCGCGGTCCGCGAGGTGTGCGACCGGCACGCGAAGCCGATGTTCCTCGACGGCTGCCGGTTCGCGGAGAACGCGTGGTTCATCAAGGCGCGGGAGCCCGGCCAGGAGCACCGGCCGGTGGTGGACATCATCCGCGAGGTCGGGGGGCTCGCCGACGGGATGACGATGTCCGCCAAGAAGGACGGGCTGGCCAACATCGGCGGCTGGCTCGCGCTCAACGACGACGAGCTCGCGGAGCGCTGCCGGAACCTGCTGATCCTGACCGAGGGCTTCGTCACGTACGGCGGCCTGGCGGGTCGCGACCTCGAGGCCATCGCCCAGGGCCTGCGCGAGGTCGTGGACGAGGACTACCTGCGCTACCGGATCCGGTCCACCGCGTATCTCGGCGAGGCGCTCGACGCGGCGGGGATCCCGCTCGTCAAGCCGTTCGGCGGGCACGCGGTCTACCTGGATGCACGGGCGATGCTCCCCCACATCCCGCCGCTCGAGTACCCGGGGCAGGCGCTCGCGGTGGAGCTGTACCGCGCCGGCGGCATCCGCGGCTGCGAGATCGGGACCGTGATGTTCGGGCTCCATCCGGACGGGACCGAGGCGCCGGCCGCGATGGATCTCGTCCGCCTCGCGATCCCGCGCCGGACGTACACCCAGAGCCACGTGGACTACGTGATCGAGGTCGCGCGCGACGTGGCCTCGCGCGCGGCGTCGCTGCGCGGCTTCCGGATCGTGCGGCAGCCCGCCCAGCTGCGGCATTTCACGGCGACGTTCGCGCCGCGTGCCTGATCGCGGGTCGCCCGCTCGACCGCGCCGCCCGGCACGACCGGCCCCGCCCGCCGGGGGAGGCTTGCGCGACCGGCTACCGTGTGGCGATGGGCAGCGTCCACGAACCGGCCCGCACCCCCGCCCGCGAGCCCAGGCCGGCCCGCGAGCCCGCCCCGGTCACGCTCGGCCACGGGTTCGATGTCGCGCTCAACCCCCGGACGCTGGGCGCCCTCCTCGCCGGCGCCGATCGGGGCACCAGCGAGCGCCTGATCGGCGCGCTCCAGCGTCGCCACGGCAACGCCGCCGTCCAGCGGCTGGTGGCGGTGGCGGGGTTGCCCGTGCAGCGGTGGGCGGTGACGCTCGCCGCCGGCACGGCGGACTGCGGCGTCGTCGTCAACTTCCTCAACGCCAACAGCCCGCACCGGGCGTCGAGCGGGTGGGCAAAGACCAACGTGCGCTTCAACTGGGGCGGCGACCCTGCCTACACCGAGGCGGACGGGGTGATCACGGCGACGGTCGCGAGCCCCACGGTGACCAGGACCGTGAGCGTCGACATGCCGGTATGGGCACCCACGGACCCCACGATGGCCGGCGCGTGGAGCGCGATGACCGTCAGCCTGCGCGCCCATGAGGCGCGACACGAGGCGATCGCCAGCACCTGGGAGACGAACCTCCGGACCAACCTGACGGCGCTGTCCGTGACCGTGTCGAACCGGACGCTGGCGGCGTTCAACGCCGCGGTCCAGGCGGAGTGGAACGGCTGGCTGGCGCAGCACCAGGCGGACCAGGTCGCGATCGACCCGTTCACCGCGCTGCTCGACTGCTCGGGGGGCGAAGAGGAGTCCGGGGAGTCCGGGGAGACCGGCGAGACCGGCGAGACCGGAGGGAGTGGCGGGCCCGGCGAGCTGGCCGGCCTCGAGGGCGAGCCCGACCTCGGCGGCCTCTAGGGGTTCACCGACCTCGGTGGTCTCGAGTGGTTCGCCGACCTCGGTGGCCTCGAGGGGTTCACCGACCTCGGTGGCCTCGAGGGGTTCGGCGACCTCGGTGGCCTCGAGGGGTTCGGCGACCTCGGTGGCCTCGAAGGGGTTCGCCGACCTCACCGGAACCGCCAGGGATCCGCCGGCGCTCGCCCTGGAATCCGCCCGGGCTCAGCTGCCGCCGCGGTTCCCCCAACGCCACTCGATCGGGCCCGTGTAGCAGTGGTCGAGGTACACGCACAGGCCCCGCGAGAGGTCCCACTGGCGCCCCGCCACGTACGGGCCGCGATCGATGACCGGCACCGTGACCTGGCGGCCGTTGGCCGGGTTGCGGAACGTGACCAGCGTGCCGCACGGGAGCGTCCGATGGGCGACGCCCATGATCGTCTTGGTGTACGTCTGGCCGCAGGCGGTGCCGCTGCCGATGAACCCCGGGCCGTACCAGCTGGTCTCGGGGTCGTAGCGCCAGTAGTTCTTGAGGAACTCGCCGATCCGCGGTGCCGGCTGGTCGATGTCGGGCCGCGAAGGGGTCACGGCGGCCCGGCCGGGCTCGACCAGCGCCGTATCGGGCCCGAGCCAGCCGGCCGAGCGCGACGCCGAGTCGAACGATGGAATCGCCGTCGCCGGTGAACCGGCGGGCAGCGCAATCGACACGGCGCGCATCGACGCCGGATCGACTGACCGGGCGGAGCTCGGGGCACTCGAGCCCGCGGGTTCAGGTAGGGCGACCAGGGCGGACGCGGCCATGAGGGCCGCGATCGCGGCGATGAGCCTGGTACGCACGATCTGGGTCGAGCCTACCGGAAGCTGTCAACTCCGGCGCGGCCCGCGCGCCACGCCGGCTACGGGAAGCGGTACTCGATCATCGCCGTGTAGCAGCTGTCGAGGTAGGTGCACGTCGCGCGCGACAGGTCCCACATCCGGCCCGCGACGTACGGGCCGCGGTCGATGACGCGGACCGTGATCGTGATGAGCGCCGCGGCCGCGACGCGGGGCCTGGTACGCATGCGAGGCGTGCACGATAGGCTGGCCGGCATCACGGGCACGGTCCCGCGGAGGGTTCGGGGATGACAGGAGCGTGACGATCGCCGGGTTCGCAGGCCCCGCGGACGGGTCCGATGCCGCCGCCGACGCGGAGCGCGACCTGGCCGTCGATGTCCCGCTGGACCTCTCGCTGGTGCTGGGGATCCACCTCCGGGGCCGCACGGATCCGGCGCTCCGGCTCGAGGGTCGCGGGCGCGCCTGGCGGGCCGCGCGGACCGCCGACGGCCCGGCGACACTGCTCCTGGATCGAACCCCGACGGGGGTGCGGGCTCGCGCCTGGGGCCAAGGGGCTGCGGCGGCCGTCGCGAGCCTCGAGGCGCTCCTGGGCCTTGACGACGACCCGTCGCGCCTCGTCCCCCGCCATCCGGCCGTCGCGGACGCCGTGCGCCGCCTCCCCGGGCTGCGCATCGGGCGCACGGGCGCGGTGCTCGAGGCGCTCGTTCCCGCCATCCTCGAGCAGAAGGT
>MGOE01000040.1:22344-24714 GCA_001797035.1 Chloroflexi bacterium RBG_16_72_14
GTGCCCTGATCCGCATCCACGGGGAGCCCGCGCCCGGGCCGGCCGGCCTGCGGCTGCCGCCCACGCCGGAGGTGCTCGCCGCGCTGCCGTACCACGCGTTCCACCCGCTGGGGCTGGAGCGGCGGCGCGCGGAGCTGGTCCGGGCCGTGGCACGGGAGGCGGCGCGGCTGGAGCGGCTGGTGCCGGGGGCCGCGGGCCCCGGCGGCGACCCGGCGCCCGCCTACGCCATGCTGCGGGCCTTCCCGGGGATCGGGCCATGGACCGCGGCGGAGGTGGGGATCCGCGCGTTCGGCGACCCCGACGCCCTGAGCGTCGGCGACTTCCACCTCCCGAACCTCGTCGCCTGGGCGCTGGCCGGCGAGCCGCGCGGCACGGACGAGCGGATGCTGGAGCTGCTGGAGCCCTACCGCGGCCAGCGCGGCCGGGTCGCCCGCCTCCTGGAGCTCAGCGGGATCCGCGCACCGCGCTACGGACCTCGCCTGTCACCCCGCCGGATCGAGGGGATCTGAGGCCTGCACCGCGCCGCCGGATGCTGCGCGCGGCGCGTGCATCTGGCCGCACACTCAGAGCTTCGAGCGCGCTCCACCGGCCCCGGCTCGCCGTTTCCGTGCATCGGGGCGCACACAAGTTGCGATGCCGGCGCCCTCAGGGTCGAAGCTGTGCATCACGACGCACAGCCCGCGTCGTACCGGCGACGGGAGGTAGGCCCGGATGCACACCGCGGGGGTCGGTGTCCGCCCGGATGCACACCTTTCGCGCGGAGCCGTCTCCGGGTCGCGCGCGGGGCCGCCATACCTGCGCGCGACGATCAGCCCGCGCCGACCGGCACCGGTTCCTCGCGCATCCCCCACGGCATCCCGTACTCGTTGAGCAGCTCGAGGAACGGCACGGCGTCGAACGCCTCCGGCCCCAGCACGCCCTTGCCGGACCAGGTCCCGCGGGCGAGCAGCTCGAACGCGACGACGGGGTTGACCGCGGTCTGGAGCACCACGGCCTGCGACCCGTACTCGCGCATGCACCACTCGTTGTCCACCACGTGGTAGAGGTAGACCGCCCGCGGCGCACCGTCCTTGCCACGTCCGGTCACCCAGGTCCCGGCGCACGTCTTGCCGTGCATCCGGTCACCCAGGCCGGCCGGGTCCGGCAGGCACGCCGCGACGACGTCACGCGGGGACACCTCGCCGCCCTTGACCTTCACCGGATCGGTGCGGTCGAGGCCCAGCTTGTGCAGGACGCTGAGCACCTCGATGAACTCGTCGCCCAGGCCGTACTTGAACGTGACGCGCCTGGCCTTGATCCAACGCGGGACGAGCAGCACCTCCTCGTGCTCGACGTTCACGCACTCGACCGGGCCGATGCCCTCCGGGAACTCGAACGTCTCGGCCCCCGAGAACGGCGGCGTCGTGTACCAGCCGCGGTCGCGCTCCCAGATCGCGGGCGGGTTGAGGCACTCCTCGATCGTGGTCCAGATCGAGAACGAGGGCGCGAAGTCGTACCCGTCCACCGTCAGGTTGGCGCCGTCGCGAACGCCCACCTCGTCGATCTCGCTGAACAGGTGGTCCTGCGCATAGCGCGCGAACACGTCCGCGAGGCCGGGCTCAACGCCCATGCCCACGAACGCCAGCCGCCCGGCCGACTCCCACGCGCCTGCCTTCGCGAACTGCTCGTCGCCGAGCTTCACGCCGGGCAGCTCGTACGGCCGCTCGGGATGCGGGCGAGACAGCGACATCGCCATGTCCATGTAGTCCACGCCGGCCGCGAGGCTGGCGTCGAAGATGGGCATCACGAAGCGCGGGTCCACGGAGTTCAGGACATGGGTGATCCGGTGCTCGCGGATGAGCGCCCCGATCGCGTCCACGTCCGACGCGTCCACGTGCGCCCCGGTGAAGCGCCCGTCGCCGGCCACCTGGCCCATCGCGTGCTCGACGCGGGCCGGGTCGTAGTCGGCCACGACCATGTGCTCGAAGAAGTCGCGGCGGGCCGCGATGGCCACGACCGCCCTGCCGACGCCGCCGGCGCCGATGACGAGGATCCGCATGCTGGTCACCTCTGTGGCGAGACGCCGGCCGGCGTTGGACCGGCGAGCTCTGGACGAACGGGCGGATGGAGGAGCCTGACGCAGGACCCCTCCATCTTGGCAGACGAGGCCCGGGGCTATTCCCCCCGGGACGTGGCGCGATGGCACACCGGCGGGGCGTCGGCGGCAAGGGCCGAGGGGTCCGCGGGGAGTGCCGAGCGGCCCGCCGCCGGTGCCGGCCTGCCCCGGACTGCAGCACGCTCGAACGCGGGCAACGGAAGCAGCCCGGGAACGCTGGCGAGGATCGGTGGCGGGCGGGGGTCAGGTCCGGGGCACCGGTCACGGCTTCGACC
>MGOE01000040.1:24762-24908 GCA_001797035.1 Chloroflexi bacterium RBG_16_72_14
ACCTCCTCGCCGAGCTGCCCGCGGCATGAGTCTCATTTGCCCCGGGGAAGATCACTAAGCCCGCGCGGAAACCCGGCGTACACTCGGGCCCCTGATGGTCACTGCCGCGCTGCACCCGCCGTTCACGCGCGAGAGGCGTCTCGAGG
>MGOE01000041.1:0-2177 GCA_001797035.1 Chloroflexi bacterium RBG_16_72_14
CACGGTCCACGAGCGTCCGCACGGCCGCGGGCCGCCCGGCGGCGAGCGCGGCCTCGGCACGGGCCACGTCGAGCGACGCGCGGTCCTCGCCGTCCGGGAGGACCGGCTCCAGCGCGGCCAGCCTCGCCTCGAGGGCGGCGGCTTCCGCATCGCGCCCGCGTGCCGCCGCCAGGCGAAGCGCAACGAGCCGGAGATGCGCCTCGATCACCGCGGCCGGCCGCCGATCCAGCCCGTCCGCGATCCGGCGCGCGGCCTCGTCCCACGCCCCGATCGCGAAGCTTGCGCGGGCCGCCTCGGCGCACAGCTGTGCCCCCAGCGACCGGCCCAGGCCGGACGCCTCGGCGAGGGCGAGCGCCGCATCGATCGCCGCCAGGGCCTCTCGCGCCCGGCCGCCTCGGGCCAGGACCGCAACGATCGCCGCCTCGCCCACCAGCCGCCCCTGGAGGTTGTGCAGCTCGTCCGCGATCGCGACCGCGGCCCGCAGGCTGGCGACGCCCTCGTCCACCTGCCCGTGCGTCGCCTGCGTCCGCCCGCGGACGCCGAGCGCGATCGCCTCCACGTCGCGGGCGCCCAGCTCGCGCGCCGCCCGGATGGCCCGGTCCGCGAGCTCCAGCGCCGGCCCGGGCTCGGCCTCGGCCATCCGCATCGCGGCCTGCTGCGCCGTCAGCATCGCCCGCAGCCCAGGGGCCGGGTCGTCGCCCAGGCGTGTCACGGCCAGCTCGACCTCACGCGCCGCGCCCTCGTGGTCGCCCGCCTCCCACAGGGCCCAGCGCAGCCGGTCGTGGAGGCTGACCGCCCGCACGGCGTCGTCGCCGGCCAGCGCCAGTGCCGCGCGCGCGTGGGCCGCGGACCGGGCGGGATCGCCGCCCAGCAGCGCCGCCAGCGAGGCGGCCTCGAGGAGCGTCGGCCCGTCGGGCAGCCCGGCGGCGTGCGCCGGATCCACGCGCCCGCGCAGCTCGGCCGCCCGGGCGCCATGCCGGGCAGCCGCCTCGAACGCGAACGCCTGCATCGCCGCCTGGTGCGCCTCCACGTGCGCGGCGAGCGAGCGGGCGTCGTCCCCGGCCGCGTCCCGATGCCAGGCGATGGCGGTGGCCCGGGACGGGTCGCGGCCGCCCGCGGCCAGCGCGTCGGCGAACCGCCCGTGGAGCATCCGCCGCTCGCCGGGTCCCAGCTGCTCGAGCAGGACGTCCCGCTGCAGCGCGTGGCGGAAGGCCGGGGCGCCGGGCGCCGTCGCCAGGACGCCGGACTCGCGGGCCTCGCGGAGCGCGCCGCCCACCGACCCGATCGACCGGCCGAGGACGGCGGCCAGCACCTCGTCGTCGATCGGCCCGGGCTGGATGGCCGCCGCCCGCAGGACCTCGAGGGTGCCGTCGTCGAGCGAGGCCAGCCGCGCGTCGAGGATGTCCCGCAGCGACGGCGGCACCCCGGCGTACGGCGTGTCGCCGCCCTCGAGCAGCCCCGCCTCGACGAGCTCCAGCGCGAGGAACGGGTTCCCGCCGGACCGCTCGTACAGGCGGTCGACCGCCTCCTCGGCCGGGGCGCCGGGGTGTGCCCCGTGGGCGGCGGCCACCAGGCGCTCGAAGGTCGACCGGTCGAGCGTGGCCAGCTCCAGCCGGTCCGCCCCGTCCCGGACGAGCTCCGCGACCGTCGCCCCCACCGCTGGCGGAGCGGGCTCGTCGGTCCGCAGGGTGACGACCAGGAGCGTCCGGCCCGACAGCGACAGCGCCAGCGACCGCACCAGGTCGAGCGTCGCCGGGTCGGCCCAGTGGAGGTCCTCGACCACGAGCAGCAGGGGCGTGGCCGCCGCCAGGCGGTCGAGCCAGCCGGCCACGGCCTCGAACAGGCGCAGCCGCGCGAGGGGATCCGGGACCCCCGGCCCGAGACCGCCCGGTGCCGCGGGCGCCGCGGTGGCGCCCGCGAGCCGCACCACCTCGGGCAGCAGCCGCGCGACCTCGTGGCGGTAGGCGCCCAGCGAGGCCGCGATGGTGCCCGGGTCGCCGTCCCGGACCAGCTGTCGCAGCGCCCCGACGATGGCCGCGTAGGGCATCGCGCCCGCGTCCATCCGCAGGCAGGCCCCCGTCGCGACCCGGAACCCGAGCGCGCGCGCGTCGGTCGCGACGGCCTCGAGCAGGCGGGTCTTGCCCACGCCGGCCTCGCCGCCGACGACCAGGACGCCG
>MGOE01000041.1:2291-2646 GCA_001797035.1 Chloroflexi bacterium RBG_16_72_14
CGGCCTCGGACAGGCCGGAACGGCCCCCGGCCTCCGGGCGAGCCGGCCCCGCGCCGGGGCCGGGACGGCACCCTGGCTCAGGCCACGCCGACGCCCGAGAGCACGGGCCGCAGGCGGCGCCGCGCCCGGCACAGCAGCGCCCGCGTCGCCAGCTCGGTCCGGCCGATCCGGACGGCGATCTCCGCGTTGTGGTGTCCCTCGGCGGCGAGCAGCAGCGCCGCGCGATCCACGGGCCGCAGGTCGGCGAGCGCGGCGTGGACGGCGTCCGCCCGCTCGGTGGCGAGGACCGCCGATGCCGGGTCCTCGGGCGCCGACGGACGGGCCAGCAGCGGCTCGAAGCGGCTGGCGGTCGACA
>MGOE01000041.1:2668-10518 GCA_001797035.1 Chloroflexi bacterium RBG_16_72_14
AGGTTGCGGGCAACCTGGGCGAGCCAGGCGGCCGCGTTGTCCGGGCGGCGCCCGGCCTGGAGCTCGCGCGCCAGGCGGAGGAACGCCTCCTGGACCAGGTCCGCGGCGACCTCCTCGTCCCGGGTGTAGCTCGTCATCCAGCGGGTGAGGCCGGGGGCGTGCGTGGTGTACAGCTGCGTGAGCAGCGCGTCGTCCGACGTGCCAGGGTCGGGTTCGCGGTCGCTGGGTGCCATGTCGAGTGCTCCGATGCGGGTCCGTCGCATCGGAGGCTCGGCCTAAGGCGGCGTCCTCCACATCGGGCGCGAGCCCTAGCCCGCGGCGGCCAGGTCCTCAGCCAGCAGTGCCGCCAGCTCGCGCGCGTTCGTGGAGCCGTAGTTCGCGTAGCAGTTGTTCATGAGGACGTGGACGTCCTCCGACTGGGACGCGGCCTCCACGACCCGCGGCACCCATTCCCGGAGCTCGTCGCGATCGTACAGGTAGCGGAACCGCTCGACCGTCGGCAGGCCGGCCATCGCCTCCCAGGTCGCCGTCCGGCGGCCGTGGAACCGGACGACCGCCAGGCCGGGCGTGGTCGTCGCCACCACCGGCGGCACGGACGACTTGAAGCCCTGGGGCGCGTCGACCATGACCAGCGCGACGCTCTCGTCCTCGAGGAAGCGGAGCGTCCGTTCGGCGTTCTTCTCGTTGAACCACGATCCGTTGCGGAACTCGACGGCCACGCGCAGGCCGTGCGACTCGAGCGCCGCCTTCGCCTCCCGGATCGCGTCCCGGTTCTCGGACGAGGTGAAGAACCACTTCGGGTACTGCAGGAACACCGCCCCCAGCTGGCCGGCCTCCGCCAGCGGGGCCAGGCCGTCGGCGAACAGGCGCCAGACCTCCGCCAGCAGCTCGCCCGGCAGGTCCTTCGCGTACAGCCGCGCCTTCGAGGCCAGCGTCGCGGGCAGCGCCTCCCGCAGCCCCTTGGGCAGCCGCTTCGTCTCGGTCGGCTGGCCGGTGAGCAGGGCGTGCGCCTTGATGTCGAACACGAAGTCGGGCGGCGTGCGCTCGACCCACAGCTCGGACAGCCGCCGTGACGGCAGGGCGTAGTAGGTCGCGTCCACCTCGACGACCGGGAACCGCGAGGCGTAGAACTGGAGCCGCTCCTCGGCCGTATCCGCCTCCGAGGGGTAGAACACCCCGGCCGCGGTCATCGTGGGGTCCGTCCAGGAGGCGGTGCCGACCCGGATCCGGTGGCCGGACGGCAGCTCCAGCGGCACGGCCGCGGCGGCCTCGAGCGCGGCGTCCATGCGCGCGCGGGCCGCCTCCGGACCCGGATCGTGCGCGGGCCCGAGGTCGTCCGCGGGGCGGTGCGGCGTCACGCTCGTGGCGACGTTCCCACGGCACCCGCGGCGCTCGCGGCTCGTCGCTCGGCGATCAGCGCCCGGTAGACGGCCTCGTACTCGTCCACCATGCGTGCCGGCGAGAAGCGCTCCAGCGTTCGCTCGCGGATCGCCCGCCGGTCCAGGTCGCGAACCCGATCCACGGCCAGCGTCGCCTCCGCCACGTCGTCCACGAGGAACCCGGTGACGCCGTGCTCCACCGTCTCCGTCAGCGCCCCGGCGCGCCGCGCGATGACCGGCGTCCCGGTGGCCATGGACTCGATGGCCACCAGCCCGAACGGCTCCGGCCATCCGCCGAGCATCACCGTGGCCAGGGCGCCGGCATACAGCGGATCGCGCTCGTCGGGCCCCACCTCGCCCAGGAACTCGATCGCGCCCTCGTCCACCGCCGGAACCACCAGCTCGCGATAGAGCCGTCGCTCCGTGTCGTCGTGGACCTTGGCAGCCGCCCGCAGCCGGACGCCGGTCAGGCGGCTGAGCTCGATCGCCTCGCGCAGGCCCTTCTCCGTGGCCACGCGCCCGACGAACGCGAGGTAGTCGCCCGGGACGTCGCTGAAGGGCATGCCCTCGAGCGGGAGCCCGTGGTGGATCGTCGCGATCCAGCGCTGGTCCGGGAACCACCGCCGCTGGCTCTCGCTGATCGCGACCAGCGGCACGTCGCGGTGGGCCTCGAGGAGCAGCGGCATCCCGACCACGTCCAGCCGGCCATGGAGCGTGGATACCACGGGCGTCTCGCAGTGCGCCGCGAACACGATGCCGTGAGCCTCGATGTGGGCGTGCACGATGTCGAACCGGTGGGCCTCGCGCCAGGCGACCTCCACCGTGTGCTGCATGTAGCCGGTGACGTCGCCCACGTAGCCCGTGGACCACAGGCTCTCGGCGACCGTCGGGATGTGCTCGTAGGGGACGTCCGAGTCGCCGGACGCCACGAGCGCGACGTGGTGGCCCCGCCGGTGCAGCTCCTCGCCGATCGCGTGCACGACCCGCTCGGTGCCGGCATAGCTCGGCGGGGGGACAGCCAGCATCGGCGGGGCGACGAGCAGGACGCGCAGGCGGTCGCCGAGGGGCGGAGCGCCGGAGTTGCCGTTCCGCAGGGACGTATCGACTGCCATCACGCCCATTGAACCACGACCCCCCTGGGTTCCGGTTGCGGCGACCCGGTCGACAACGTTGCGACCTCGTGACGGATGCGCCGGGCCGGTCCCGGGCCGTCAGTCCCGCGTGTCGGGCGTGGCTGGTGCCGGCTCCGGGCTCGCGGCCGGCGCCGGCGAGACGCTCACGCGCACCAGCGCGGGCGCGCTGCCGAGGGCCGACAGCGACCCGTGCGCCGGCGAGACGATGTCGAGCAGCAGGAGGTACTCGCCCGCCGCCGGAGGGGCGGTGAGGTCGAGCTGGACGACGAGGCCGCTGCCGGGCACCGACGCCTCGAGGTCGAGCACCGCCGAGACCGGCGCCGGCACGGGGAGGCCTTGCGCGGACACCCAGGTCGCGACGAGCTGGGCCGGCACGCGCGAGGTCCGCAGCCAGGTCAGGAGGGCCTCGCCGGCGAGCTCGGTGGGCGAGGTCGCGACCGCGTCCCAGGCCTCCGAGCCGGCGTTGACCACCCGCACCGCCAGCGGCGCGGCCGAGCTCGCCGTCACGGCCAGCGAGGTCGGGGCACCGTAGGCGACCGCGACCGGCCCCGCCACGCGCACGATCATCGGCGTCAGCAACGCCTGGGTTGCCGCGTCGTAGGCGACGCCGGACGGGGTGTGCAACGTGGGGACGAGGCGGTACAGGCCGGGCGCCCCCGGATAGCGGACGTCGAGCACGAGGCCGTTCGCGGTCGACCGCACGGTGGCCAGGGTCACCACGGAGCCGACCTGTTCGGGCACGACCAGCTCCACTTCGGGGACGGAGGCCTCGGAGTCCGGCGTCGGGCTGGGCTCGGGCGAGCCGCTCGGGGAGGGCTCGGGCGACGCGCTCGGGGTCGGCGTGGGTGACGGTGCCGCGGACGGCGCCGGCGACGGGCTGGCGGCCGGGCTCGGGGCGGGCTCTGGGTCGAGGAGGATCGGGTCCCAGCGGACGCCGACCTGCGCCCCCTTCGGCACGGTCTTGAGGCCCGCCTTCGCCAGCGCGAGGGTGAGGTGGGTGCCCGTCCCGGCAATCGGCAGCGCCTGCAGCGACGGCGTGCCGAACCGGAGGCCGAGGCTCGCCAGGCTGGGCTGTGCCGGGGGTCCCGCGTAGGGGGTGCCGGCGTTGCCCGTGGCCCCGGCCCGCATGGCCGACGCGCTCACCCCGGCGGAGACCAGCGACCGGAAGTAGCCGCCGGTCGCCTTGTCAGGGTCCAGCCGGGCGGTGAAGCCGGGCGACCGGACGCTGGCCACGCCGAACGCGTGCCCCTTCGCCGTCGGCGAGCGGTTCCAGATCTGCTCGATCGTGAGCCCGGTGGTGAGCAGGGACTTCACGTAGTAGGCGGGCCCCATGTGCCCCTCGGCGACCACGGCCCGGGCTCCGGCGCGCAGGAAGCCGGCCGCGTAGTTGTCGACGCGCTGGACGGCCAGGTCGGCCGTGCCCTCGGACAGGCCCGGCTCGGTGTTGCCGCTCGCGTAGCACAGGTGGCTCAGGACGACCACGGCGTTGGGGGCCAGGTCGAGGTCGTCGATGAACGCCTCGCCGAAGTACTGGTGGGTGCTGTCGTCCACGCCAGCCACGGGGTTGAGCCCGAAGCCGTTCTGGGTGGGCGGGTAGAGCGCGTCCCGGTACCGGCTGGGCCAGCCGTTGCCGTGGCCCAGGTACACGACGATCGACGCGCCCTCGGCGGCCCGCTGGACGGCGGGCCACGTGGCGTCGGGGGAGTACACCTTGACGACCTGGGCGCCCGCCGCCGCGGCGGCGGCGGCGGCCTTGTCCGCCTGTGAGCGATAGCTCGCGGTGAGCGACCCGACGGGCCCGACGACGAGGACGACCTTCGGCACCCGCGCGGCAGCCAGCGCGGGTGCGGTAACACCCGTGGCGCCGAGGACACCGGCAAGGATGGCGACGGTCGTCGCGCGTGCGATGCGGTTCAGCGATACGGCTCCCAGGGCAGCTTGGACGCCCGGCGGTACCAGGACGGTAGCCTAACCCTCTTACTCCGTCATGACCAGAGCGGTTCAGCCCCCGGGCACACGGGCCGAACGAGCCGCGGGTCGCCGGTGGTGCGCCACGGCACCGCCGTCGCGGGGGAGCGTCGCCGCGTACCATCGCCTGAGCATGGCCGACGCCGACGCGCGACCCGCCCACACGAACCGGCTGGCCGGCGAGACCAGCCCCTACCTGCTCCAGCACGCCCACAACCCCGTGGACTGGTTCCCGTGGGGCCCGGACGCGCTGGCGCGCGCGAAGCTGCTGGACCACCCGATCTTCCTCTCGATCGGCTACGCGGCCTGCCACTGGTGCCACGTCATGGAGCGCGAGTCGTTCGAGGACGAGGCCACCGCCGCCTACCTCAACGAGCACTTCGTGGCGATCAAGGTGGACCGCGAGGAGCGCCCGGACCTGGACCAGCTGTACATGGGCGCGGTCCAGGCGATGACCGGCCAGGGCGGCTGGCCGATGAGCGTGTTCCTCACGCCCGAGGGCCGGCCGTTCTTCGGTGGCACCTACTTCCCCGACACGCCACGCCACGGCATGCCCTCGTTCCGGCAGGTGCTCGAGGGCGTGCGCCGGGCGTGGGCCGAGGACCGGACCGGCGTCGAGGGGGCGGGGAGCCGGCTGGTCGAGGCACTGGGCGAGACGCGTCGGACGGGACCCGCGTCGGGCGGGCTGCCGCCGGCGGATGTGCTGGCCCGGGCGACGGCCGGGATCGAGGACTCGTTCGACGCCGAGCACGGCGGCTGGGGCAGTGCGCCGAAGTTCCCCCAGCCGATGACGATCGAGTTCCTGCTCCGGCGCCATGCCGCGACGGGCGATGCGCGGGCGCTCGAGGTGGCCCGCCGGAGCCTGGACGCGATGGCGGCCGGCGGCATCCACGACCAGCTGGGCGGCGGCTTCCACCGGTACTCCACCGACGCCCGCTGGCTGGTGCCGCACTTCGAGCAGATGCTGTACGACAACGCGCAGCTGGCGAGGGTGTACGGGCACGCGTGGGCGCTGACGGGCGAGCCGGCGCATCTCGACACGATGGCCGGGACGCTCGACTACCTGCTGCGCGAGCTCCGGACGCGCGACGGCGGCTTCGCGGCCAGCCAGGACGCCGACACCGAGGGCGAGGAGGGTGCCACGTTCACCTGGACCGCCGACGAGATCCGGGACGTCCTGGGCGGCGAGGCGGCCCTGTTCTCCGCGGCGTACGGCGTCCGGGACCAGGGCAACTGGGAGGGGCGCACGATCCTGTCCCGGGTCCGCGACGACGGCGAGCTCGGGGAGCGGTTCGGGCTGGCGCCGGCGGACGTCGCGGCGCGGCTCGCGGCTGCGCGGGCCAGGCTCCTGGATCGGCGGGCCTCTCGACCCCAGCCCGCCCGCGACGACAAGGTCCTGGCCGGCTGGAACGGCCTCGCGATCGCGGCGCTCGCGGAGGCTGCCCAGGCCCTCGCGTCGAGCGGCGACCCGGGCCTGGCCGGGGCCGCGGACCGGTACCGCGCGGCAGCCGAGATCGCCGCCGGCGCGGTGCTGGCCGGGCTGCGGACGCCCGACGGCCGGCTGCGCCGGTCGTGGAAGGACGGCCGCGCCTCTGCGGACGGCGTGCTGGAGGACTACGCGAACCTCGCCGACGGGCTGCTGGCGCTGTACGAGGCCACGCTGGACGAGCGCTGGTACCTGGACGCGACGGCGCTGGTCGAGGTGGTCCTCGAGCGGTTCGCGGACCCGGCGGGCGGCTTCTTCGATACCGCCGACGACGGCGAGCGGCTGGTCGTCCGGCCGAAGGACCTCCAGGACAACGCGACGCCGTCCGGGGGCGCGATGGCGACGACGGTGTTGCTGCGCCTCGTCGCGCTCGCGGGCGAGGCGCGGTACCGCGCCGCCGCGGAGGCCGCGCTGGCCACCGTGGGGCCGAACCTCGCGCGCCATCCGACGGGCTTCGCCCAGTGGCTGTGCGCGCTGGAGCTGGCCCACGCCGGGATCACCGAGGTCGCCATCGTGGGCGACGCCGCGGACGAGGAGACGCAGCGGCTGCTCGACGTGGCCGGCCGTGGCTACCACCCGTTCCGGGTCGTGGCGTCGGCGCCAGCGCCGGACGCCTCCGCAGTCGCGCTGCTCCACGGCCGGTTCGCGCTCCGCGGGCGTGCGACGGCGTTCGTGTGCCGCAACTTCGCGTGCCGCCAGCCGGTCCATGAGCCGGAGGCGCTGGCCGCGCTCCTCGTCGGGACGTGAGCGACGCGGGGATCGTCGTCCGCGAGGCCCGTCCCGCCGAGCTGCCGGCGGCCGGCGACGTCGTCGTCCACGCGTACCGTGCGCTCGGCGGGGAACCCCACGAGACGTACCTGGCGCACGTCCGCGACGCTCCCGCCCGCGCCCTGCACTGCCCGGTGCTGGTCGCCGTGGACGAGGCGACCGGCGAGGTCCTGGGCTCGGTGACGTACGTGCCGGACCACGGGAACCCGTACGCGGAGTTGGCGGGCGAGGACGAGGGCGAGTTCCGGATGCTGGGCGTGGCGCCCGAGGCCCAGGGCCGCGGCATCGGCGGCGCCCTGGTCCGGGCGTGCGTCGAACGGGCCCGGGCCGACGGCCGTCGCGGGATCGTCATCTCGACCTCGCCGGTGATGCTCGCGGCGCACCGCATGTACGAGCACCTGGGCTTCCGGCGCGCGCCGGAGCGCGACTGGGTGCCGGTCCCGGGCGTCGAGCTGCGCGCGTACGTCCTGGCGCTGTGACGCGGGGCGACCGCAGCGAACGGGGCACCGCGGTCGTGCCGCGGGCGGCGTCCACCGTGGCGGTGCTGCGACCCGGCCCATCGGGCCCCGATGTCCTGCTCACGCACCGCCCCTCGACGATGGACTTCGGGCCGGGGCTGCACGTGTTCCCGGGCGGCGCGGTGGACCCGGGCGATGCCGAGCCCCGGCTGGTCGCCCGCTCGGCCCTGGCACTGGACGCCTGTGCGGCGGCGTGGGCCGGCGACGTCGCCCCGGCCGCCGCCATCGCACACCACGTGGCCGCGATCCGCGAGCTGTTCGAGGAGGCCGGGGTGCTGCTGGCGACCACGCGCGCCGGCACCGCACCGGATCCCACGGCGGTGGAGGCCGCCCGGCGCTCCGAGCTGCCGTTCGGCGAGCTGGTCGAGGGCCTGGACCTCGTCCTGCGCACGGACCTCCTCGTGCCGCTGTCACGCTGGGTCACGCCGCCGGTCGGGACGGGGCGCCGGTACGATGCGCGGTTCTACGTGGCGGCGCTGCCGGACGGCGCGGCGGTCTCACCCGACGCGGGCGAGGTCGTCGCCCACGACTGGATGACGCCTCTTGCCGCCCTCGAGGCGATGGCCGGCCGCCGGATCGAGCTGTGGCCACCGACCAG
>MGOE01000041.1:10537-10941 GCA_001797035.1 Chloroflexi bacterium RBG_16_72_14
CCCGCGGCCTCGATGACGTCCGCCGGCACCTGGTGCCGGTCGCGCCGGCCACGGCGCCGGAGGTGGAGGCGCTGGGACCGGACCTCGTGCGGATCGGGCTCCGCGGGGCCGGCGGCATCCCGGGCAACGACGTGAACGCGTACCTTGTCGGCTGCCGGGAGCTGGTCGTGGTGGACCCGGGCGAACCCAACGACACGGCGATCGACGCGATCCTCGGGGCCGCCGCCGACCGGGGCGCCCGGATCACGGGGGTGCTGCTGACGTCGCCGGCGCCTGACCACGCGGCCGGCTCGACGTCCGTGGCCCTGCGGGTGGACGTTCCGGTGCTGGCCGCGGCGGGCGCCGCTCGCCTGCTGCCGGATGCGATCGTGGCCCTCCCCGACGGCGAGCTCGTCGACCTCGCC
>MGOE01000041.1:10948-16003 GCA_001797035.1 Chloroflexi bacterium RBG_16_72_14
CGGTCCGCGCCCACCTGATGCCGGCGCCGCACGACGACCACGCCGTGTTCGAGCTGCCCGACGCCGGTGTCATCCTCGTCGGCGACCTCGACGGGGACCGGCCGTCGCGCGCCATCCCCATGGCCGGGGACGACGCGGTGCTCAGGCTGTCACGCGAGCGGATCCGGGGCACGGGACGGGCGACCTGGCTCCCGGCGCACGGCCGGGGCCGGCGGGTGGACTAGGCGGAGGGGGTCTCCTCGTCGTCCTGCTTGGCGGCGGTCTCCGCCTTCATCTCGTCCATCTCCTTGCGCGCCTCGCGCACGCCCTGGCCGAAGGCCCGGCCCAGCAGCGGCAGCGTCTTCGGCCCGCGCCACATGATCACGACGACCAGGACGATGATGAGGACGAGCAGGATGTCCATGCGCGGATGGTAGCAGTGCGGCGCGCGGTATCGTGCCCGGGTGTCCAACCCGCCCGCCGCCGCACCGGCCGGCCCCCTGCTCGTCTTCGGCCCGCGATCGCTCCAGTACGACTTCGGGCCCCACCATCCCCTGACGCCGCTGCGGTTCGGGCCCGGCATCGACCTGCTGCGGGCGGTCGGGGCAGAGCCCGGCCTGTCGCCGGAGCCCGCCCCGGACGAGGAGCTGCTGCGGGTCCACCTGCCCGCGTACCTGGACGCCGTGAAGGCCATCTCGCAGGACCCGTCGCGGCCGGGGGCGATGGGGATCGGGCAGTCCGACAACCCGGCGTTCGTGGGGATGCACGAGGCCGCGGCCGCGGTCGCGGGCGGCTCGCTGCGGGCGATGGAGGCGATCCTCCGCGGGGACGCGGAGCATGCCCTCCACCCGGGCGGCGGGCTGCACCACGCGATGCCGGCTAAGGCATCGGGCTTCTGCATCTACGACGACCCGGCGCTGGCCGTCGTCCGCGCCCGGGCCGAGGGCCTGCGCGTGCTGTACGTGGACCTCGACGTCCACCACGGCGACGGCGTCCAGGCGATCTGCGCCGCGGACTCGGGGGCGCTCACGCTGTCGTTCCACGAGAGCGGCCGCTACCTGTTCCCGGAGACCGGGTTCCCCGACGAGCTGGGCGAGGGCCAGGCCGCGGGGACGTCGCTCAACATGCCGTTCGAGCCGTTCACCGGGGAGGCGGCCTGGCTGGCGGCCGTGCGGTCGCTGGTGCCGGCGGTCGCCGCCGTGTTCGGGCCCGACGTCGTGGTGTCGCAGCACGGCGCTGACTCGCACGCCTGGGACCCGCTCGCGCACCTGCGGGTGACGACGACCGCGATGGCGGAGGCGGCGCGGCTCGTGGACGCGGTCGCGCACCGCTGGGCCGGCGGGCGCTGGCTGGCCACCGGCGGCGGCGGCTACGACGCCTACCGGGTGGTGCCGCGGGCGTGGGCCCTCACCTGGCTGGCCGGCGCGCACCGCGAGCCACCCGAGGAGACGCCCGGCGGCTGGCGGGACCGCTGGGCCGCCGACGCCGCGGACTTCGGGATGCCCGGGATGCCCGCGCGGTTCCTCGACGCACCCAATGCCGGACAGCCGGTGGAGGGGGCCCAGGTGGCAGCGGAGGAGCGATCGCTGGCGATGCTCGCGCGGGTCCGCGAGGTCGTGCTGCCGCGACTGGTCCGCGAGGCGGAGGACCGCGGCTGGTGGCAGCCGGCGCTGTCGTGGGCGGGGCGGGCGCTGGTCGACCCGCTCCGGCCGGTGCCGGCATCGGCTCCCTCGCCGCCCGTCGCCGGGGCCTCGGTGTCCAAGCCCGTCGTCCGCTCGCTCGCGCCGGCCGACCTCGACCATCTCGCGCTCGCGCCCCGGACGATCCCGCCGTTCGACCCGGACGACGGCCGGGCGCTGCTCGCGGGCGCGCTCGCAGATCGCGCGCGCGTCGTGGCCGGGGTGGCTGGCTCGACGATCGTGGGGATGGCGGTCGCCGCGCCGGTCGCCGCCGGGGACGGCCACGAATCGCTGCTCGCGCTCGGCGTCGCGCCGGCCTGGCGGCGTGCCGGGCTGGCGGGCGCGCTGCTCGGGGCCCTGCCCGCCGGCCGTCCGGCCGGCGCCGCGATGGAGGCGCGGGTCGGGGTCGCGGAGCGGGACGTCGTGGAGCCGCTGCTGGTCGAGACGCGGATCGCCGTCGCGCGGCGGCTACTGGAGGGGGCGGGCTTCGCCATCCGAGCGGTCTCGCCGGACGTCGCCCGCGACGATCGCTGGGCCATCGCCGCGCGTCTCGAACCGGGCTGAGGAAGGCAAGCAGGGCCTGGTGGTTTGGTCGTGGTCCATCGCCCGGCCTCGGGCAGTGCCAGACGGATGACCCTTGACGCTCGTGAGACCACGGCGCACCCTGATCGGAGGAGAGGAACCGAGCAGCACGAGGGGGACATGACGACATCCGATGACGTGATGCGGATCCTCGTCGGCAGGCGTCAGCGGACCGGTCGGGTCGCGACGGCGGCGTCCGCGCTGGCGGCAGACATCGGGCTCGTGGCCTATGCCGGCGCACTGGTGGTGGCAGCCTACGTCCTCGGGCACCCCCTGCCCTCCTCCCAGATTGCACTCGCGCTCCTGGTCTGCGCACTCGGTATCGGCGCCGTAGGCTCCGTGTGGCTGTGCTCCCAGTTCCGTGGCTTCCGCGTCGTGATGGCGGTCACGCTCGCCTGGGTGGTCTTCTGGGTCGCTGCCCTGTGGCAAACGATCCTCCCGGAGCTCCCGGTGGCCTACACCGCCTTGGTGCTGCTCTGGCATGTCGGGGCCGCATGGCTGCTGTGGTCGGGTCGCCGCGCGTTCGCACCGATTCCCGGTTGACGTCAGCTCGCGCACGCAGGAACGTCGGCTCGCACGGCTCCCTCGGAAGCTTCATCGGTCCCTGCGGTCCGCGGCGCCCGGTCTGCTGGCGCGAGGCCTGGCGGCGTGCCGGGCTGGCGGGCGCGCTGCTCGGGGCCCTGGCCGCCGGCCGTCCGGCCGGGGCGGCGATGGAGGCGCTTGTCGGGGTCGCGGAGCGGGACGTGGTGGAGCCGCTGCCCGTCGAGACGCGTATCGCCATCGCGCGGCGGCTGCTGGGGCGAGCGGGGTTCGCCATCCGTGCGGTCTCGCCGGACGTCGCCCGCGACGATCCCTGGGCCATCGCCGGGCGTCTCGAGCCGGGCTGAGGCGGGCGTCCCGCATTGCGGGGCCACACGGTCCGGGACCTCTGCAGGGTCGCGACCGTGCCATTGGTCACCCAACGTCACGGATCCTCGGGAGAAGCGGCACCTTCCGGGACGGTCGCGCGCCCGCGAGACTGATGGCAGATCGACGGACGGCCCGGCGCCTCCCCCCGGACCGGACGTCTGCACACAAGGTCGATGGCGCGGGCTCTCTCCTCCCCCTCCACCGCGTCATCGACCGGGCACACTGGAACGGCGGGCCCCCCGGCTCGCCGTTCCTGTTCCTGCCGCGTAGGCTGTCGGCCATGACGGCCCAGCCGCTGCCCGAGATCGACCTCACCCGGATCCGCGCGATCGTCGCGGACGCGCGGGCCAGCGGCCGGACCTCGCTGGTCGAGACCGAGGCGCGCGGCGTGCTCGAGGCGATGGGCGTGCCCATCCCGGCGGCGGTGCTCCTGCCGGCCGGTCAGGACGTGGACCCCGCCGCGGTCGAGGCGGCCGTCGCGACGCTGCCGGGTTCCCGCGTGGTCGTGCGGGTGGTCGCCGCGGGCGTCGCCCACAAGACCGAGCTGGGCGGCGTCGCCGTCGTGGCGCGGGAGGCGACGGCGGTCGCCGGGGCGATCGAGGCGATGCGGGCCCGCCTCCGCGCGGCCGGGATCGGCGACGTGGTCGGGCTCCTGGTGGCCGAGTACGTCGATCACGAGCCGGGGGTCGGCGGGGAGCTGCTGGTGTCGGCGCGCTGGACCCAGGACGCTGGCCCGGTCGTCAGTGTCGGGGCGGGCGGCACCGAGGCCGAGGCGATCGCCGCGGACCTCCGACCGGGCCGGCAGGTCGCGATCCTGTCGCCGACCCTCACCCGTCGTGAGGACATCGAGGACCTGCTGCGCGCGGTCACCGCCGTCCGGCTCGCGACGACGGGCCTCCGCGGCCGGCCGCCCCGGCTGCCCATGAGCCGGCTGGTGGACGTCGTCGAGCGGTTCCTGGCGCTCGCCGCCGCCTGCGTCCCGGGCGACCTCGACGAGCTCGAGGTCAACCCGATCGTCGTGGCAGACGGGCGCCTGGTCGCGCTCGATGCCCTCGCCGGCCTCGGCGGCACGGCTGGGACCGTCACGGTGCCGCCGGCTCGCCCGACCTGGAAGCTGCCGCGGATGCTGGAGCCCCGGTCCGTGGCGATCATCGGGGTGTCGGCCGGGATGAACCCGGGGCACATCATCCTGCGCAACCTGCTGCGGGACGGGTTCGATCCCGGACGGATCCACGTGATCAAGCCCGGCTCGGACGTGATCGACGGCTGCCGGTGCGTGCCCGACGTCGCCTCGCTCCCGGAGCAGGTCGACCTGTTCGTCGTCGTCGTGTCGGCGGCGCAGGCGGCCGAGGTGGTGACCGACGTCATCGAGCGCGACGCGGCCGCGACGATCCTCGTGATCCCCGGCGGGCTCGAGGAGAAGCGGGGCAGCGAAGCGATCGTGGCGCAGATGCGGGCGGCGCTCGACCGCGCACGCGATCGGCCCGACGGCGGGCCGCTGCTCAACGGCGGCAACTGCCTCGGGTTCCGGTCCGTGCCGGGGCGCTGCGACACGATGTTCATCCCGGCGGCCAAGCTGGCGCCTCCGGCGGGCGGGCCCGCGCCGCTGGCGTTCGTCGCCCAGAGCGGCGCGTTCGCGATCACGCGCCTTGGCCGGCTGGCCGACCTCCACCCGCGATACCTCGTCACGGTCGGCAACCAGATGGACCTCACGGTGGGCGACCACGTGGCGCACCTGGCCGTCGATCCCGTGATCGCGGTGTTCGGCGTGTACGTGGAGGGGTTCCGGCCGCTCGACGCGGCGCGGTTCGTGGAGGCCGCCCGGTCGATCACCGACGGCGGCCGGACCGTCGTCCTGTACCGCGGCGGCCGGACGGCGGCGGGAGCGACGGCCTCGGCCAGCCAC
>MGOE01000041.1:16020-16357 GCA_001797035.1 Chloroflexi bacterium RBG_16_72_14
GTGGCGACGCGGGCGCTGGCGGAGCAGGCCGGCGTGCTGGTCGCGGACTCGCTCGAGGAGTTCGACGACCTGGTGCGGACGGCGACCCTCCTGGCCGGACGCACCATCGCCGGGCGTCGGCTGGGGGCGATGTCCAACGCGGGTTTCGAGTGCGTGGCGATCGGCGACACCCTGGGCTCGCTGCGGCTGGCCACGTTCGAGCCGGCGACGGCGGCGCGCCTGGGCGAGCTGCTCGCGGCCGCCGGGGCGGGCGGCGTGGTCGACGTCCACAACCCGCTCGACGCGACGCCGATGGCCGGCGACGCGTCGTTCGCGGCGCTCGCCGAGGCCATCCTCG
>MGOE01000041.1:16417-16733 GCA_001797035.1 Chloroflexi bacterium RBG_16_72_14
CGCTGCCGCGCACCAGCGCGCTGGACTCGCGGCCGCCCGCGCACGACGAGGACCTCGCCGCGCCCGACGCCGTGGCGGCCCTGCTGGTCGACCTGTGGCGCCGCACGACGAAGGCCTGGGTGGCGGTCGTGGACGCTGGCCCGCTCTACGACCCGTTCGCCGCCGCGCTCGAGGCGGGCGGGATTCCCCTGTTCCGGACCGTCGACCGCGCGCTGCGAGCCCTGGACGGGATCGTCCGTCGCCGGCTCCGCTGAGGGGCTGGACCCCAGCACCAGGGTTGACGAATCCGTGAATACAACCGTATGGTTGTATCAAT
>MGOE01000042.1:0-1385 GCA_001797035.1 Chloroflexi bacterium RBG_16_72_14
CCCTGTCGCCGACGCCTGCGAGCCCAGCGAGCGGGGGATCGCCTGGCTCGCCCAGGTGGCGAAGGCGGTCGCGAGCACCCCGCTGTATAGCAGCGCGCCCACGGTGAACGGCTCCCACCGGATCCCCCGCCCGCCCTCGACCACCGCCGCAACGACCGCCAGCGGCACCACCGCGACCAGCAGCTGCCACGGCTGGAGCTCGAGCAACGACTGCGTCCAGCGGTGCCGCCGGACGTGGATCGTGGTCCCCGCCCACAGCACGGCGTTCACCAGCAGCCCGAGCGTGCCGAGCAGTTCGCCGGGCACGCCCCAGTCGATGACGGCCGGGTTGAGCAACAGGAACAGCCCGGCGATCCCCAGCACCAGCCCCACCAGCTCGTTGCGGCGGGGCCGGATCCCGAACACCGCGGCCAGGATCAGGGCGACCCACAGCGGCATCGTGTACAGCAGCACCGCCGAGCGCCCGGCGGCCACGACCTGGAGCGCCAGGCTCTGGATCACGACCCCGGCCGCGATCTGGACCAGGCCGATCGACGCGATGATCGGTGCGTTCGCCCGCTCCGGCCGGCGCAGCCGCCCCTGCCAGGCCAGCAGCGCGGTCATCGTCACGAGCCCGATCGCCACGCGCGCGGCCGCGTACGTGAGCGGGGGCACGTACGCGAGCCCCTCCTTGACGACGACCCAGTGCACGCCCCACACCAGCGCGAGGAGGGCGAGCAGGACGAGCGCGGCGGTGTGCGAGTGGACCTCCGCGGCGGCGCGCGGGAGGCGTGAGGCCCGCACGCCTCAGGCGCTGGTCAGCAGGCGGCGGGCGAGCTCGACCGCGGCGCCAGCGTCCGGCGCATGGCCGTCCGCGCCGATCTGGGCGGCGAACTCGGGCGTGGTGGGCGCGCCACCGATCACGACCTTGCTCGGCAATCCCGCGGCGCGGACCGCCTCGACCACGCCCCGCATGCCGGGCATCGTGGTCGTCAGCAGCGCGGACAGGCCGACCAGCCGCGCATCGTGGTCACGGGCGGCGTCCACGAACCTGGCGGGCGCAACGTTGACGCCGAGGTCGATCACTTCGATCCCGGCGCCCTTCCACATCATCGCGACCAGGTTCTTGCCGATGTCGTGCAGGTCTCCCTCGACGGTGCCGATCACGGCCCGGTGCTCCGGCCGGACGCCGGCCTGGACGAGGATCGGCTCGAGGATCGCCATCCCGGCCTTCATCGCCCGGGCCGCGATCAGCATCTCGGGGACGTATAGCTCGCCCTCCTGGAACTTGCGACCGACGACGTCCATCGCCGCGGTCATCGCCCCCAGCACCTCGGTGGGGTCGACGCCCGCGTCGAGGGCGGCCTGCGTCTGGGCGGCCGCCGCGGTTCGGTCGCCCACCTCGA
>MGOE01000042.1:1404-13195 GCA_001797035.1 Chloroflexi bacterium RBG_16_72_14
GAGATCAGCCATCGCGCGGGTCTCCTCGGGGTCGCGTGAGCGCGCAGTCATCCGCCGGCTGTCCGGCAGGGTCGTTCACCCGCCCGTCAGCCCGCCGGAGGGGCCCCGGCTCCGGGCTCGGCTGCGTGCGCCCTCACGGCTTCGTCCTGGAGCTGCTCGAGCTCCCTCGACAGGTCGCTGAGCTCCGCCCCGCCGCCCATCAGGCCGAGCAGCTGGTCCAGGCTCACCTCGCCGCGCTTGAACACGCCCTCGCTGCGGCCGTGGCTGAGGATCGTGAACTTGTCACCGACCGGCAGCGCGTGCTGGACGTTGTGCGTGATGAAGATGACCGCGAGGCCGCGCGCCCGCGCTTTCACGATGTGGCGCAGGACGATCGCCGCCTGCTTCACGCCGAGCGCCGACGTCGGCTCGTCGAGGATGAGCACGCGCGCGCCGAAGTACTCCGCGCGGGCGATGGCGAGCGTCTGGCGCTCCCCGCCGGACAGCGTGCCCACGAGCTGGGCGGTGTCGCGAACGTCGATGCCGATCTCGTGCATGTGCTCGCGCGAGATCCGGTCGGCGTACCCCATGTCGAATCGCTTGGCCGGTCCGACGCCCTTGGTGGGCTCGTTGCCGAGGAAGAAGTTCCGGGAGATGCTCATCAGCGGCAGGACCGCCAGGTCCTGGAACACGGTCGCGATCCCGCGGGACTGCGCCTCCCTCGGCGAGGAGAGCGTGACGAGGTTGCCGTCCATGAGCAGCTCGCCCTCGTCGGGGCGGTGGACCCCCGACAGGATCTTGATCAGGGTCGACTTTCCGGCGCCGTTGTCGCCGAGCAGGCAGTTCACCTCGCCGGCCTTCACGGACAGCGAGACGCCCTTGAGGGCGATGACGCGGCCGAAGTATTTCGAGATGTCCCTCGCCTCGAGGACGGGGACGTCCGAGCGTGACGCTTGCGGGGCAGCGGGGGCGGTCTGGTCCACGGTCATGATCGGGCTCCCGAGGCGCGGCGCAGGATCCAGTTGTTCACCATCGCGGCGATGAGCAGCAGGGCACCGAGGACGAAGGCGTACCAGTCGGAGTTGAAGCCGGGCACGAAGAAGATGCCGAGCTGGGTCACCCCGAGGATGAACGCGCCGAACGCGGAGCCGAGCGCGGAGCCGTAGCCGCCGGTCAGCAGCGTCCCGCCGATGACCGCGGTGATGATCGCCTCGAACTCCTTCCCGGTGCCGCGCAGGACGTCGGCGTTGCCGACGCTCAGGACCTGGATGCACGCATAGAGCGCGGCCGACGCCGCGGTCGCCATGAACAGGAGGATCTTCACCCGGTTCACGGGAACGCCGATGTTCCGCGAGGCTTCCTTCGATCCGCCGACCGCGAAGATCCAGTTCCCGAACCTCGTCCGCAGCAGGACCCACGTGGACACGGCGACGACGGCGATCCACCACAGGAGCTCGACCTTGAAGTCAGCCCCTCCGATCGTGAACAGGACGGCGTTGAACAGGTTCGAGAGCGGGTCGTCCGCGGCGGCAGTTCCCACCCCGCTGACGATCGTCTGGCCGTTGGACACCAGCCTCGTCAGGGCCAGACCTGCGCCCCGGAGCATGTACAGGGAGCCGAGGGTCACGATGAACGACGGGAGGCCGGTCCGGACCACGATGTAGCCGTTCAGGGCGCCGATGGCCAGGGCGAAGGCGAAGGTGATGATCAGCCCGAGCCACAACGGCAGGCCGTACTGGGTGATCGAGAGGCCGAGGATGAGGCCCGCGGCGCCGACCATCGAGCCGATGGACAGGTCGAACTCGCCGGCGATCATCAGCAGGGCCACGGTGGCGCCGAGGATCCCGATCTGGGCCGCCACCTGGATGTAGGCCGCGAAGCCCCGCCAGGACATGAAGCCCGAGCCGACGGTGAAGCCGGTCAGGGCCCAGAACACGAAGAAGATGAGGATCGCCCCGACGATCGACCCGAACTCGGGTCGCGTGAGCAGCTGGCGGACGGGACTGGCGCGACGCATCCGCGTCGCCTCGGATGGGGTGCCCTCGACCGTCGTCATGCACGACCCTCCCAAGGTTGCCGCCAGGGGCCGGCGATACGCCGGCCCCTGGCGAGATCCTCGACCGCGGCGAGCTACCGGGTGGTCCCGGTGTTCGCCTTGACGGTCTCGACGTTGTCCGCCGTCACGAAGCCCGGGCCGGTCGCGACCGGCAGGCCGCCGCCCGGCATCAGGCCGTACAGCTTGTACAGGGTGAGGAAGGTGATCGGCAGGTACCCCTGGAGGTACTGCTGCTGGTCGATCGCGAACAGCATCGAGCCGTCGGTGATCGCGGCCAGGACTTCCTGCGAGAGGTCGAAGGTGCCGACCTTGATGCTGCTGTTGCCCATGTCCTTGAGCGCGGCGATGGTCGGCGTCGAGCCGGTCGGGCCGAGGGCCATGACGGTGTCGATCGTCGGGTCGGCCGTCAGGGCGGCGGCGATCTTCTGCTGCGCCGTCGTCGGATCCTTGAGGTCGACCTGGAGGACGGTCGAGGTGCCCGGGGCGAACCCTTCCGCGAAGCCGTTGCAGCGGGCGTCGAGGCCGGCGTTGCCGACCTCCTGGTTGACGCAGATCGCCTTCGTGCCACCGGCGTCCTTCATCCGCACCCCGGCGGCTCGACCGGCGACGGCCTCGTCCTGGCCGACGTGGGTCAGGATGCCGAGCGCCGCGAATGCGTCGGAGCCGGAGTTGGCGGAGATGACCGGGATCCCCGCGGTAACGCACTTGGTGACACTCGGCCCGAGCGCCGTGGCGTCGGGGAGCGAGATCACGAGGCCGGTCGGCTGCTTGGCGCAGGCGGCGTCGATCAGCTGGCCCATCTTGACCATGTCGAAGGTGTCGGGGGCGCTGTAGGTGACCTTGACCCCCATGTCCTTGCCGCCCTGGTCGACGCCGTTCTTGAAGATCGACCAGAACGGGTCGGAGGCCTGGCCGTGGGTCACGACCTCGATGCTGATCGCCGAGCGGTCAGATGATCCGCCGCCGCCAGTCGGGGCGGCCGTCGACGACGTTGACGAACACGCGGACGCGACGAGCACGAGTGTCGTGAGCCCGATCGTCCATTTCGTCAGTCTCATGTACGACTCCTCCTTGACGATTCCGGCCCCCATGGATCGGAGCCGGTCGATCTCGGTTCCTCGAAGGGAAGAGACACGCTGTTCGCGGTCACGATAGACCCCCAGGATGCGCGACCCGAGACCCTCCTTTCGCGAGATGCTACGCCCTCCGGGTGGGCTCGAGAGCGGCAATCCCTCGCGTCCCGTGGGTCGAGGTCAAGCGGATGGGATCGCGCTCGCAATCGATTACATGCGCGATCTTGACGCGCCCCGATGCTCGCGTCAAGGGGGAACTGATGTGATGTGAGCCGCGGCGGCTATGCCCGGCTGAAGGCCGCCCGGAAGCGCTCCAGCGCGACGCCGGCGTCGCCGCTCGCGAAGGACTCGAGGCCCACCACGCCCGTGTAGCCGATCCCCTCGAGCGCCGCGGCGACGGCCGGCCAGTTGACCTCGCCGGTGCCCGGTTCCATGCGCCCGGGCACGTCCGCCACCTGGATCTCGCCGATGAGCCGGCCCGCCTTGCGCACCAGCTCGATCAGGTTGCCCTCCCCGATCTGCGCGTGGTACAGGTCCAGCATCAGCCGGACGCCCGGCCTGTCCAGGGTCCCGACGAGCGTGATCGTGTCCTCCGCCTTGCCGAACGGCACACCCGGGTGGTCCACGTACAGGTTCAGGTTCTCGAGGCAGAACACGACGCCGTTCGCCTCGCCCAGGTCGGCGAGCCGATCGAGTGTCCGGTATGCGTTGAGCCACATCCGGCCGGTGGTCACCGCCTGGGGGCGGAACGGCAGGCCGTTGCGTGACCCGTCGAGCTCGGCGCCGTGGACGACGAGCCGCGGGCAGCCGAGCTTCGCCGCGGCCTCGACGGACAGCTTCGCGGTCTCGAGGAGCGTCCGGCCGCCATCCTCGTCGTACAGGTCGCCGTGGATGTAGCCGGTCATGGTCGACCAGGTCGCCCCGATCGCCGCGACCGCGTCGAGGTCCTTGACGGTCCAGTCCCACATCTCGACCTGGAAGCCGAGCTCGTGGATGCGGCGCACGCGATCGAGGTACGGGAGGTCGAGGAACAGCATCTCCGTGGTCACCGCGAGCGGGAACATGGGCGTGCCGGTCATGCAGGTCCTCCGGGCAGTGCCAATCGGGGCGACGCCGGCCGAAGGCATGTCAGCCCAGTCGGCCAGGTTGCGCCGGCCATGTCTCGAGTGTAGCATGTAATCGGTTACTTGGAGTCCGCCGCGTCCCCTCCGCCATGGCCCCGAGGACCGGATCGTGATCCGCCACCGCACCTGCTTGGAGGCGTCGATGCTCCGCGTAGCACTGTTGGGGGCCGGTCGCATCGGCCAGGTTCATGCCAGATCGATCACCGAGAGCGGCGAGGCCGAGCTCGCGTGGGTGTGCGACCCGGTCGAGACGGCCGCCAGCACGCTGGCCGGCCGCTACGGGGCGAAGTGGAGCCCCGAGCCGGGTGATGCCATCGAGGACGCCAGCGTCGACGCGGTGCTGATCGCCTCTGCCACGGCGACCCACACGGACCTCATCCGGGCGTCGGTACTCGCCGGCAGGAAGGTGCTGTGCGAGAAGCCGATCGACCTCGACATGGCCCGAATCGACGCCTGCTGGGCGGACATCGCCGGCAAGGCGCCGTTCGTGATGCTCGGCTTCAACCGGCGCTTCGATCCCACCTTCCGCGAGGTCAACGAGCGCGTGAAGGCGGGCGAGATCGGTCCGATCCGCGCCCTGCGCGTGACCAGCCGCGACCCGCAGCCGCCGCCCGGGGCCTACCTCGCCGTCTCCGGCGGGATGTTCCGCGACATGACCATCCACGACTTCGACATGGCCCGGTTCTTCCTGGGCCAGATCGTGGAGGTGTCCGCGGTCGCGAGCCACAACAACGATCCGGTGTTCGTCGCGGCGGGCGACCACGCGCAGGCGATCGTCACGATGCGAAACACGGACGGTGCGCTGTGCACGATCGTCAACAGCCGCAGCTGCGCCTACGGCTACGACCAGCGTCTCGAAGCGTTCGGTGACCTGGGATCGCTCGAGGCCGGCAACCTGACCGCCACGGCGGTCAGGGCGTTCAACGCGAAGGAGACGGAGGCTGCCGGGCCGGTCCTCAACTTCTTCCTCGAGCGCTACCTGCCTGCCTACAAGGCGGAGTTCGCGGAGTTCCTGGCGGCGATCAGGGAGGATCGCGAGCCGTCCGTGGGCTTCGCGGACGGGCGTGCCGCCCTCGTCCTCGCGGAGGCGGCGATCGAGAGCGTCGCAACGGGCAGGGTCGTCCCGGTCACCGGCGGCTGACCGAGCGGGACGGACCTGATCAGCCGTCGACGGAGATCTCGTCGATCCTCACGGGTCGGCCCTCGCGCCACGACCTGGTGGCGGCGACCGCCAGGCGCAGCGTCTCGAGCGCGTCATCGGGTCCCGGTGCGACCGGGCGCCCGGCGCCGAGGTCCTCGAAGAACACCTCGAGCTCGCGGCGGTACGCCACCTCGAACCGGTCCGGGAAGCTCTCGTAGAGGTCTCCCTCCCAGGCGAAGTTGCGCGATACCGTCGCCGGCGTCTTCTGGGCGGCGTCGATGACGACCTTCGCCTTCGCGCCGGCGACCTCGGTCCGGATGTCGTAGCCCCACTCGGAGTGCCTGGCCGTCTCGAGGACGCCGAGGGCGCCGTTACGGAACTTGAGGACGGTGATCGAGGTGTCCCAGTCGTCGGCCTGGGCAAAGCGCTCGTCGAACAGGACCGATGCCCAGGCGTGCACCTCCTCGACCTCGCCGACGAGGTAGCGGGCGAGGTCCAGGTCGTGGACCGACATGTCGAGGAACGATCCGCCGCACGACAGGAGGTACTCCACGGGCGGTGGGAAGGTGTCGCGGGACAGGGCCCGGAACTGCTCGATCCGGCCCAGCTCGCCGGCGTCGATGAGCTGCTTGGCGCGGACGTACCCTGGGTCGAACCGGCGCATGAACCCGAGCTGGACGGGGATGTCCAGCTCGCGCCACAGGTCCACGATCCGCCTGGTCTCCGCGATCTCCTGCGCGATCGGCTTCTCGCTCCACACGGCCTTGCCCGCCCGGAGCGCGGTCTCGATGAGCGAGGCGTGCGTGTCGGTGGGCGTGGAGATGACGACGGCTTCGACCTCCGGGTCGAGGATCGCCTCGACGGGGTCGGTCGAGGCACGCGGGGCCCGCGCCAGGTCCCGGCCGGCCGCCGCGTTGTCCGGGTTGGGGTCGGCGACGACGATGGTTCGCACGTTGGGGATGGCCGCCATGTTGCGCACGTGCGTCCGGCCCATCCGGCCGGCGCCGAGGAACGCGACCCCGATCCGGTTCGGATCCCTGGGCGAGAACCTGCTCATCGAATCTCCCTTGCGCTGCTGCGGCTCGCTTGCGCTGCTGCGGCTCAACCCTCGGCGTCCAGCGCCCGCCGCACCCGCTCCGCGATCCGCTCGGGCGTCAGGCCGTGGCGGTCCAGGAGCCAGGTGCCGGGAGCGGACTCGCCCCAGGTGTCCTCGATACCGATGCGCTCGACGCGGCGGGGCACGTGGGCGGTGACGATCTCCGCCACCAGGCTCCCCAATCCGCCGAGCACCGAGTGCTCCTCCGCGGTGACGACCAGCCGGACGTCCCGCGCCGCGGCCGCGATCGCGCCCGCGTCAACGGGCTTGATCGAGGGCACGTGGACGACGCCCGCGCCGAGACCGTCCGCGGCCAGCAGCGTCGCGGCCTCGAGGCAGCGTGCCGTCTGCTGGCCGGTGCCCACCAGGAGCACGTCGGCGCCATCGCGCAAGCGGATCACGCGGCCGGGCTCGAACCGGTACGACGCGTCGAACAGGTCCGGTCCGCCCTCGCGGCCCAGCCGCAGGAAGACCGGGCCCGGCGTCGCCGTCGCCCAGCGGACCATGGCGGCGCACTCGGTCGCGTCGCCGGGTGCCAGGACCGTCATGCCGGGCATCGCCCGCATGATCGCGAGGTCCTGCACGTCCAGGTGGGTCTTGCCGGTGAAGCCGGTCTGGAGCCCGGCGTAGGCCGCCCCGATCTTGACGTTCGCGTGCGTCTGGGCCACCGACATCCGGACCTGGTCCACGGCGCGATGGGTGAAGAACACCACGAACGAGGAGAGCCACGGGACGAAGCCCATGCTCGCCAGCCCGACCGCGGTGCCCACCATCCCCTGCTCCGCGATGCCCATCTGCAGGAACCGGTCGGGGTGGGCCCTGGCGAACCGCTCGGCCCGGGTCGAGGTGCCCAGGTCCCCGTCCAGGACCAGCAGGTCCGGGTTGTCGGCGGCCAGCTCGATGAGGGTGTCCGCCCAGGCGTCGCGGAGGGCCTTCGTCATGCCGGCTCCTCCCCCAGCTCGGCGCGGGCGGCCTCGACCTCGTCGGCCGTGGCGACGCGGCTGTGCCACTCGAAGGCACCCTCGGTGAAGCTCAAGCCCCGGCCCTTCACGGTCTCCGCCAGGATCACGGTGGGCACGACCCCGGTGCCGGCGGCGCGCGCGTCCTCGCAGGCGGCGATGATGGCGCCGAATTCGTGGCCGTCGATCTCGAGGACGCGCCAGCCGAACGCCTCGAACGCCTCGCGGACGGCGGTGTCGCCGAACGGGTCGCGCCGGTCGCCACGGTGCCGCTCGTCGAGCCGCAGCGGCCAGCCGTACTGCTGCATCCCGTTGCGGTCCACGATCGCCGTGAGGTTGCCCAAGCCGTACTTGGCGGCCACCGGGATCGCCTCCCAGACCTGCCCCTCCTGCATCTCCCCGTCGCCGAGGAGGACCCAGGTGTGGTTGTCGAGCCCGCGGCGGCGGGCGCCCATGGCCATGCCCAGCCCCACTGACAGGCCCTGGCCGAGCGACCCGGTGGACGCGTCGAGGCCCGGGAGCCGCGTCATGTCCGGGTGGCCCTGGAGCCGCGAGCCGGCGGCATCGAAGGTCGCCAGCTCCTCGACGGGGAAGTAGCCCCGCAGGGCCATGGCCGCGTACAGGCCGATGGCGGAGTGGCCCTTGGACAGGACGAACCGGTCGCGCTCCGGCCAGCCAGGCTCGTCGGGCCGGATCCGCAGCACGCGGAAGAAGAGGGCGATGAGCAGGTCCATGGCCGACAGCGGCCCGCCGATGTGGCCCGCGCCCGCCCGCGCGACGCTCTCGATGACGAGCAGGCGCCCGCGCCGCGCGAGCGCTTCCAGGTCGGCGTGATCGCCCGGTGGGCGTGCCTCCACGATCAGCCCACCGCGATCCCGGTGAGGAGCCCTTCCAGGTACTCGCCGTTGGCGCGCGCCACGTCCCCGGGGTCGCCGCGGTTCGTGTCCTGCTCCAGGACGAACCAGCCGTCGTACCCGCGCGCCAGCAGCTCCGCGACCACTTCGGGGACCTGGGCGATCCCCTCGCCGAGCGGCGGGAAGATGTAGGCCTTGAGCGCGGTGCCGAAGCTCCACTGCCCGGCCTTCGCCTGGGCGAGGACCTCGCCGTCCACGTCCTTGAGGTGGATGTGGGCGACACGATCACCGTAGCGGCCCAGCATCTCGAGGCTGTTGCCGCCGCCGTAGGCGAGGTGCCCGATGTCGAGGCACCAGCCGACCTTCGCGGGGTCGGTCTCGTCCAGCAGGCGGGCGGTCTCCGCCGCCGTCTCCACGTACGTGCCCACGTGGTTGTGGAACACGACGGACATGCCCATCGGGGCCAGGTTGTCGGCGAGGTCGTGGAGGCCCGTGGCGAGGTTCCGCCACTGCTCGTCGGTGAGGCCGCGCGTCTCGTCCACGTGGCCAGCCTCGCCCCGGCGCCGGTCGTCACCGGCCTCCGCGGCGATCAGCAGACGGCCGCCCGTGGCATGCAGCCGCCGGGCGATCCCCATCGCCTTGGCCATCTCGGCCTCGTGGCGGCCGGCGTCCCGGAAGCCCAGCCCGACGAACGCGCCGACCATCGTCAGGCCGCGGCTGTCGAGGGCCGCCTTGAGCTCTGCGGGGTCCTCCGGCATGCCGGGGCCCCACTCGGTGGCGTCATATCCCGCCTCCACGAACTCGTCCATCATCCGCTCGTAGGGCAGCCACGCGCGGTACTCCGGGACGTCCGGGTTGTTCCAGTTGACGGGTGCCGTCGCGATCCTCACAGGAGCTCCCTCCGCTGGCGCGCGACGGCCAGCTCGTACCGCCCGCGCGCCTCGTGCACGTTGTCCTGGGTGCTGGCTTCCGCGACCGGCACGTCCCACCAGCTCTCCATGCCGGGCACGCGCCCGGCCGGCGACGTCGGCACGACGATCACCGTCGGTCGCCCGCCGCGTCTGGCACCGGCGAGGCCCGCCCGGATCTCGTCGGCGGTCCGCGCCGTCACGGCGCGGGCGCCCATCGACTCGGCATGGGCCCGGAAGTCGATCGGCACGTAGTCGCCGACGAGCCGGTTGCGGTTGGGGTCGCGGAACCGGATCTCGTTGCCGAAGTCCCGGACGCCGGAGGCGCGCGCAAGGTCGAGGATGCACTGGAAGCCGTGGTTGTCGAGCACGACGATCGTGATCGGCTGGCCCTCCATGACCGCGGTCACGATCTCCGAGTTGAGCATCAGGTACGAGCCGTCCCCCACCATGACGACGACGTGCCGATCGGGATCGGCCAGCTGGACGCCGAGACCGCCCGCGATCTCGTAGCCCATGCACGAGTAGCCGTACTCGACGTGGTAGGCCTTGGGATGCTCGGGCCGCCAGAGCTTGAGCAGGTCGCCCGGCAGGCTCCCGGCCGCGCACACGACGGTGGCCTGGCCGCCTACCGCGTCGTTGACGATCCCGATGATCTCGGGCTGGGCCAGGAGGCCCTCGGCGTTGCCGACCCCGCCGGTGCCCGCCCGGTGGCGGTCCACGGTGCGGTCCCACTCCGATTTCTCCGCGGCGGCCCGCTCGCGGTAGGCCGCGGCGGTGCCGGCCCAGCCGGCCGCGTCGAGCGCCGCCGTGAGCGCCGTGAGGGCCTCGCGGGCGTCCGCGACCATCGGCAGGGCACGCATCTTGGCGGCGTCCATGCCTCCGACGTTGATCCCGACGAACGAGACGTCGGGGTGCTGGAAGGCCGTGCGGGACGCGGTGACGAAGTCCCCCAACCGCGTGCCGATCGCGATCACGAGGTCCGCCTCGCGGGCCAGCCGGTTCGCGGCGAGCCCGCCGGCGGACCCGATCGGGCCCATGTTCTGCGGATGGTTCCAGGGCAACGCGCCCTTGCCCGCCTGGCTCTCGCCGACCGGGATCCCGAAGCGGGTCGTGAACGCGTCCAGGGCGTCCGAGGCTTCCGAGTAGATCACGCCACCGCCGGCCACGATCAGCGGAGCCTTCGCGTCCCGGAGCCGCGCCGCGACCTGGTCCACGACCGCCGGCTCCGGGACCGGGCGGCGGACGCGCCACACCCGGCGCTCGAAGAACGCCGCTGGCCACTCGAAGGCCTCCGCCTGGACGTCCTCGGGCAGGCTGACCGTCACGGCACCGGTGTCGGCCGGGTCGGTGAGCACGCGGAAGGCCTCGGGCAGGCTGGACAGCAGCTGCTCCGGTCGCGAGATGCGGTCGAAGTAGCGGGAGACGGGCCGGAACGCGTCGCTCGCGCTGACGTCCCGCTCGACGGCGTGCTCGACCTGCTGGAGGACCGGGTCGACGAGGCGGTTCGCGAAATAGTCGCTGGGGAACAGGAGCACGGGGATCCGGTTGACGGTCGCAGTGGCGGCGCCGGTGACCATGTTGGTCGCGCCGGGGCCGATCGACGAGATGCAGGCGAACGTCTGGAGGCGGTTCTTGTGCCTCGCGAACGCGGTCGCGATGTGGACCTGGCCCTGCTCGTTCTGCGGCCGGTAGTACGGCATCGCGCACTCGTCGCCGAGCTCCTCGAGGGCCTGCCCGAGGCCGGCCACGTTGCCGTGCCCGAAGATCCCCCACACCCCGGCGATGAAGCG
Source organism: Chloroflexi bacterium RBG_16_72_14 (assembly GCA_001797035.1). Lineage (GTDB taxonomy): Bacteria > Chloroflexota > Limnocylindria > Limnocylindrales > CSP1-4 > CAIXZV01. Next base: position 12,388 of record MGOE01000042.1, read on the forward strand.
CTGCTGGACCCCGTCCCGCTCCACGTACTGCTCCGCCATGAACCGGACGATCGCCTGCCCGACGGTCAACCGAACCGTGCTCACAGAACCGCTCCTCTCGTGTCGCGCGCCAAACGGGTCCGAGACATCCTCGCATACCGTGCAATCGATTACAAGCCCTGTGGCGCGACGGCCGATCCTGCCCGGGGCCGCGGAGGCACCCATGCGTCCAGGGCCACGCGGCGGCGCGCGCGTCGCCGGCCATCGCTTGACTTCCGGATCGAGGTCCCGCTAGGCTAAGAAATCGATTACGTGGCTGCGGGCCCCGGGAGTCGGGCCGGCGGTCGCCGGGCCGTCACGATGAGGGAGCCGGATGAGGGGTCGGTCGCAGTCACGCGAGTGGGTGTTGCCGGCATGACCGACCGCGCGACCCCGACGATCCGCGACGTCGCCCAGCGTGCTGGCGTGTCCACGGCCACCGTGAGCCGGGTCCTGGCCGGGATCGGCAACCCCCGCCCCGACACGGCGTCGGCGGTCCTGGCCGCAGCCGAGGCCCTGGACTACCGTCCGTCGGGCGTCGCCCGATCGCTGCGCATGAAGCGGACCCGGACCCTGGGCCTGATCGTCACCGACATCCAGAACCCGTTCTTCCCCGAGCTCGTCCAGGCCGCCGACCTCGCGGCCCGGGGGCTGGGGTACTCGATCCTGCTCGGCAGCGCGGCCTATGACGAGCACCGGGCGATGCACTACCTCGACCTCATGGTCGACCGCCGCGTCGACGGGATGATCATCGCGTCCAGCCAGCTCTCCAACGCCAGCTGGGAGTGGC
>MGOE01000042.1:13215-14124 GCA_001797035.1 Chloroflexi bacterium RBG_16_72_14
TCGTCAACGCCGAGCCCTCTGGCCTGCCGGTCACGGTGGTCACGAGCGACAACGAGGGCGGCGCGCGCATGGCCGCCAGTCACCTGATCGCCCTCGGCCACCGCCGGATCGCGTACATCCGGGGCGCCGAGTCGTTCACCGCGGACGTCCCCCGCATCGAGGGGTTCCGGGCCGCCTGTCGCGGGGCAGGCCTGCCTGTCGCCGACACGCCGGAGCTGCGGGGCGACGGGCAGTTCGAAGGTGGAGAGCAGGCGGCGCTCGAGATCGTCGAGCGCCACCCCGAGGTGACGGCGATCGCCTGCTACAACGACATGACGGCGATCGGTGCGTTGCGCGCCCTGCGCTCCGTGGGCCGCCGGGTGCCGGCAGAGACGAGCGTCATCGGCTGTGATGACATCGCCGCCGCGTCGTGGGTCGTGCCGGCCCTCACGACCGTCGCCCAACAGAAGTCCGAGATGGGCCGGATCGCCGTGGAGCGCCTGGCGGCCGCCCTCGACGATCCGGTCCGCGCCGCGGCCCCCGAGACCGTCCGCCTGCCCATGGTCCTCCGTGAGCGCGAGTCCACCGGCCCCGTCCCGACCCGCACGTGAACGGCCTGGGGACCTACGAGGAGTGAGCCACATGGTTCGCATCGCCAATGCCCCCTGCTCATGGGGCGTGATCGAGGGCATCGAGGGTGAGCGCGCGGGCTACGTCCGCGTGATCGACGAGATGCAGGAGACGGGGTACATCGGCACCGAGCTCGGTGACTGGGGGTTCATGCCCACGGACCCGGACGAGCTTCGCGCCGAGCTCGACCGCCGGGGGCTCGCGCTGGTCGGGTCCTGGGTGAGCGTCAACCTCGAGGACGCGTCCCGGCATCGCTCGAGCGCCGACGATGCCGTCCGGACCGGGAAGCAGCTGGCCCGC
>MGOE01000042.1:14147-16674 GCA_001797035.1 Chloroflexi bacterium RBG_16_72_14
GTCGTGGTCCTGGGCAACGACCCCTACGGCAACCCCCACCGGACGATGATCTCGGGCCGGGTGACGCCCGCGGACGCCATGTCCGACGCGGAGTGGCGGGTGTTCGCCGAGGGTGCCAACCACGTCGCCCGCCGGGTCATGGACGAGGCCGGGATCCGGACCGTCGTCCACCAGCACATCGGCACCCTGGTCGAGACCGAGGCGGAGGCGCGGCGGCTGTTCGACATGACCGACCCGTCGGTCCTCGGGCTGTGCCTCGACACCGGACACTGGACGTTCGGCGCCGGGGGCGACCCGGTGGCGGCCGTCCGCGAGTTCCGCGACCGGGTCTGGCACGTGCACTTCAAGGACTGCGACCCGGCGGTCATGGAGGCCTCGCGCGCCAACAGGTGGGACGGCCCCGGGTCGGTCGGCCACGGCGTGTTCTGCGAGCTGGGCAAGGGCTGCGTCGACTTCCCGGGGATGCTCGAGGCGCTCGACGACATCGGCTACGACGGCTGGATCGTCGTGGAGCAGGACGTGCTGCCCGGGATGGGCAGCCCTCGCGAAAGCGCCCGCCGGAACCGCGAGTACCTGCGGTCCATCGGCGCCTAGGCGGTCAGGCGGGCCGCAGGTCGGGGTTGGGCAGCATGATGTCGCGCACGACGCCCTGCAGGTCGTGGTACGAGGCGACGAATCCACGCAGCGTGCGCGCGGTCGCGCCGTAGGTCGCGAACTCGTCCACCGCGAGGCCGTCGGGCTCGTAGGCACGGACGAAGTCGGGGATCCGGCGGCGAAGGTCGTCGAGGTTGTGCTCCGCGACGGGGACGTCGATCCGCTCGGCGAGGTCGATGCCGCTGTTGTTGAGCCGGACCTGCCACGCGTGGGGCATGGTCAGCACGACGTCTGCGCCCACGAGCTCGGTCCAGTGCAGGCGATGGCGGTACGCCGCCGCGAGCAGCCGCGTCCGGAAGCCGCGCTCCCGGTACAGGGCGTAGGCCCGCTTGAATACCGCGATCCCCGCCCAGTTCGTGGCGTCCGGGTGGACGGCGAGGTCGTCGCGCTCCACGAGGACCTTCATCCAGTCGTCGAGCCGCCCGATCATCAGCGAGCACACCGGGGAGAAGCGGCTGCCGTCGCCGCCCGCCGCCTGGTAGCGCTCGATCCCCCGGTCGACGGCCTCCCCCACCGCGAGCGCCTGCGCGACGGTGAACGCGACGGTGGCGTTGATCACGACGCCGCGCGCCGTCGCGTCCTCGAGCGCCTGCAGACCGGCCGCGGTGGTCGGGAACTTGACCTGGATGTTCGGCGCCAGGCTGCTGAAGTGGACGGCCTGGTCGGCCATCCGGACCGGGTCGCGGTAGTTGGCCGGGTTCGTCTGCAGCGAGAGCCGGCCCTTGCGGCGGTCCTCGCGCTCGAACACCGGCTGGAGGATCCCGGCGCCGCGGACGCCCATCTCCTCGATCAGCGCCCAGGTGACCTCGACCTCTGACCATGTCGGGTGCTCGGCCGCGATCTCGCGGACGCGGGGAACCCAGTGGTCCTTCTCCTTCTTCATGACCTCGCCGACGATGCTCGGGTTGGAGGTCGCGCCGGTGGCGCCACGCTCGATGGCGTACTCGAGCTCGGCGACGGCGCAGGAGTCGTTCCAGTAGTCGGTCGAGGTGGCCCGCACCATGTGCAGCAGCGGGCTGTCGATGCCGGTGGCGGTGGTCATCGCGAGGTCTCCTCTCGCGCCGGGAGCGGCGCGGCCGGGCTCCAGTCCATGAGCCAGGCGTGATCCGGATCGATCGTGAAGTGCCAGTCGCGGTTGGGCCCGGCCATGACGTTCAGGTAGTACGCGTCGTAGCCGGCGGGGACGCCGACCGGGTGGTAGCCCTCGGGGACGAGCACGACATCGAGGTCGCCGGGGGTCAGGGCCTCGTCCAGCGACCGGTCCGGCGTGTAGACGCGATGGAAGGCGAAGCCCTGGGGCCGGGCGAACCGGTAGAAGTAGAGCTCCTCGAGCCGGGCCTCGACCGGCGGGTCTTCGGTGTCGTGCTTGTGGGGCGGGTAGCTGGACCAGTTGCCGCCCGGCGTGAACACCTCGAACGCGATCAGCCGGCCGGCCTCGGCCGCCGGTGGCATGAGGTGGTGGATCGTCCGTGCCGTCTGCCCCGTGCCGCGCGACTCGACCAGGATGTCGGCCGGCTCGACGAGCGCGGTGCGGCTCACCCGGCCACCGGGCGCGCTCGCGATCACGAGCAGCGTGTCGGTGACGGCCACGACCTCGCTGTCGCGGCCCGGCTCGACCAGGATGACGGGCGGCGCGGTGCCGTCGAACACGCTGTCGCGCGAGCCGACGGTGCCGAAGGCGCGATCGCCGGCGTTGACCGTCGCACGGCCCTCGAGCACGAGGACGAGCCGCTCGCAGGGATCCGCGGGACGGGACACCCGCTGTCCGGGCGAAAGGCGCCAGGCCGAGAAGTCGACGTACTCCCAGCCCGCGTCCGCGGCGTCGATGTCGTGCAGGAGCCCGTCGGCTCTGGCGGCGGCCGCGCGGCGGAGG
>MGOE01000042.1:16692-16899 GCA_001797035.1 Chloroflexi bacterium RBG_16_72_14
GGGAGCTGTGTGCATGGCGGACTGGGTGCCTCCGCGATCGGGCCCCTCTCCTGGGGAACGGGTCCCTGCCGTCCCGTGTCGCGGCGCTCGCCTCACGGGCCGGGTTGCTGCAATCGATTACAGCACGTATGGTGAAGGCCCCCGGGCGTCACGTCAAGAGGGCAATCACCGGAGCAGTGGCGGATCGTGGGTGCCGCGCCGTGGTGC
>MGOE01000042.1:17148-20459 GCA_001797035.1 Chloroflexi bacterium RBG_16_72_14
CGCAGGTCCCCCCCGCGGCCCCCGCCGCGCCGCCCCTCAGCTGCGCTTGATCGACTTGCCGTCCACGGTGCGCATGCGGGCGAGGTTGCTCGACGCGTAGTGGCGCGCCTTGCGGTCCATCTCCGGCATCGCAGCGGCGTAGACCGGGGCCTCGGCGACGAGCTCGGACATGATCGCCCGCAGCTCCGGGTCGGAGCCCGCGTAGGCCGCGACGCGGTGCCGCACGCCCTCGAGCGCCCGGCCGGCTTCGTCATACCGGCCCTCGCGGTTGAGCCGCACGGCCTCCTGCTTGGCGCGCTCGGCGAACAGCCGGGCGACCACGCGGTCCACGTCGCGGTCCCGGGGCTGCGCGTCGTTCGCGGCATGATCCGCGTAGGCCCAGGCCACGGTGACCGGGGCGAGCGCGGGCGCGGCCCGGTCGAAGGCGCCGTCCCGATCGGCGACCCGGACGAGCGTCCCGATCTCCCGCCCGACCTCGCCGAAGTCGAAGGTGAGCCGGAGCGCGATCGACAGCACCTGGCCCGACACCATGTCGCCCAGGTACACGAACACCCGGCCGCCGCGCTGCTCGACGCGGAACGGGGACAGCGCCTCGACCCGGACCGACTCCGGCAGGGTCAGCTCCAGCACGACCTCGCGGGCGACGACCTCGAGCGTCTCCCCCACCTCGCTCGTGATGTGGTCGCGCATCTGGGCCACGTCGCCGATGAAGTAGAAGTGGCCGCCGCCCGAGTCCGCCATGCCCTGGAGCAGGGCCTCGTCGAAGTCGGTGCCCACCCCGAACGTGCTGGTCGTGACGCCGCGCCGCCGGAGGTCGTAGGCCCGCCGGATGAGCTCGTCGCGATCCGTGACCCCGACGTTGGCGAGGCCGTCGGTCAGGAGCAGGACGCGGTTGACGCCCTCGGGCTGGAGGCTGCCGGCGACCTGGTCGCAGCCGGTGAGCCAGCCACCGTGGAGGTCCGTGCTGCCACGCGCGTCGACGGTCGCCAGGCGGTCCTTCGCGAGCCGGCGCGCCTCGGGCGAGGCGACGACGCTGGAGAGGACCACGTCCACCTCGTTGTCGTAGACGACGGCGGCGAACCGGTCCGGCGGGTCAAGCCGGTGGACGGCCTCGAGCACGGCCTGCCTGGCGAGGCCGATCTTGTTCTGGCCACCCATCGAACCCGAGCGGTCGAGGACGAAGCCCAGGTTGACCGGCGGGCGGCGGCGGCTGGGATTCGGGGCGACGGTGGGCGCAACCACGTCCACGAGCAGGAACCGCTCGCTGCGGCCGTGGGCGCGGATGTAGCGGCGGTCCGTGCGGACGCGCAGCCGGGGGTCGACGAGCGGCAGCTCGATGCGGTCATGGTCGTTCGTGGTCATGATGGGCCTCCTCTTCGGATGCTGGTGGAGAGGCCCGGATGGGGCGGGTCTCGGGTGCGTGTATCGGGCGTCCGGCCCGGTTCAGGTCTCCTCGTCGAACAGCTCGCGCGCGATCCGCACGAGGCGCTCGACCAGCTTGTTGGCGCGCCGGTCCAGCGGGCGCCGGACGTGGAGCTCCACGTCCGGGCTGATCGAGACGCGCTCCCAGGTGCTCCGGTCGCCGGTCGTCGAGCGCGGGCCGGGGGTGATCACCAGCGGCCCGATGGCCGGGATCGCCGGCGCCGGGGCGGGCGCCGGGCTCGGACCGGGAGCCTCGCGGACCGGGAAGCCGTCCGGGATCGACGGCTCGTAGGTCGCTCCGGCCGCGGCGGGCGCCGCGCTGCTCCTGGCGAGCGTGGGCGTCGGCTGGTCGTAGAAGCGGGGCGCCACCCCCGCCTTGGTCATCAGCGCCCGCACGTAGGCGAGCGTCTCCGCGGTGCTCGTCGGCGGGGCGGCGGGCGAGGGTCCGGCCGCGTCGAGGGCGGCCGCGATGGCCTCGTCCCCCATCTGCTCCAGGCGTGCCCGGATCTCCGCCAGCGGCAGGTGATCCCGCTGGAGCCGCCGGATGAGCCGCAGCCGGAGCAGGTGACCCTCCGTGTAGCGGGTGGCCGGGCCGGCCGCTTCGGGAGAGGGCAGGAGGCCCTGCGCCACGTAATAGCGGATCGTGCGCGGGGTCACGTCCGCCAGGCGGGCGAGATCGGCGAGGCCATACGGGTCGTCGGGCATGGGCAGATTGTGACACTGGAACGTGCCGCTGTCAAGACCTTCGATGCCGCACGGGCCGCGAGTCCCACGCACGCATGGCCCGTTCGTCGGGTTACGGCGATGCGGTGCGATCTGGCACCCTTGGCGCATGCGACGTTCCATCCTCGCGCCCCTGGTGCTCGCCGCCGCGCTCCTCGTGCCGGCCGCCGCCCCGGCCACCGTGGCGGCCGCCGAGCCGGACTTCCCGGAGTCCATGGGCGGCTACCACAACTACCCGGAGATGGTCGCGGAGCTCGAGCAGGCCGCCGCAGACCATCCCGAGATCGTGTCCCTGTTCTCCATCGGCAGGAGCTACCAGGGCCGGGAGATCTGGGCGGCCAAGGTGAGCGACAACGTCGCCGAGGACGAGGCGGAGCCCGAGGTCCTGATCGACGCCCTGCACCACGCCCGCGAGCACCTGACCACCGAGCAGGCCCTCGCGGTCCTGCGCTGGCTCACCGACGACTACGGCACGGACGAGACCGTGACCCGCCTCGTGGACACCCGCGAGGTCTTCATCGTGTTCGCGCTCAACCCGGACGGGATGCGGTTCGACCTCACCGGGGACCCGTTCCGGGCCTGGCGCAAGAACCGCCAGCCGAACGCCGCCACCACGGCCATCGGCACCGACATCAACCGCAACTACTCGTACCGCTGGGGCTGCTGCGGCGGGTCCTCCGGCAATAAGTCATCGATCACCTACCGCGGCCCCAAGCCGTTCTCCGCGCCCGAGACGCGCGCGATCCGCGAATTCGTCAACGGCCGCGTCGTGGGCGGGCTCCAGCAGATCCGGACGCACATCACGCTGCACACCAACGGCAAGCTGATCCTGTGGCCCTACGGCTACACGAAGAAGAACACCCCGCTCGACATGGCCGCCCTCGACCAGTGGACGTTCGCCTCGCTCGGCCGGGCGATGGCCGCGCTCAACGGCTACGCGGCCCAGCAGTCGTCCGACCTGTACGTCACCGACGGCGACCAGATCGACTGGATGTACGGCGTGCACCGAATCTTCAGCTACACGTACGAGCTGTACCCGCCCGAGACGTCGACCGTGTGGGGGGACCACTATCCCGACGACTCGAAGATCGGCCCCCAGACGGAGAACAACCGCGACGCGATCCTGCTGCTCATCGACCGCGCGGCCTGTCCGTACGCCACGCTCA
>MGOE01000042.1:20525-21030 GCA_001797035.1 Chloroflexi bacterium RBG_16_72_14
GGCGCAACCCGTTCGGGACCGATACCGCTGTCCGGGGCCTGTTCGCCGTCGCCAACCCGCAGGGCGTGATCCTCGACGGGAACAAGCAGCTGGGCACGACGATCTCGGGCCGCAACGCGCTCGTCACCGGCGCCACCGCGGGCAGCAGCGCGACGTACGGCGACGTGGACGGCGGCGTGACCTCGATCCGCAGCCGGCGGATCGCGCTGCCGGCAGACCCGGCCGAGTTCGGGAACCTCACCTTCCGCTACTACCTCGCCCACAACGCCCAGGCCACCGACGCGGACTGGCTGCGGGTGATCGTCGAGGCCGAGGACGGGACGCAGACCGTGGTGTTCGAAGAGCTCGGCTCGCCCGACGACGACGACGCCGCCTGGGCGTCCACCTCGGTCCCGCTCGCCGACTGGGCCGGGCAGGCGATCCGCCTGATCGTGGCCGCGCGGGACGGTGGCCCGGGGAGCCTCGTGGAGGCCGCATTGGACGACATCCGGATCCGGCGTCCGTA
>MGOE01000042.1:21085-21958 GCA_001797035.1 Chloroflexi bacterium RBG_16_72_14
CGTACTGCGCGGCCACGCCGGCCCCGATCACGAACAGGATCGCGCTCAGGCCGAACACGAGCAGCGCGCCGGTGCCCCGTCCCCGGCCCCGCGCCATGGCCTCCGAGTCCGCGTGGCGGCCGCCGATCCGGTCGCCCCACGCGATGGTGATCGCGATCAGCGACAGCGGCTGGTAGACCAGGGTGGAGATCGCGAGGGCGATGCCGCCGATGATCGCGTTGGGCACGAAGGCCGCGAACAGCGACGCGCCCCACAGCGGCAGGGCGCCGATGAGGCCGATAGCGATCGACAGCGCGAACAGCATCAGGGCATGGCCCCGGGACAGCTCCCAGGCGCGCCGGATCGATCCCGTGACGCCAGCCGGGTCGAGCACGATCACGGGGACCAGGAGCGTCAGCCTCGCGCCCACCCACAGCGCGACGGGCAGGAGCACGAGCGCACCCAGCCCGAACAGGACGACGAGACCGCCGCTCGCCGTGGCCGGGGCGGCCAGGATCAGGGCGACGGGGATCGCAACCAGCACGAAGATGACGAGGCCGAACAGGATCGCCACGCCCAGGTACCGCGGCAGCGCCCGGATCCCGCGGGCGAAGGCGTCACCGACGCCGGCCGCGCGGCCCTGCCACAGCTCGTCGACGGCGGCCGTGACGGCCAGCACCGAGAGCAGGCTGAACAGGGTGCCGACGATCGTGCCCGCGACGAACGACACCAGGTCGTCCAGCCGCGGCTCGGCGGACGCCGACATCGTGGTCGACGGGGCGATCTGGCTCTGGACGAAGGCGCCCAGCGCCGCCGGCGCGGCGAGCACGACGAACAGCGACCACTCGCGCCCCAGGGTGTCGAAGGTGCGCCCGAGGATCGATCCGATGTCGA
>MGOE01000043.1:0-997 GCA_001797035.1 Chloroflexi bacterium RBG_16_72_14
GGGACGAGGAGCTCACGGGAGCGATCGACAGGCTGCTGGCGGACGCCGCGTTGCGAGAGCGGATGGCGACGATCGCGGCCCGGATGCAGGCGACGGCCGGCACGACGCGCGCCGCGGACCTCATCGAGCGTGTGGCGACGACGCACACGCCGGTGACCGGTTGAAGGCTGAAGCGCTCATTGCGGACCATCTCCACGACGTCTGCAAGACGCTCAATCGTTCAAGCCGGGCGTCAATCCATCGGGTGTACAGCGCATCGGAGACTCCAACAGGTCGGCAGATTGCGTGTTCGTGCCTTCTCGCCGAACCGACATGATTGCCGTCGATCGCTCGATCGCTGGCTGAGCCATCTGCCCCGAGATGGGGGTGCGATGCGTCGCCTTCTGGTGATCAGCGAGGCGGCTTCTGCGGCCGGTCCGGGCCGACGGGGGACGACGGCAATGCCACGCCGTTAACCCTTCCTATCTCGCCGATCGCCCACGTGTGGCGCGGCGGGCATCCAGGGACAGCGGTCCCAGTGACGTCCGCGACGCTGAGCTCGATGTCGTCTCCCTCAACGATGATGTCCCGCCCAGAGCTGTCGCGAATGACCAGAGGTGGGCCGGTCGCAGAGTATCCCGGAGACCAGAGGAGATTGGCGCGCGACCCGCCCTCGTACTCCAGGAAGACACACTCCCCTTCCAGCCCAACCTGGCCGCCGGTGGCGTCGCCCGCAGCGTTCGCCGGAAGAGCATGGGTCGGCAGAGCTACCTCGCGGTTGAAGAAGGCGCACGATGAGACGCCGACTGCAGTGATTGCGAGGAACACTCCACGCACGAAGGTCGTCGTCGCTAGCTCCCCGTGTACACGTAGTACTGGGTCAGGACAGACATCTCGAACACATGCGAGTAGACGATATTCCTTGGGATCTGGCGGCACGCACCCGCCTCCGCCGCGGCCCTCGCGTCACGCCGATGGCCTGACTCGTCAACACGTGATTGGCACGGCGCGTCGCGCG
>MGOE01000043.1:1006-1193 GCA_001797035.1 Chloroflexi bacterium RBG_16_72_14
GCTGGAAGCCCGGGGACGCTTGGCGCACAATCGCCGCATCACCTTCGGACCCGCGGCAAAGCGCGCCCGGGCGCGCCATGGAGGCCCCTGTGACCGAGACCCTCAATCCCGTGAAGACGTACCAGCAGTTCATCGGCGGCAACTGGGTGGACGCCGCGTCCGGCCAGACGCTGACGGTCGAGAACCC
>MGOE01000043.1:1208-1379 GCA_001797035.1 Chloroflexi bacterium RBG_16_72_14
GATCGCCACCGTGCCGGCCTCGGGCGCCGACGACGTGGACCGTGCCGTGGACGCGGCCGCGGTCGCCTTCGAGACCTGGTCGCTGACCACGCCCCAGACGCGCAGCCTCGCCCTGCTCAAGATCGCCGACATCATCGACGCGAACGCGGACGAGCTGGGCCGGCTCGAGTC
>MGOE01000043.1:1532-2580 GCA_001797035.1 Chloroflexi bacterium RBG_16_72_14
TGGCGAGCATCGCGCCCTGGAACTACCCGCTGTACATGGCGGCCTGGAAGCTCGGGCCGGCGCTCGCGACCGGCAATACCGTCGTGCTCAAGCCGGCCGCACGGACGCCGCTTTCCGCGCTCCGGTTCGCCGAGCTGATCGCGGACGAGCTGCCGGCCGGCGTGCTCAACGTCCTCACCGGCTCCGGTGGGGACATGGGCGACCTCCTGGTGGGGCACCCCAAGGTCCGGATGGTCTCGATCACCGGTGACACCTCCACCGGCAAGCACATCGCGACCATCGCGGCCGGCACCGTCAAGCGGCTCCATCTCGAGCTGGGCGGCAAGGCCCCGGTCATCGTGTTCGACGACGCCGACGTGGAGCTCGCGGCCGAGATCCTCAAGTCCGCCGGCTACTGGAACGCCGGCCAGGACTGCACCGCCGCCTGCCGCGTGATCGCCGGCCCGGCCGTGTACGACAAGCTGATCGCCGCCCTCGCCGACCAGGTGAAGACGATCAAGTGGGGCAACCCGGCCGACGCCGACGACCTGGACATGGGCTCCCTCATTGCCCAGGCGCAGGCCGACAAGGTCGAGGGCATGGTCAACCGGGCGCTCGAGGCCAGGGCCGAGCTCGTCCTCGGCGGCCACCGGCCGGCCCGGCCCGGCGCCTACTTCGAGCCCACGGTCATCGCCAACCCCGACCAGAAGAGCGAGATCGTCCAGGACGAGGTCTTCGGCCCGGTCGTCACGGTCCAGCGCTTCAGCGACGAGGAGCAGGCCGTGCAGTGGGCGAACGACGTCAAGTTCGGGCTGTCGTCGTCGCTGTTCACGGGCTCGATCGGCCGCGCGATGCGGGTCGCCCGGCGGCTCCAGTTCGGCACCGTGTGGATCAACGAGCATTTCACGCTCGCCTCGGAGACCCCGCACGGTGGCGTGAAGGAGTCCGGCTACGGCAAGGACGGCTCGAAGTACGCGCTCGAGGACTACACGGTCATCAAGCACATCACGATCAACACGGGCGTCTAGGGCTGGCGCCGCCCACGCTCGATCGCGCGTCGGTCGCAGCG
>MGOE01000043.1:2645-3847 GCA_001797035.1 Chloroflexi bacterium RBG_16_72_14
CGTCCATACGGCTCGCGTACGCCTTCGCGCTGGCGGACGACGCGGCGCTCGCGCTCGTGGACGTGGGAGTGGGCGAGGGTCGGGGTGCCCGGCTCGAGCGCTACGCGATGCCGTTCGTGATCGATGCCGGGGCTGATGGCGGCGTCCGCGAGGCGGTGCCGGGCGACGGCGCCTGGCGGGCGCTGGCGGTCGCGATCGCCGAGGGTCGCACGATCCCGGCGCTGGCGCGTGATCCCGGCGGCGAGGAGCCCGGCCCGGTGGATGCCGCCCTCGTCTGCCGGCCCTCGAGCGGCTTCGCCGAGGCGTGGGGCGCCCCGGCCGCCGCCCTCGCCCGGGCCGTCGAGCGCCCACTCGGCCGCGACCAGTCGAACACCTCGGTCGTCCTCGGCGAGCGGCTGCTGCTCAAGGGCTACCGGCGGATCCAGCCCGGGCTCAACCCGGACCTCGAGCTGACGGCCTACCTGACCGAGGACGCGGCGTTCGCCGGCGTGCCCCGGCTGGCGGGCTGGGCGGAGGCCGTGACCCGTGACGGCGGCGCGGCGACGGTCGCGATGCTCCAGGCGTTCGTGGGCGACGCCGAGGACGCGTATGAGACGACCGCCGAGCGCCTGTCGGCGCTGGTCGCGGCGCCGGGGACCGTGAGCCTGGAGTGGGCGACCGAGATCGCGGAGGACCTGGGCACGCTCGTCGCCGGGCTGCACGTCGCCCTGGCCTCGCCGCCCGCAGACGCCCCGGACCTCGCCCCACGCGCGGCCACCCACGACGAGCTCCATGCCTGGCGCTCGGACGCGCACCGCCAGCTGAACGCGGCGATCGCCGCGGTCGCGGCCGTTGACCCGGAGACCGCCGCGGAGCTCCGCCGCGAGGCCCCGGCGATCGCCGCCCGTGCGTCGCGCTTCGAGGCCGTTGCCGCGGCGCCGCTCGTCATGCGCATCCACGCGGATCTCCACCTGGGCCAGGTGCTGATCGGGGACGACGGATATCGTGTCATCGACTTCGAGGGGGAGCCGCTCCGCCCGATCGAGGACCGCCGCCGTCCGGATTCGCCGCTTCGGGACGTGGCCTCGATGCTCCGGTCGCTGGACCACGTGGCGCGGAGCGCGCGGCGCCGCGCAGAACGGGCGACCGGCGGCGCGATCGAGCGGCCGGGCCTGGACGTGGAAGCCTGGATCGAGCGGGCGCGCGAGCGGTTCCTCGCCGCC
>MGOE01000043.1:3875-4114 GCA_001797035.1 Chloroflexi bacterium RBG_16_72_14
TGCGACAGGCGGCCGCGCCCATCGTGCTCGACCTCGACCTGCTCGACGCATTCGAGGTCGCCAAGGAGGCGTACGAGTTCGTGTACGCGGCGACGGTGCTGCCGTCGTGGCTGTGGGCGCCGCGCGAGGGGATGCGCTGGCTGCTGGCGCGGGGAGAGCCGGGGTGAGCGGGACGCACGACCGCTGCGCGGCGTTCCTCGGCGACATCCTCGCCGCACCGGACGAGCTCGCGGCCGTGC
>MGOE01000043.1:4277-4630 GCA_001797035.1 Chloroflexi bacterium RBG_16_72_14
TCTGCCTCCGGACCCAGCCGTGGCGGACCGGACACGCTGGCGATCGTCGTGTCGAGCTCCGGCCGGACCCCGGAGGTGCTGGCGGCCGCGGAGCGCCATCGCCGCACGTCGTCGTTCGTGATCGCGATCACGGCTTGGCCGGATTCGCCGCTGGCGGAGCGGGCGGACGCGGTGCTGCCGCTGGTCGGCGCGCGGGCGGAGACCGCCGGGATCGCCTGCCTGACGTACCGGGCGACCGTGCGGGGCTTCGGCTGCTCGCGGACGCGGCGGCGGGCGAGGTGCCGGGGGCGGGGCTCGCCGTCGCGGTGCCGGCCCTCGACGCGCTGATCCGCGACCGCGGGGCATGGCTGGCG
>MGOE01000043.1:4695-6064 GCA_001797035.1 Chloroflexi bacterium RBG_16_72_14
CCTCTGGCTGGCCGACCAGGCGGCCCTGATGCTCCGCGAGGCACCGCGGATCCCGGCTGTCGCCTTCGACACCGGCGACTGGCTGCACGTCGGGCTGTACACGCTGTTCCCGGGCGATCCGGTCCTGCTGCTCGGGGGATCGCCGGCGGACGACGAGGCGGTCGCGACGATCCGCGCCCGGGGCGGGGCGGTGGTCTCGGTGGGGCCGGCGCACGGCGTCGCGGACGCCCACGTCCCGCTGCCCGACGCCGCCCTCGCGGACCCGGCCGTCCGGGCGCTGGTGGAACCCGCGGTCGCGGAGCTGCTCGCGGCGGAGCTGTGGCGCCGGACCGATGCGAGGGCGCGGGCCACGTCCTGACGCTTGCTCGGCGCTGCACCTGCCGCTCCGCCGACGCCGCGCGTCGACGCCGCCCGCCGCGCCCGAGGTGGCCATGCAACGACACGGTGCGTGGTATCCGGGATGTTGGCCACGAGGGTGCCCGAGGCCGCCGAGGCGGGGACAGTCCGCGTGCTCGGCGACCGCTGCGGGCGGTGCAGTTGTTGGTCATGCACCGCTGGGATGCGAGGTAGGCCAACTGCTGTTGGCCTTGTACGCGCGGCATCGGTGCCTGGCACGAAGGAGGGCCCTGCCGGCCGGCCTGTACGCACGCCATCGTTGCCTGGCCAACTCACCGTGAGGCGGCGTCGAGTAACACGCACGGCACCGGTGTATGGCCACGTGCTGGCGTGCTGACGGCGGCGGGGGAGCGGGGTGGGATGAGCGACCCTGGGATGGACGACCGAGCGAAAGGGACGAGCGACCTGCGGTGGTGGTCAGCGCTGCTACGCGATCCCGAGCAGCCGCGCCAGCAGCGCCCCCACGCCCAGCGCGAGGGCAAGCGACGCAACGGTGATCCCGGCGGCCCCGCGCGTGCCCAGCTCGCCGCGCAGCGCCGCGAGGGTCGCGATGCACGGGATCGAGATCGAGGACACGACCGCGTACACGAACAGCTGGGCCGGGTTCATGAGCTCGCCCAGGTCCGCCGTGCGCCCGAGCTCGATGGCCGCGAACACGAGCAGCAGCTGGAGCGCCAGCTCCTTGCGCAGGAAGGCGAACGCGATCGCGACGCCCGCGATCGCCGGCAGTCCCAGCCACTGCTCCACGGACGGCCCGACGAGCGCAGCCACGCCCTGCCAGGCGCCGGCCTCGTAGATCAGCCCCAGGACCAGCGACCCGACCAGCATGATCGGCGTCGCGGTGACGACAAACGACCGGAACCGGAACCAGGCCTTGGCGAGCACGTGCGCGAGCATCGGCCGGCGGATCGGCGCCAGCTCCAGGACCAGCGACGGCTGGCGGCCCGGGATGACCGCATTGGCGCCCATTCCG
>MGOE01000043.1:6085-10835 GCA_001797035.1 Chloroflexi bacterium RBG_16_72_14
ACCACCCCGAAGGCCGCGATCGCGACGGGCACGCCCGCATACGGCGCGAGGGCGGCGATGACGACGGCGGACCGGGCGGAGCACGGCGTGAGGGTGATCAGGAACGAGCCCAGCAGCCGCTCGCGTCGTGTCCGCAGGACACGCGTGCCGTAGATCGCCGGGACGTTGCACCCGGCGGCGGCCAGCAGCGGGATCGCGGTCCGGCCGGGCAGCCCAAGCACGCCGAACACGCGGTCCATCAGCACCGCGGCGCTGGTCAGGTACCCGGAGTCCTCGAGCACGGCGAGCAGCAGGTAGAACGTGAGCACGTAGGGGATGCCCACCGACAGCATCCCGAGCACGCCGCCATCCAGCGCCCACAGCAGGCTGTTGGCAAGGAGGGGGATGGGGATGATCGACGGCACCGCGGTGACGAGGAACGGCGACATGGTCGCGGCCCACGCCTGGCCGAGGATCGCGGCCAGCCAGCCACCGACGGTGATGACCGCGTAGAAGGCGGCGAGGCTGATGGCGATGAACGCCGGGATGCCCGGCCAGGGCGTGGTGGCCCAGCGGGCGAGGCGATCCACGAGCAGCCGTGGGACGTCCCGCCGCAGCTCGACCTGCGGGGCCCAGTCGGCGGCCACCCGCCAGCGGACGGGATCGAGATCGCCGGCCAGGCGGATGGACGCGGCACCCCGGGCGGAGATCACGTTGCCCAGCACGCCGACCTGGAGCGGCGCCGCGACCGACGCCGCGCCCAGCGACGGCGAACCGTCCACGATGCGCGTGGCCTCGGCGGACAGCCTGGCATCGAGGGACCACGGGTAGATCGGGGCGGGGACCGTGGATCGCGGCGAGGACGTTCCGTCGCGCACCGCCGCGCGCGTGCCGGCGAGCCGGACGGCGTCCTCGAGCGCCGCTCTTACGCCCATCCCGGTCCGCCCGCACGTCGCGTGCACCGGCGCCCCCAGCAGCTGGGCGAGGCGTCCGGTATCGACGCGGATCCCGCGCCGGTCGGCCTCGTCGGTGAGGTTCGCGGCGAGCACGATCGGCAGGCCGAGGTCGCGGCAGGCGAGCGCGAGCGGCAGGTGGCGCTCGAGGTTGCCGGCATCGGCGACGACCAGGATGGCGTCCGGCGCCGCCAGGAGCAGGAGCTCCCAGAATGGCCCGTCGGCGGCGGGCTCGTCGTCCAGCGCCCGGGTGCCGGGCAGGTCCACCAGCCAGGCCTGGCGGCCGCGGACGGAGACCCGCTGCCGCTCCAGCGAGACGGTGGTCCCGGGCGCGTTGGCGGTCTCGACGAAGCGGTGGCTGGCGCGGGCGAGGAACGTGGACTTGCCGACGTTCGGGCGCCCCACGAGCGCGATGACCGGCAGCCGCGAGCTCGCGACGGCCTCGTCCGGCACCAGCTGGAGCGGCGGGTGGCAGGACGCGACGGCGCTCATCTGCGCTCGGGGATGGCGGCGGACGCGACGGTCGACACCTTGGCCGCCACGTCCGCCGAGAGCGCGAGGCGCGCCCGCCCCAGCTGGACCACGACCGGGCCGCCGAGCGGTGTCCGGGCGAGCACGACGATCACGCTCCCCGCCATCAGGCCTTCGCGCTCCAGCTCCGCGCGCCCCGGGCCCTCGACCGAGACGACGGACCGCCGCTCGCCGGCGGGGACGCGGGAAAGCGGGGCGGCGACCGGTACGCCGTTGACAAGGGCGCTTGATTCCGAGGAGCAGGACGCCTTGACCACGTATCCAGTAGGCCGCGCCGGCTGGCGACGGAGATAGGGATGAACCGCCCGACCTCCCGGGACCAATGACCCGGACCCGGCCCTGGCGCCCGTCGGCCCCGCCCGCGACGCCCGGTCACGGACGCGCACGGGCACCGCTTCCGCGAGGCGGGCTGGCGCCCGTTTCCGATCGGGCGCGTCCCGGCAGGACCGGGCCGATGGCCTCCCGGCGCGGGCCGGTCGGCCCTGTCGACAGGGGGCGGATTCGCGCCTACCATACCGGGACGTTCGAGCAGGTTTGGGAGATTTGGGAGGTTCAGCGTCCTGATGCGAGCACGGACCACCGCCTCGGAGCCCGGCTGGGTCACGCTGACCGAGGCGTGCCGGCTGCTCGGCGTGTCCCCGTCGACGATCCGCCGCTGGGCCGATTCGGGGATGGTCCGGACCTTTGTCACACCCGGCGGCCACCGGCGCTTCTCCCGTGCCGGCCTGGACGCGCTGCTGCCCGCCCGTCCCAGCGGCCACCCATCGCTGACGGCCCTGGGCGAGACGCCGGGCCGGATGGCCCGCGGCTACCGGCGCGCGACGAGCGAGGGCGCCCCCGTCGTGCCCTGGATCGCCGAGCTCGACGCCGCGCGTCGCGAGCGCTTCCGCCACCACGGCCGGGTGATCGTGTCCTCGCTGATCGCCACCCTCGACGCGACGGACGAGCGCACGCGCACGCGCCACCTGGGCGAGGCGGAGGCCGCCTGCACGGAGTACGGCCGCCTCTCCGCCCGCGACGGCATCGCGGCCTCCGTCACCGCCGACCTGTTCCTGCGCTACCGCCGCCCGTTCCTCGACGAGCTGGGCGCCCTGGCCCGCCGCCGCGAGCTGGACGCTCCCGCGTGCTCGTCGCTCATCGGCGACGCGACCGCGGCCCTCGACGACCTGCTCCTCGCCACCCTCCGCGGCTGGGAAGCCGCGGCGAGCGGCACCCGACGCCGTCCCCCGCGTCCCACCCCGACCAGCAACGGGAGCCCCTCGTGACCGAATCCCGCGCCGACCTCCCCCTGCTCGCGCTCGTCGTCCACGCACGGGACCTCTCCAGCGAGGCCCGCGAGGCCTTCGGCGACGCCGCCGCAGCCGTCGCCGACGACCCGCGGACGATCCTGCTCCGGACCTGCCATCGCGTAGAGCTCTATGTGTCGACGGACCCGGACAGCGGCGAGCTCCCGGTGCCACTCCCGGAGCTGCCGTCCGGCGGCCGGCGGCTCGAGGGGATCGAGGTCTCCCGGCACCTGTTCCGCGTCGCCGCGGGCCTCGACAGCGTGGTCCTGGGCGAGGACCAGATCCTCCACCAGCTCCGCGACTGCCTCTCGGACCGCCACATCCCGGGCGCGGCCAGCTGCCCGGTGGAGATCGGCTCGCGGAGCACGGATGCGACGGGTCTCGATCCGGTCCTGGCGCGGCTGTTCCAGGCCGCGGCCCACCTGGGCCGCGAGACCCGATCCTGGCGCGAGGCGCCTCCGCGCTCGCTGGCCGACGTCGTGCTCGACCGGATCGTCGCGGTCACGGGACCCGTCGCCCGGCAGCAGGTCCTGGTGGTCGGGGCGGGCCGGATGGCGCGCCTGGTGGCCGTCGCCGCGTCCCGGGCCGGCGCCGACGTGCTGGTCGCCAACCGAAGTCAGGAGCACGCCGCGGCGCTCGCGTTCGAGACCGGCGGTGCCGTCGCCGCCTTCGGTGCGAACGCCCCGTTGCCAGAGGTCGATGCCGTCGTGCTGGCGATCGCCGCCCGCTGGCCGCTCTCCACCGCCGCCCGCGCCGACCTGCTGGCCGGGAGCGTGCCCGTGGTCGACCTGTCGTCGCCTCCGGCCGTGGATGCCGACCTGCGCGCCCTGCTGGGCTCGCGCTACACGTCCGTGGACGACATCGCGCGCGGCCCCCGCGACGAGATCGCCTCGAGGCTCGGCCGCCGCTACGGGCGCGCGATGGCCGAGGCCGAGACCGCGTTCGCCAACTGGGTGCATGCCCGGACATCGGTGCCGGCGATCCGGGCCCTGTCCGCCCTCGCCGAGGACCGGCGGGCGGAGGAGCTGGAGCGGCTGTTCCGGCGCGTGGACCTCGCGGACCACGAGCGGGCGCTGGTCGAGCAGATGAGCCGCCGCCTGGTGGCGGGGCTGCTCCACACCCCCCTGGCGACGCTGCGGGAGGACGCGACCGGGGATGCCGACCGCGCCGCCCGGGTCCTGTTCTCGCTCTGACCCCGAGGTGCGTCCCGTGACCCGGTCCTTCCGAATCGGCACCCGGGGGAGCGCGCTCGCGCTCGTCCAGGCGAACTGGGTCGCGGCCCGGCTCGCCGAGCACGGCGTCCCGACCGAGCTCGTGATCATCCGCACCGAGGGCGACGACCGGCCGATCGACACCGCCTGGGGCGAGGGCGCGTTCGTCGGGCGGATCGTGGGTGCGCTGCTGGACCGGTCCGTGGACCTGGCCGTGCACAGCGCCAAGGACGTGCCCACCGACGAGGACACGCGGCTGGTCGTCGCCGCCTACCCGCCCCGCGAGGACCCGCGTGACGCGCTGGTGTGCCGGGTGCGTGGGACGACCCTCGCCACGCTGCCGCACGGGGCGCGCGTGGGTACGGACAGCCCGCGCCGGACGGCGTTCCTGCGCGCGGTCCGCCCGGACCTCCGGATGCATCCCCTGCACGGCAACGTGGACACGCGCCTGGCGAAGCTGGACCGCGGGGACAGCGATGCGCTGGTGCTGGCGGTGGCCGGCCTGACGCGCCTGGGCCACGCGGACCGGATCGACGAGGTCCTGCCGGCCTCCGTGGTCGCCTCGGCGCCCGGCCAGGGCTCGCTGGCGATCCAGGTGCGGGCGGACGACGCGGAGGCGGTGGCCGCCGTCGTGCGGCTCGACGACCCTGATACGCGGGGTGCCGTCGAGGCCGAGCGCGCGCTGCTCAACGCGACCGGCGGCGGCTGCCGGTCCCCGATCGGGGCGATCGGGCGGGTGACCGACGGCGTGCTGGAGCTTGTCGCCGGTGCCGAGCGGACCTGGACGCCG
>MGOE01000043.1:11084-15328 GCA_001797035.1 Chloroflexi bacterium RBG_16_72_14
TGGCCGCGACGCGCGTGGACGACTGGGTGGCCGTCGGCAGCGCGAACGCCGCCCGGGCCGCCCTGGCCGCCTTCGAGCGGGCCGGCGTCGCGCCCGACGCGATCCTGTGGACCGCGGTCGGCGCCGCCACTGCCGAGGAGCTGGCGAGGTGCGGCGTGCCGGTGTCGTTCGTGCCGTCGGTCGCGACCGGCGAGACCCTCGCCTGCGAGCTGCCGCTGCTGCCCGGCGAGCGCG
The DNA here is from genome assembly GCA_001797035.1 of Chloroflexi bacterium RBG_16_72_14. GTDB lineage: Bacteria > Chloroflexota > Limnocylindria > Limnocylindrales > CSP1-4 > CAIXZV01. The sequence continues at coordinate 11,319 of MGOE01000043.1, forward strand.
TGCTGGTGCCGCGGGCGGACATCGCGGAGGTCGGCCTTGCCGATGCCCTGCGCGCGCGCGGCGCGACGGTGACCGACGTCGTTGCCTACCGGACGATCGAGGCGCCGGCGTCCTCCCGGCCGCTCCTCGCTCGGGCCCTCGATGACGGGCCCCTCGACGTCCTCGTCCTGACCAGCGGCTCGACGGCCCGCGGCCTGCTCGCGCTCGCCGCCGACGCAGCCGTCCGCGACGGCCTGCTTCGGACCCCGGTCGTCGCCATCGGCGAGCCGACCGCGACGGTCGCGCGATCGCTCGGCTTCGACCGCGTCCTCGTCGCCCCGTCGGCTGTGGTGGAAGCCCTGGCCAGCTTCGTCGCCGCCGCCCTCGGCGTCGGACCCGCCACGACCCCCGATCCCGCCGCGAACCCTGATCTCGCCGCGACGACCGATCCCGACCCGATCCCCGGAGGAGCCCGATGAGCCTCGTCGAAGACCACCCCGCTGCCGCCCCGGCAGGCGACGTCCCGGCGCCCACGACCCGTCCGCGCCGGACCCGCCGCACCGAGGCGCTCCGCGCCTTCGTCCGCGAGACGCGCATCCATCCGCGCCAGCTGGTCGCGCCGCTGTTCGTGTTCCCGGGGCAGGGCCTGCGGGAGCCGGTCGGCTCGATGCCGGGCGTGGAGCGGGTCACCCCGGACGAGGCCGTCCGGGACGCCCGGGCGCTCGAGGCGCTCGGCGTGGGCGGCCTGATCCTGTTCGGGCTGCCGGCCGACAAGGACGCCGTCGGCACCGGTGGCTGGATCCGCGACGGCATCGTCCAGGAGACGCTCCGCCGGCTCCGGGACGCGGACCTCGACCTGGTCCTGGTCGCCGACACCTGCCTGTGCGAGTACACGGACCACGGCCACTGCGGGCCGCTGCTCGCCGACGGACGCGTCGACAACGAGGCCACGATCGAGCTGTACGCTCGGACGGCGGTCTCCCAGGCCGCGGCCGGCGCCGACATCGTTGCCCCCAGCGGCATGATGGACGGCCAAGTGGCCGCGATCCGCCACGGTTTGGACCAGGCCGGTGCGATCGACACGGCGATCCTCGCCTATGCGGCCAAGACCGCCTCGGCGTTCTACGGCCCGTTCCGCGACGCCGCCGGCTCCACGCCGGCGTTCGGCGACCGCCGCGGCTACCAGATGGACCCGGCCAACGCCCGCGAGTCGATGCGCGAGATGGCGATCGACGTCGCCGAGGGCGCCGACATGCTGCTGGTCAAGCCAGCGCTGCCGTCGCTCGACATCCTGGCCGCGGCCCGCGCCCGGTTCGACGTCCCGATCGGCGCCTACCAGGTGAGCGGCGAGTTCGCCTCGATCGAGGCCGCCGCCCAGCGCGGCTGGCTGGACCGCCGCCGGGCCCTCACCGAGAGCACCACCGCGATCCTGCGCGCCGGCGCGGGCTTCGTGATCACGTATGCCGCCGCGGACCTTGCGGCCTGGGCGCGGGAGGCCTGACATGACGATCTCCACCGAGCGCGCCGGCGCCGCCCTGCGGACCGCATCGCGCCAGGATGACCTCCGCGCCCGCGCCGCGGACCTGTTCCCGGGCGGCGTCAACAGCCCGGTCCGGGCGTTCCGCTCCGTCGGCCGGCCGCCGCTGGTGCTGGACCGCGGCTCGGGGCCCAGGGTCCGCGATGTGGACGGCCGCTGGTACCTCGACTACATCGGCTCCTGGGGCCCGGCGATCCTGGGCCACGCGGCGCCGGCGGTCGTCGACGCGGTGCGCGAGGCGGCACTGTGCGGGTTCGCCCTCGGCACGACCGGCCCGCGCGAGGTGGAGCTGGGCGAGCGCGTCCGGGCGGCGATGCCCTCGATGGAGCGGGTGCGGTTCGTGAGCTCGGGCACCGAGGCCGTGATGAGCGCGATCCGGCTCGCCCGGGGCGCCACCGGCCGGGATCTGATCGTCAAGTTCGCGGGCGGGTACCACGGCCACGGCGACAGCCTGCTCGTCGAGGCGGGCTCCGGGCTGGCCACGCTGGCGATGCCGGGCTCGGCGGGGGTGACCGAGGCCGCGGCGCGCGACACGATCGTGGTCCCGTACAACGACGTCGACGCCGTCGCCGAGGTCTTCCGGGCGCACCCGGACCGGGTCGCCGCGATCATCGTGGAGCCGGTGGGCGCGAACGTGGGCGTGATCGCCCCGCTGCCCGGCTTCCTCGAGGCCCTGCGCGAGCTGACCGAGGCCAACGGCGCGTTGCTGATCTTCGACGAGGTCATCACCGGGTTCCGGGTGGCGCGCGGCGGGGCGCAGGCGCGGTACGGGATCGTGCCCGACCTCACGACCCTGGGCAAGATCGTCGGTGGCGGCATGCCGATCGGCGCCTACGGTGGCCGGGCGGACCTGATGGCGCACATCGCCCCCGAGGGCGGCGTATACCAGGCGGGGACCCTGTCCGGCCACCCGCTGTCAATGGCCGCCGGCATCGCCACCCTGAACCTGCTGACGCCGGTCGCCTACGAGATGCTCGAGGCCACCGGCGCCGCGCTGGAGTCCGGGCTGCGCGTGGCGGCCGCGGAGACCGGGCGCGAGGTCGCGATCGCGCGCGTGGGCTCGCTGCTGACCGTGTTCTTCCGGCGCGACCTGCCGCACGATGCCGCCCAGGCGCTCGACGCGGACCGCGAGGCCTACGCGCGGTTCTTCGGCGCCATGCTGGACCAGGGCGTGCTGCTCGCGCCCTCCCAGTTCGAAGCCTGGTTCGTCTCCGTCGCACACGGCGACGCCGAGGTCGGCGAGACCCTCGCCGCCGCCCGCAAGGCGTTCGCCGCATGACCGCGGACGCGATGGCCGCCCGGCCGGTCCCCGCGCCCCGCTCGGACGCGCGCTTCCTGCGCGCGGCGCGCGGCCTGTCCGTGGACGCGACGCCGGTCTGGTTCATGCGCCAGGCCGGTCGCGCGCTCCCCGAGTACCGCCGGGTGCGCGAGCGCGCGACGCTGCTCGAGATCACCCGCGACGCAGGGCTGTGCGCCGAGGTCACGCTCCAGCCCGTCCGGCGTCTGGGCGTGGACGTCGCGATCCTGTTCGCCGACATCACGACGCCCCTCGCCGGCCTCGGCGTCGCGTTCGACATCCGCGAGGGCGTGGGGCCGGTCATCGAGCACCCGGTCCGCACCATCGACGACGTCCGCGCCCTGCGCCCGTTCGAGCCCGAGGCCGCGGTCCCGGCCCTGCTGGAGGCGATCTCGATCATCCGCCGCGAGTCGCCGGTGCCGCTGATCGGGTTCGCCGGCGCACCGTTCACGCTCGCCTGCTACCTGGTCGAAGGCGGGCCGTCCCGCGACTTCGGACGGACGAAGCGCCTGATGCACGAGGACCCGGCCATCTGGGCCGCGCTCCTCGACCGGCTCACCGAGGCAACGATCGGCTACCTGCGGGCGCAGGTCGCGGCCGGCGCCGAGGCCGTCCAGGTGTTCGACTCCTGGGTCGGTGGGCTCAGTCCGCTCGACTACGAGCGCCGACTGCTGCCGTGGATGCGCCGCCTGTTCGCGGGCATCGCGGACCTCGGCGTGCCGACCACCCACTTCGGCGTCGGCACGGCCGGGATCCTGGGCCTGCAGGCGTACGCCGGCGGCGACGTGATCGGCCTCGACTGGCGCATCGCGCTGGCCGACGGGCGTCGCATCGTCGGCGACCGCGCGGTCCAGGGCAACCTCGACCCGACGCTCCTGCTCGGGCCGTGGGAGGCGGTCGAGGAGGCCGCCCGCTGGGTCCTCGACCAGAACGATCGGCGTCCCGGCCACGTGTTCAACCTCGGCCACGGGGTCCTGCCGGGCACGGACCCCGACGATCTCGCCCGCCTCGTCGACCTCGTCCACAACCACGGAGCGTCCCGATGACCCGCGAAGCCGTCCTGCTCATGGCCTACGGCAGCCCCGACCGGCTCGACCAGGTCGAGGCCTACTACACCGATATCCGCCGCGGCTCGCCGCCGCCGCCCCACCTGCTCGAGGAGCTGCTGGGCCGCTACCGCGCGATCTGCGGCGGCTC
>MGOE01000043.1:15337-19983 GCA_001797035.1 Chloroflexi bacterium RBG_16_72_14
CGTGGAGGCCCAGCGGGCCGCGCTGGCGGCGGAGCTCGACGCGCGCGGGATGCCGATGCCGGTCTACGCCGGGATGCGCCACATCGCGCCGCGCATCGGCGACATCGTGAAGGGGATGGCCGCGGACGGCGTGGAGTGGTTGGTGGCAATCGCGCTGGCACCCCAGCAGTCGTCGAACGCCGCCGGCTACCGGCGGGCCGTGGACGCGGCGCTGGCGGAGATCGGCGGCGACGCCCCCTTGGTCGCGTTCGTGGACTCGTGGCACGGGGAGCCACGGTTCATCGAGGTGCTGGCCCAGACGACGAGCGAGGCCCTCGCCCGCTTCGAGCACCCGGAGAGGGTCCGGGTGATGTTCACCGCCCACAGCCTGCCGGCACGCGTGGTCGCCGAGGGCGACCCGTACCCGGACGAGCTGGCGGCGACCGCCCGGCTGGTCGCGGAGCGGCTCGGTCTCGAGCGCTACACGTTCTCGTACCAGAGCGCGGGGCGGACCGGCGAGCCGTGGCTGGGGCCGGACATCCTCGACGAGATCCGCCGGCTGGCGGCGGAGGGCGTGACGGAGCTGGTCATCCGGCCCGTGGGCTTCGTCGCCGACCACCTCGAGGTCCTGTACGACATCGACATCGAGGCGCAGGCCGTGGCCGCCGAGTTGGGCGTGCACCTGGTCCGGGCACGCTCGATGAACACCGACCCGGCCTTCATCGCGGGCCTGGCCGACATCGCGGTCCGGGCGCTGCGTCCCGTGGCCCTCGCCTGAGCGGCCGAAGGAGATCCGATGACGACTGCGACTCGCCCCACCGGCCACCCGGGCGGGCGCCCGGCCCCCGGCGGCGGCCATCCCGGCGGGCACCCAGGCGCCCACCCAGACGCCCACCCGTCCGGCATCACGGGCGTGGGCGCCGTCCGCGCCGAGGGCTACGTCTACGACCGCGCCCCGATGCTCGTGTACTGGGAGACGACGCTCGCCTGCGGGCTCGCCTGCCGCCACTGCCGCGCAACGGCGCAGGCGGAGCGCGACCCGAGGGAGCTGACGACCGAGGAGGGCTACCGGCTGCTGGACGAGGTCACGAGGTTCGGCCGCCCGTACCCGCACGTGGTGTTCACCGGCGGCGACCCGCTCAACCGGCCCGACCTCCACGACCTGGTGCGCGGGGCGACGGCCCGCGGGATCGGCGCGTCGCTTGCCCCTGCGGCCACGCCGCTGCTCACCCAGGATGTCATGGAGAGCCTGCGCGAGGCCGGGATCCAGAACATCTCGCTGTCCCTGGACGGCTCCGACGCGGAGCGCCACGACGGCTTCCGGATGGTCCCGGGCACGTTCGACAAGACGATCCAGTCCGCGCGCTGGGCCCGGGCCGCCGGCCTGCCGATCCAGGTCAACACGCTCGTCACCGACGAGACGCTCGCGGACCTGCCGGCGATCTACGAGCTGCTCCTGGGCATGGACATCATGCGCTGGAGCCTGTTCATGCTGATCACGACGGGGCGGGGAAGCGCCCTGCGCGAGGTCACCCCCGTCGAGTCCGAGAAGCTCAACGCCTGGCTGTTCGAGAAGTCGAGGACGGCGCCGTTCCAGGTCAAGACGACCGAGGCAACGCACTACCGCCGGCTCGCGATCCGCGAGATGCACGCTGCGGGCATGGACGACGAGGCGATCCTCCGGACGTCGGTCGGGCGGGGCTTCGGCATCCGGGACGGCAACGGCATCGTGTTCGTGGCCCACGACGGGACGGTCAATCCGTCCGGGTTCCTGCCGATCCCGCTGGGGAACGTGCGCGAGGCCTCGATCGTGGACCTCTACCGCGATCACCCGGTGATGCGCGACCTGCGCAACCCGGAGGGCTTCAAGGGCCGTTGCGGCGCGTGCGAGTACGCGCGGGTGTGCGGCGGCTCGCGGGCGCGCGCCTGGGCCTGGACGGGCGACCCGCTCGAGGCCGACCCGCTGTGCCCGTACGTGCCGTCGGGGACGGCGCCGCAGTACGGGATCGCCTCCGTCGCCACGGCCTGACCCTTCGTCATGGGCGTCCTCGTCGTCGGCGGCGGCATCACGGGCCTGGTCGCGGCGCGGGCACTCGCGCGCGACGGGGTGGCGGTGGCGCTCGTCGAGGCTGGCCAGCGGCTGGGCGGCAAGGTCGCGACGGAGCGGGTCGACGGCTTCACGATCGAGCACGGCCCGGACTCGTTCCTGGCCACCCGGCCCGCAGCCGTGACGCTGGCCCGCGAGCTGGGCCTGGTCGACCAGCTGATCGGGACGCGGGACCCGCGGGCGGTCTACATCCGCCACCGCGGCGAGCTGGTGCCCATGCCCGAGGGCCTGGGCCTCGTCCTGCCGACGAAGGTGGTGCCGTTCGCCCGGACGCGCCTGTTCTCGTGGCCCGAGAAGGCCCGCATGGCCAGGGACGTCGTGTGGCCGCGGATGCTCGACGGGCAGGACGTGGCCGTGGGCGCGTACCTGCGGCGGCGCCTGGGGGACCCGCTGGTGGACCGCCTCGCCGGGCCGCTGGTGGGCGGCGTGTACGGCACCCCGATCGACGAGCTGAGCCTCGATGCCGTCGTGCCGCAGCTGCGGACGGCCGAGCGCGACCACCGGAGCCTCCTGTTCGCCGGGCTCGCGGAGGGGCGGGCGATGCGGCGGGCGATGGCGGCCCGGGCGGCCGCGCACTCCGGCGGCCCGAAGCCGCTCGGCGTGTTCGTCTCGCTGCGCGGCGGCATGGACCGGCTGACCGATGCGCTGGCGGCATCGGCGGCCGCATCGGGCGCTGAGCTCCGGACCGGGCTCGCGGTGCGCTCGCTGGCCCGCGACGGAGCGGGAGCCGGGGCACGGTTCGCGGACGGGTCGGCGGCCCGCTTCGACGTCGTGGTCCTCGCCGCGCCGGCGCCCGTGGCGGCCGCGCTCCTGGGCGACGGGCTGCCGGCCGCATCACGCGCGCTGGCCGCGATCCCGCACGGGACGAGCATCCTGGTCACGCTCGCCTACTCGCGGGCGGCCGTCGGGCGGCGCCTCGTCGGGCACGGGTACCTCGTCCCGCCCAGCGAGGGCGGCCCGATCGCCGCCTGCACCTGGACCTCCGAGAAGTGGCCGGACCGCACCCCCGACGACGCCGTCCTGTGCCGTGTGTTCGTCCGCGACGAGGGCGCATGGACGGCCCTGCCGGACGAGGCGCTGGTCGCCGCCGCCCGCGCGGACGTCGAGCGCACGCTCGCGATCACCGGGGAGCCCCGCCTCGTCCGCGTGTCCCGACACGAGGGCTCGATGCCGCGCTACACCGTCGGGCACCTGGGGCGAGTCGCCGCGATCGAGGCGGCCATCGCCCCGTGGCCTGCGGTCGTCCTGACCGGCGCCTCGTACCGCGGCGTGGGCCTGCCGGACTGCGTGACGCAGGGTCTCGCCGCCGCGGAGGCCGTCCGCAGACGTCTCGAGCCCGCCGGCGCTCGTGTCGGCGACGAGGCGATCGCCCGCGCCTGAGGCCTGGTGTCAGGGCAGGAGCTCGAGTGCCTCCACGTGCGCGGGCCGAACGGTCCGGAAGTGCCGATGGTCGAGGGTCGCGATCTTGGGCTCGCCGAGCCGCTCCGCCAGGGCGAGCACGCTCGCGTCGACGATGCCCAGGACGAGGTCCGCGTACCGGTCCTGGAGCTCGCGAGCGCGCCGGAGGTCGGCAGTCGTGGGCGGCTCCAACCGGTAAGCCCCGGCGATGACGTCGTCCAGGAAGACGAGCCACGCGCGCGCGCCAAGCCGGCGGCTGCACCAGTAGTCGAGCTCCGCCATGACCAGCGTGGGAACGACGAGATCCTCCGGCGACCCGACGATCAGCCTCGCGCACGCCTGGTGATCCGGATCGGCCGCATCGAGCGCAGCGAGGAGCGGGCCGGTGTCACAGATGAGCGCCAAGGCTCACCCCGGGGGCTCGGCGACCGGCTCAGCCGTGACCTCCGCCGCACTCCGGCCGTCCGTGGACCGCGCGACTCCCACGCGAGGGCGTCGTCCCTCGCGAATCGCCGCCGCCTTCTCGTCGACGGCCTCGCGCAGCACGGTGGCCAGAGGCACGTTTCGACGCTGCGCCTCGGCCTCGAGGGTGGCGAGGGTCTCCCGCGTGGCCGTCACGGTGGTTCGTCTGTCCGTGTGCATGATGCGCGATGCTAGCGTCACAGTTCTCGATGCGCAAGCGTGGAGGGCTCAGCCGCCGAGCCGCGCGCGGAGCTCGGGCAGCGCATCCATCGTCGCGGCGTCAAACGGGGTCCGGAAGATCAGGATCGGGTGGCGGAAGCCGACGTCGCGGTAGCGTGCGAGGGTCTCGGCGACCTCCTCGATCGAGCCTCCGGCGTCGAGGTCCGCCTCGCCCGGCTGTGGCAGGTGGGCCTCGGCCCAGCCAGCCCAGGCCCGCTCCGCCTCGGCGCGATCGCCGCGGATCACGACGTTGAGGTTGACGGTGCGCTCGATCTCGCGCTCGTCGCGGCCCGCCGCCTCGCACGCCGCCCGCAGGATCGCGTCGGCCGCCGCCACCTCCTCGGGGGTCCCATAGGCGTTCCACAGGTCGGCCGACCGGGCCACCAGCGGCAGCGTCTTCTTCGGTCCCGATCCACCGAGCAGGATCGGCAGATGCGGCTGGACGGGGCGCGGCGCACACACGGCGTCGTGGAACCGGTAG
>MGOE01000043.1:20045-21147 GCA_001797035.1 Chloroflexi bacterium RBG_16_72_14
CCTCGGCCAGGCGGTCGATCCGCTCGCCCATCCAGGGTCCGAACTTGAGCCCGAAGGCGTCGTGCTCGCGCTCGAACCAGCCCGCGCCGAGCCCGAGGATCGCACGCCCGCCGCTGACGTGGTCGAGCGTGGCGGCCATCTTCGCGGTGAGCCCCGGGTTGCGGAACGTGTTCGCGCCGACCAGGTGCCCGAGGCGGATCCGCGTCGTGACGGCGGCCAGGGCGGCGAGCGTGGTCCAGGCCTCGAGCTTGTCGCTGTCCGGGTCGCCCTCATCGCACAGGAGGTGGTCGTCGATCCAGGCGTCGTCGAAGCCGGCCGCCTCGGCGTGCAGCACCGCTTCGCGCAGCTCGCGCCAGCCTGTGCGCTGGACCCAGAACGCCGCCCCGAACCGCATCGTCATCGACCGCCTCCACACCCACCGCGTGCCACGTGGCCAACGCCCGTATCGTAGGTCGGTGCCTGTCCCGCCCGACCCCGATCACGCCGTCCCGCCCGCCCTGCGCGACGCGGTGCTCGCGTGGTACGACGCGGCCGGGCGCGCGCTCGCCTTCCGCGCCACCCGCGACCCGTACGCCGTGCTGGTCTCGGAGCTCATGGCCCAGCAGACGCAGGCGACACGGGCGGCGGAGTCGTGGACCTCGTGGCTCGCGCGATGGCCGACGGTGGCCGACCTGGCCGCGGCGCCGCTGGCCGACGTGCTCCGGGCCTGGGCCGGGCTTGGCTACAACCGGCGGGCGGTCCACCTGCACCGGGCGGCGAAGGCGATCGTGGCGGACCATGGGGGCGTGGTGCCGGACACGGTCGAAGGCCTGGTCGCGTTGCCCGGGGTCGGGCCCTACACCGCGCGGGCCGTGGCGGCGATCGCGTTCGGGCGGCCGGTCGGGGCGGTGGACACGAACGTCCGGCGCGTGCTGGCCCGGATCGTCGCGGGCGGAGCCGAGGCGGTGCCGCCGGCCGCGCTCCAGGCCCTGGCGGACGCGGTGGTGCCCGCCGATCGGGCGGGGGACTGGACGCACGCGCTGATGGACCTCGGGGCGCGCCTGTGCCGGTCACGCAGGCCGCGGTGCGCCGACTGCCCGGCGATCGCCTGGTGCCGGAACGC